>DATCKH010000095.1:0-8749 GCA_036562425.1 Thermaerobacter sp. | reverse complement strand
GCGTTGGGGTCCAGGACGTCCGTGGTGTTCTCGTTGGCCAGGCTCTGCCACGTCTTGCCGCCGTCGGTGGAGACCTGCACGAAGCCGTAGTCCCAGGCTTCCTCGATGTCGTAGTAGTGGTCGAAGGACAGCGTGGCCGTGGAGGCGCCCGTCAGATCCGCGGGCAACACCAGCCAGTTGTCCAGCAGGTTGCCGGTGCCGCTCCACAGCGCCTTGCCGTCACCGCCCGCCGGGGCGTCCACCACGCTCCAGGGCGTGGGCAGGTAGTCGAGGCCGTTGAATCGGACCTCCTTGACCGGGGCGTCGCCCTTGCGCCAGACCGTCATGAAGTCCGTGCCCCAGCCGGGCACCTGGCCGTCGCCGAAGGTTTCGGCGTCCAGGTTGAGGCCGCCCTTGCTGCCGAACTGCCGCAGGTCGATGCTGCGGAACTGATAGCGCTCCGGAGCGCGTTCGAAGCCGTCGGCCAGCAGGGCCACGTTGAAGTCACGGTAGACGTCGATGAACCGCTCCTTGTGGCCGAAGGCCGCCAGCACGCGGTCGACGCCCTGGCTGCCGTTGGCCGGTTCGGCCACCAGCGCCTGCAGGAAGGGCCCGCCGCCGAAGTGGTCGTGCAGGTACAGGATGAAGAGGTAGGCCAGGCCGTAGTCGGCCAGGATCTTCCGGTCACCCTGGTCGCTCCAGCCGGTGAGGGAGTTCTCCGGGTTGTCCAGGTAGAAGGAGACGTGCCCGTCGGGATGCCCGTACCCGACCAGGAACTCGGCGAAATCGGACATGCCCTCGTTGATGAAGTTGTCTTCGTCCGGGTCGTAGTCGTCGTGGATCAGGTGTTGCAGCTCGTGGGCCAGGGTTCCCTCGTACAGGTACGGGCGCCCGGTGCTCGGGTCACGGCGCCACGGCGCGTCGTTGGGGCCCAGCCGTTGCGCCCAGTCGAAGTTGTCGATGGTCACGATGTTGCGGTCGAAGTAGAGCTCGAAGGCGGAGGAGTAGAAACCCGCCACATAGGAGGGGTAGGTCGGGTCGGTGTAGTTCTGGTCCTTGATGTTGTCGACCAGGATGATCTCACGGCCCTTGCCGTCGGAGGACTGGTAGTATCCCTCCGGGACGTATCCCCACTCGACCAGGAGCGACTGCGAGCCGTCGTGTTCGTCCCAGGCGCCGAAGAACTCCCGCTCCTTGGGCCGGATGTTGGACTCGTACTCCTGGAGCAAGTACTGCACCTGCTCGTCCGTGACCTCGATGCGGTCGTTGCGCGGGTCCCCTTCGGGGAAGGAAAGGTCCTTGGCCACCCACACTTCCGCGTTCTCGCTGACGCCGCGGAGGACGAACGGCTTGAAGTAGTACCCGCCCGCCACGTAATCGAGCCCGAGGAACAGCCGCTCGGTACCCGGCACGGGGTCGTAGTGATTGGACTGCGCAGCCATCACGCCCATCCCGCGCCGGCCGGCCTGGATGCTGGCCGCGCTCTTGGGGTCGATGGGCAGGACCTTGTCCCGCACCTCCGGCCCGATGTCCAGCGGGTGCGGTGACGCCTCCGGGGCGGCCGCGGTGACGGTGGCGGGACCCGCCCAGAAGGTGACGGCCAGCAGGACGGCGGTGAGGGCAGCTGCCAGGCCGCGCCGGCCGTTGCCACCAAGCCATGCTCGCACCAGATCATCCCTCCTTTTGCCGGGACGGCCGGCGGCCGGCATCCCGGCGATGGGCCTCGCCGGGGCGGCGCAGGGTGGCCGCCGGTCGCCCGCCTGTGTGTTGATGGTGGAGTTCGTCGATTTTTCCAGCGTTCCTCCGTCGAAAAAAGACGGATGGACGAGGTCGTGTGCGACAATTTTCGACAGATTGCAGCACGGAGGTGGGCGGGGGAACAACCGTGCCCACCGGCCCGGGTACCGGGTCTGCCCCGCCTGCCACAGCGGCGCCAGGCAGGAATTCGAGCAGAACCGACAGAATGCGCAAGCACGTGACCGCCCGCGCCGGTAGCGGGGGTGGGATGTTGCCCCTGCGTCATCGGGCTCCCGCCCGGATCACGACGGGGCCACGAAAGGATGTGAGCGTGTGGCGGTGATCCTTCGCCTCTTGCTGTATGTCGCCATGTGGCTGGGAGGGCTGGCGGCGATGCGGGTCGTGCTTCCGGGCCAGCCCTTCCCCGAGACGTTTCCCCAGCTGGCCTGGCCCGCCGCGGCCCTCACCCTGTGGGGGGCCGCCGGCGTGTACGGGATGCTGGGCTGCGGGTGGCAGCAGCTGGTGCAGGCGTGGCGGCCGTGGTTCCGCCTGTTCGTGGGTCTCATCTGGGCGGTCCTTGCCGCCCTGGCGCTGCTGGTGGGGACGGACCAGGCCGCGGCCTCACTGGCGGGGAATGCACAGGGGCCCGCGCTTCTGGTGGGACTGTTCCGGGCGCGGGCGCTGTGGCTCGCCGGGCTGCTGCTGGCCCTGGCCGCCGGTACGCTGGGAGTCCGCGACGCCGGTCGCCGCCGGCGCTTCGGTAGCTACGGCGCCCTGTGAGGTCATGCCGGGGTGCCGGGGGCGAAGGGCCCGGATCGCCGGCCGGGGTCCACGCAGTCTTCGCACCCGGTTCAGTGCAGCCAGCCCGATTCAGTGCAGCCAGCGGGCCTTCCAGAGCGGCCAGTAAACCATGACGGCCCTGCCGTCCACCCGCTCCAGCGGTACTGGGCCGAAGAAGCGGCTGTCGTCACTACCCGGGCGGTTGTCACCCAGCACGAACACGGCACCGGGCGGAACGCTGGCCGCGGGCAGGTCCGAGCGGTCCTCGAAGGCGACGTAGGGCTCGGGCACGGGGAGCCCGTCCCGGTAGACGCGGCCCCGGGCCAGGCCCACCGTGGAACCGGAGACGGCCACCACCCGCTTGATGTACTCGCTGCCGGGCCGGCCGGGCGGCCGGAACACCACGATGTCCCCCGGCCGGGGCGGGCGCCACCGGTAGATGACCTTGACCACCAGCACCCGCTCACCGTGGTGCACGGTGGGTTCCATGGAGTGCCCCCGCACCACGAAGGACTCGGCCACGAAGGTACGGGCCGCCAGGAGCACCAGTAGGGTCAGGACAAAGACTTGCAGCAATTCCATAAGCCAGCTTCCCAGGGGATGAGCCATGCAAGGCGCTTCGCTCCGGGGACCGGACCCCGCCGAGGTCCGGTCCCGCTTACTTCACTGGTATGATCGCTGTCGCCGGGAGCTTCCCTGGCGTCGCACCCGGGATCCGTACGCGATCCTGGTTTCGGAGATCATGCTCCAGCAGACGCGGGTGGAGACCGCGCTGCCCTACTACGAGCGCTTTCTCGAGCGCTTCCCCACGGTCGAGCGGCTGGCGGCCGCCGCGGAGGCCGATGTCTTGCAGTCCTGGCAGGGGTTGGGGTACTACGGTCGCGCCCGCAACCTCTGGCGGGCCGCCCGCCTCATCGTCGAGCGGCATGGAGGCCAGGTGCCGGGTGATTGGGAGGCGCTGATCGCCCTGCCCGGGATTGGCGAGTACACGGCGGGCGCGGTCCTGAGCATCGCCTTCGACCGGCCGGTGGCCGCCGTCGACGGGAATGCGGAGCGAGTCCTGGCTCGCCTGTTCGGGGTCGAAGAGGACCTGTCCCGGGCGCCGGGACGCCGTGCCATCCGGGAATGGGCCGGGCGCCTGGTGGCCGGCCCGCGGCCCGGAGACGTGAACCAGGCGATCATGGAACTGGGAGCGAGGGTCTGCACGCCCCGGGAACCGGCTTGCGCAGCGTGCCCGGTCGCCGTCCTCTGCGCCGCGCGGGCCGCCGGGTGCCAGCACGAGCTGCCCCGCCGGGGACGGCGTGCTGCCGTGCGGGAACAGTACTTCGCCGTGGCCTGGTGCCTGGAGGCGGGGCGACTGGCCCTGGTCCGCCGGCCCCCGCAGGGCTTGCTGGCGGGCCTGTGGGCCCTTCCCTACACCGAGCGGGCGTCGACCGAGTCATGGTCCGAGGCGGGACGGCGGCTGGCTGCGGTCCTGGGCCGCGTGCTGGGACGTCCGGTGCGGGTCGACGACTGCGTGGCCCGGACGCGCTGGGAATTCACGCACCGGCGCTGGCACCTGCGGGTGTATGCCGTCCGGCCGGCCGGCTGCGAGGCAAAGGAGGGCGCGGGGGCGGCGACATCTCCGCCGGGCACGCTGCCCGTGACCGGCGACGGTGCCGGGATCGTGGCGGAGCGCGGCGAAGGCGGTGGGACGGGAGCCGCCGGGGAGATCAGGGCGGAGGGTCCCGGGGCGGAAGAGGCCGGCTGGGAGGTGCGCTGGGTCGCCCTGGACCGGGTCGGGGAACTACCGATGAGCTCCCTGGACCGCCAGATCATCCGGAGCCTGGCGGGGGCCGGGCCAGGGGCAGGGGAGCAGGGGCCAGGGGGCCAGGGCGAGCCAGAGAAAGACCGGGAAGAACCCAGTGAGAGAGGGGGCCGGTAGTCACCGGCCCCCTCTGGCTGGCCGCGCGGGCCGGGTGGCAAGGCGGCCGTGCCGGCGCTTAGAACATTTCCGACAGGCGCCGGCGGACCTCGCCTTCCTCGGGGAAGCGGCCGGTTTCGGCCTTGTTGAAGACCTGGCGCCCATCGACCGTCACGATGAAGCGCCCGCCCGAGGAAGGCACCAGGGTCACGGCCGCAACCCGGTCGGGATACGCGGCCAGGATTTCTTCCGCCGCACGGGCGGCTTTCGGCAGGTACCCTCACGAGGTGCAATACTCGATTTGTACCCGCACCTTGTCGCTCACGCCCATCCCTCCTCCCGCCTTGTCTTGTCCATTCACAGGATCCGCTTGCCGAAGGCCGAGGCGATGAGGGCCACCGCCAGCTCGGCCGTCCGGTTGAGCACGTCCCGTATAGGATTGACCTCCACGACCTCCATTCCTGCCAGGAGGCCGGACTCGGCCACGATCTCCATGGCCAGGTGGGACTCCCGGTACGTCAGCCCGCCGACCACCGGCGTCCCGACACCCGGGGCGACGTCCGGGTCGACCACGTCCACGTCGAAGCTGACGTACAGCCGCCGCGCCCCGTGCTCGCGCAGGTGCTGCAGGGCGCGCCGGGTTACCTCGGCGATGCCCAGCTCGTCGATCTGTTGCATGGTGTAGACGGTGATGCCGCTCTGGCGCAAGCGCTGGCGCTCGCCGGGGTCCACGTCCCGTAAACCGATCATGACCAGCCGGTCCGCCGGCAGGTAGCGGTCCATCCAGCGCGTGTGGGCCAGCAACTCGGGCGCCGCCTGGCCCACGACGCACGAGACCGGCATGCCGTGGACGTTGCCCGACGGCGTCGTCTCGGAATCGTTGAAATCGGCGTGGGCATCGAACCAGAGCAGGCCGAGATCGTGCCAGCCGGCGGCCAGGAGCCCCGCCACGGTGCCCACCGACAGGCTGTGGTCACCGCCCAGGACCAGGGGAACGCGACCGGCGGCGGCGGTCCGCCTGACACGCTCGGCCAGGTGCCGCCAGGCGGGCTCGATGGCCTCGATGTGCTTCAGGCGGGGGTTGCCGGCGTCCAGGCTCTCCGGCACCGGCACCTCGAGGTTGCCGGTGTCGTGCACGGTGTGGCCGATCTGGCGCAGCGCCTCAGTGAGGCGGGCATAGCGGATCGCGCTGGGTCCCATGTCCGTACCGCGCCGGCTGCTGCCCAGGTCCATGGGCACGCCCAGGATTTCGATCTCCATCCCCCGTTCCACCCCTTCCCCTGACGGCCTGTGTGGTGCCGGGCCGGTGCCGTGCCGCGGCACGTCCCGGCTGCCGCCGCTTGGCCGCGCATGTCGCATGGTGGCGCGTCAGCATTATGACATATTGACAGATCTCGCGCTGGGGGCGGTTCGTGTCAAGGGTGCGGCGGGGACCACGATGGGCCGGTCGCCCCGCCTGCCAGCACTTGCCGGCGTGACCGGCCGACAGACGGACCATATTACGACTGGCAGTCGCGGTAATTTGGAGCACGGGCGCCGCGAGGAGGTGAGAGACCTTGGCGCGAGGACAACAGGGTAACCGGCACCTGGTCCCGGGTGCGGCACGGGCTCTCGACCAGTTCAAGTACGAGGTGGCGCGGGAGCTGGGGATCCAGATCCCGCCCGACGGCTACTGGGGCGACATGCCGACCCGGCTGACGGGTGCGGTCGGCGGCCACATGGTCCGCCGCATGATCGCCCTGGCGGAGCAGCAACTGGCCCAGCGGGGCGGCACGCTGCCTCCGGCAGACATCACCCGCGGTGCGGCGGGCGCGCCGGCATTTGGCTCCACGGCCTGGCCAGGCCGGTCCGACGCCTTCCAGCAGACCCCGCGGGTGTGAAGCGAAGGAAGAACACCACGCCTTCGGGCCTTGGCGATGCCCGGCACGGCACGGTGCCCACCGGCCGGCGGGGTCGCAAGGCCCGCTTCCATGTTTGTGGTTCGTGGCGCCATGTGCCTGAGCTTCGTGTCGTGCCAGGCCCTTGCAGGTTCGTGTCAGGCTCGTGACCGTCAGGGGCATGACGGGGTCAGGACAGGGTGTTCCACAGCCACGCCGAGATGCGCGCCAGCTGGCCGGAGAACACCAGCAGCCCCAGCACCACCAGCAGCGCGCCGCTGGCCTTCTGCACCCGTACCAGCGCCGCCCCGCGGCCCCGCAGCCACTGGGGTCCCACCCAGCCGATGAGGGCCGCCAGCAGCAGGAAGGGCACCGCGAAACCGGCCGTGAAGGCGGCCAGCAGCAGCATTCCCTCGCGCACCGTGGCCGCCTGGCCGGCCAGAAGCAGGATGGACGCCAGCACGGGACCCACGCAGGGCGTCCAGCCGAGACCGAAGGCTGCACCCATCACCACGCCCGCCGCGAAGCTGGGGCGCCCAGGCTGCAGCGGCAGGCGCCATTCACGCTGGAGGACTTCCAGGCGCAGCAACCCCAGCATCTGCAACCCGAAGACCACGATCAGGAGCCCGGCGACCTTCTCCAGGACGGGGCGGTAGAACGCGATGAGCTGCCCCGCGCCCGACAGGGTGGCGCCCAGGGAGACGAACACCAGTCCCAGTCCCAGGACGAACCCGCAGGCATTGACGAGGCGCGTGGCCAGCGCGCGCCCCCCGCCTGCCGTCACATCCCCGGGCGAGCCCCCCAGAAAGGCCAGGTAGGCCGGGTACAGGGGCCACACGCAGGGTGAGAAGAAATAGGCCAGGCCGCCGGCGATGGCGATGCCCAGCGTGACGTCGGTGGTCATCGCTATCCTCCCCGTAAAGGCCGGTCGAGCTGCCGGATCACGCCGCGGGCCGATCCAGGGCGCCGGCCTCCAGGGCGATGCGCTTCAGCTCCCGCAGGGCCTCCTGGGCCTCGCGAGGCAGCCACAGGGCGCGGCACGTCTCCTTGCTGGGCGTAATGGACCGCATGAATAGCGGTGTTGTCAGGAAGTCCACGTAGATGTGGCGCCCGTCCTTGCTGCCCAGCTCAATGTATGTGGTGTTGCGCGACAGCTCGAAGAGGAACCGGAAATTCGGCGCCGGGATCGTGTCGTCGACCCGTGGCTCGCCGAAGCGCTCCTTCAGCGCCGCCTGCAACCGTGCCACCCCTGGTGCCATCTGTCCGGCCGGTGCCTCGCCGGCGATGTGGTCGAAGGGAGTACCGGTGACACGGCGGCGCTCCAGCTCCTCGATCGTCTTGCGGAACAACTCGTCATCCAGGCGCGAAGAGACGTGAATCATGGGTTCCCCCCTCCGCCCCGATTCTACCTTTCCGGCGAGGGGATGGAAACCGCGGGGCCGGGTGCGCTGCCGTCCGGGGCGGCCCGCGCCGGGCCCGGCTATGTTATGATGAAGCGACGGCAAAAGCTGGAGGAGATCGCTCCTTGCGGGACGTCCTGGATGCCACCCTACCGGGAAGCACCGCGGGCCTGCTGGCGGTCCTGCTCTATTTCGTCCCCATCGCGGCGGGGCTGGCCGTCGCGCGGGCGTGGCGGCATCTCCCCGACTGGCCGCCGGCGGGGCGCGGGCTCGCCGCGGGCCTGCTGACGTTCCTCCTGTTCCGTGACGCCGGTCTGACCCTCAACCTGGGGCTGGACCTGGCCGGCTGGACGGAGAGCCTCGTGTACCTGGCCGCGTTTCTCACCGGCCTCCTGGTGCCGGCCTATGTGGGCCACCTGCGCACGGCCATCCCACCGGTACGCCGGTCGGCGTGGACCTGGGTGGCCGCGCTGGGATTGCACGGCGCGGCGGACAGCTGGGCGCTGCCGGCGGCGCTGGCCTCTGGCGGGCTCCACCCGCTGGTCGCCGTGGCGCTGGCCCTGCGCCAGCTGGCCGCCGGCTGGGGGGTGGGGCTGTTGCTGACTGAGGGGCACCTGCCGTCCCGGCGGGAACTGGGCTGGGCCATGGTCCTGGGCGGCGGGCCGGCGGTGGTGATGGCGCCCCTCGTCCCCGCTTCCGGCTTTGCCCCCTGGACCAGCGTCCTGCGGGCGGGCGCGGCGGGCCTGCTCCTGGCCGGCCTGCTGGGGGGCCGGCTGCTGCCGGGCGCTCATGGCGACAACCCCCACGCGGAGTGGGGGTTTGCGCTGGCCTTCGTCAGCGGCGTGTCGGCCATGTACCTCCTGCTGCGGCTGGAGGGTATTCTCTGAAGCTTCCCGGGGGAAAAGCAAAATAGAAACACAACAAGCCTCCGCGAGGAGGCTTGTTGTGTCTGGGGGATGCGTCACGGGGCGGTGCGGCCGCCCGCGAGAGGGGTGTACCGACAGCGGAAACATCCGCGCATCGGTTCCGCAACCGGACCGGGTGTCGAGCCCGGTTGCAAGTGTAAAGTAGCA
>DATCKH010000083.1:0-12938 GCA_036562425.1 Thermaerobacter sp. | reverse complement strand
GCCCGGGCCGGTGTTCACCACGGCCACTTTCGTGGGCTACCTGACGGGTGGCTGGGCGGGGGCCGCGGCGGCTACGGTGGGGATCTTCCTGCCCTCTTTCCTGTTCGTAGCCGCCATCCGGCCGCTGGCGGACCGCCTCCGCCGCTCGACGCTGACGTCGGACCTGCTGGACGGGCTCAACGCGGCCTCTCTGGCCCTCATGGCCGGGGTCACCCTGCAGCTGGCCCGCCAGGCGCTGGTAGACGGGCTGGCGGCGTTGCTGTTCGTGGGCGCCCTCGTGGTGCTGGCACGCACGCGGCTCAATTCGGCGTGGCTGATCCTGGCCGGAGCCGTCACGGGTCTGGCCGCCGCTTCCTTCCAGTGACTGCTCTAAGTGGCTGCTCCGTATGAGCGGCTCCTCTGGATGAGAAATCGCGCCGGTGAGAAGCGGCGCGCCCGCTAGGGGCGCGCCGCTCTCTCCTTCATCTCCGGGAATGGGTGCCCGGGAATGGGCGCCCGGGGCCTCGCGTTCGTCCGGCCGGGATGCCGGCCCACCGCCGGTCCGCCCGGTTCACTCCACCGTGACGCTCTTGGCCAGGTTCCGCGGCTTGTCGACGTCGGTGCCGCGGGCCACCGCGGCGTAATAGGCCAGCAGCTGCAGGGGCACCGCCGCCACCGCGGGCATCAGCAGCGGGTGGACCACCGGCAGCCGCAGCGTCTGGCGGGCGTAGCGGTCGATCCCGCTCAGGTCGCGGCGGACGACGGCGAAGACCTCGGCGCCCCGCGCCCGCACCTCCTCGATGTTGCTGATCATCTTCTCCCGCAGGTCGGGCTGGGTGACCAGCGCGACCACCGGCGTGCCCTGCTCGATCAGCGCCAGCGTCCCGTGCTTGAGCTCACCGGCGGCGTAGGCCTCGGCGTGGATGTAGGAAATCTCCTTCAGCTTCAGCTGGCCCTCCAGGGCCGTGAAGTAGTCGAGCCCGCGGCCGATGAAGAAGGCGTCCCGCCAGTCGCGGGCCAGCTCGCCGATGGCGCGCACCTCTTCCTCCACGGCCAGAGCGGCCTCCACCGCCTCGGGCAACTGCCGCAGGGCCTCGATGAGGTTGCGCCGCCCCAGCGGCCCGGTGTGGCCCGTGATCTCGGCCAGGTGGATGGCCAGCAGGGTCAGGGCCACGATCTGGGTGGTGTACGCCTTGGTGGAGGCCACGGCGATCTCGGGTCCGGCCCAGGTGTAGACCACGTCGTCGGCCTCGCGGGCCACCGAGCTGCCCACCACGTTGGTGATGGCCAGGATCCGGGCGCCGCGCCGCCGCGCCTCCCGCATGGCGGCCAGCGTGTCGGCCGTCTCGCCGGACTGGCTGATGGCCACGAACAGCGTCTTTTCATCCACCAGGGGCTCCCGATAGCGGAACTCCGAGGCGAGCTCCGTCCAGGCCGGGATGCCGGCCAGCCGCTCGATGAGCCGGCCGCCGACCAGGCCGGCGTGATAGGCCGTGCCGCAGGCGACCAGGTATACGCTCTTCAGGCCGCGCACCCAGTCCGGCTCGAAGCGGACGCTGTCCAGGACCACGCCGTCGCCGGCGCGATTGATGCGGCCGGCCAGCGTGTCCCGGACCGCCCGCGGCTGCTCGTGGATCTCCTTGAGCATGAAGTGCTCGTAGCCGCCGCGCTCCGCCTGGCCGGGATCCCAGGTCACCACCATGGGTTCCCGCCGCACCGGCGTCCCGTCGAGCTTCATGAGCTCGACGCGATCCCGCGTCAGAACCGCCATCTCGCCTTCTTCCAGCGGGATGACCCGGCGCGTGTGGGGCAGCAACGCCGGGATGTCGGAGGCGAGGAAATTCTCGCCCTCGCCCAGGCCGATGATCAGGGGTGAGGCCTGCTTGACCGCCACGATCTTCCCCGGCTCCAGCCTGGTCATGACGGCCAGGGCGTAGGCACCCTGCAGGCGGGCCGCCACCCGGCGGACGGTGCCGGCCAGGTCGCCATCGTACATCTCTTCCAGCAAGTGGGCCACGACTTCCGTGTCGGTCTCGGAGGCGAACCGGTGCCCCTGGGCCTTGAGCTCATCGCGCAGTTCCGCGTAGTTCTCGATGATCCCGTTGTGCACCACCACGAAGGCGGACGTGCAGTCGGTGTGGGGATGGGCGTTCTCATCCGACGGTCGCCCGTGGGTGGCCCAGCGGGTGTGGCCGATACCGGCCGTCCCGCGCAGCGGTCGCCGGTCCAGCAGTTCCTGGAGGGCGTCGATCCGGCCTACCCGCTTGCGTACGTCCACCGTGCCGTTGTAGCCGACAGCGATGCCCGCCGAATCATAACCGCGATATTCGAGGGCACGCAGCCCGCGAATCAGGATGGGAACGGCCTGCTTGGGTCCAACGTAACCGACGATCCCGCACATCCTGGTACGGACCTCCCTTGCTCGCTACCCCTCGCGCCGCTCTCGGTACCCGTCGCGCCACACCGTGAACTCGCGGGCGCATCCCTACACCCGGTACACCGCACCCAGGACCGCCCACAGCATTCCCCCAAAAGGCGCGGCACGCCGCCCCGCCCTGCGAACGAGCGCCGCTATTCCGCGTCGCGGCGGGAGACGCGCGGCGGGGCCACTGGGAACGACACACAACGTCCCCTCCCCGCCCCATGACCACCATGGGCGAACGTCCGGCCGGGCGTGGCAAAGGCGCCCCTGCAGCGGGGCAAGGGCCACGCCGCGCGTGGTGTAACCGGGAATGGCCGATCCCAGGCAAGTTGCCGTGGCGGGCCCCCGTTGCCGGAATGCCCCTGGAGGGCACCCGGCAGGCGGGTCAAGGGAAATGCGAGAAGCGGAGGGTCAGGCCACCTGGCCCGTGTTGTCCCCGGGATCGCTCCCGGGATTTGCCGGGCCGCTCACGGTCGTGGCCAACCGTGGGGTGATCCGCCGAAACCTCGATACACCCCATCCTCGTCAACTCGCCGCCACCGGGGGCGACGAGTCCTGGCGCTAGCGAAGCGACCACCTTCGCTTTCCGGTTGCTGGCTGACCGCCGGCCCTCGCCTTTCCTGCCCGCGCCTGCCCGGCCGCAGTGTCGTGCCCGGGTCGCATGGCCTTGCTCAGTGCCTGTTCTCACGCGCCTCCCCTGTTTCTGCACCTCCTTCCGGGATGTCCCATGTCAGGCATCACAGCACCCCATTCTATGCACCGGCAGGGCGGCACTGTCAACCGGTACCCAGGGCGTGCCGCACGGCGCCGGCGATCTCCCCGGCCAGCTCGCGCACCAGCGCCTCGTCATCCCCTTCGACCATGACACGGATCAGCGGCTCGGTACCCGACGCGCGCACCAGCACGCGGCCGGCGTCACCGAGCCGCTCCTCGGCCCGGCGGATGGCGGTGCGGATGGCGGGCTCCTGTTCCCACCCGTCCTTGCGGGCGACCCGCACGTTGACCAGCACCTGGGGCACGGGCTGGACCACCGAGGCCAGCTCCGAGAGCGGCTTGCCGCTCCGCACCATCACGTCGGCGAGCACGAGGCCGGTCAGGATGCCATCCCCCGTTTGCGCATACTGGCGCAGGATGATGTGCCCCGACTGCTCGCCGCCCAGCACGTAACCCCCCGCCTCCATGGCTTCGAACACGTAGCGGTCGCCCACCTTCGTCCGCACCAGCCGCGCCCCGGCGGCCGCCAGGGCCCGTTCCAGGCCCAGGTTGCTCATCACGGTGGCGACCACGGTCCGGTGGGGCAGGGCATCGCGTGCCAGCAGGTCACGGGCCAGCACCGCCAGGATGGCGTCGCCGTCGACGACCCGGCCGCGTTCATCCACGGCGATCACCCGGTCGCCGTCACCATCGTAGGCGACGCCCAGGTCCGCCCCTTCCCGCACCACCGCCTCCGCCAGCTTCTCCGGGGACGTGGAGCCACAGTCCACGTTGATGTTGGTGCCGTCGGGCCGGTCGTTGAGTACCGTCAGCCGGACGCCCAGGCGCCGCCACACCTCCGGCGCCAGCCGGTAGGCGGCACCGTGGGCGCAGTCGACGACCACACGCAGGCCGCGCAGGTCGGACCGCACGACGGAGCGCAGGTGCTCAATGTAACGCTCCGCCGCCGCGGCTTCCGGCTGCCGCCGGCCCACCGCCCCGCCCACCGGCGCCGGCAGGCCCGCGCCCGCGCCGGCGCTCGGCTCGGCGGCGATGAGGCTCTCGATCTCTTCCTCCAGGGCGTCGGGCAGCTTGCGGCCCTCGGCGCTGAAGAACTTGATGCCGTTGTATTCAGGCGGGTTGTGACTGGCGGAGATCACCGCCCCCGCCGTGGCCCCCAGCTGGGCGGTCAGGAAGGCGACGCCGGGGGTTGTGATGACACCCAGAGGCACCACGTCCGCTCCGGCGGACATCAGGCCCGCCGCCAGGGCGGCCTCCAGCAGGTCGCCGGATGCCCGCGTGTCGCGCCCCATCAGGACCCGGGGCCGGCCGCCCGCGGCCTGGGCCAGGACCGCTGCCGCCGCGCGGCCCAGGCGCAGCGCCAGCTCCGGGCTCAGGTCGTCATTCGCTACGCCGCGCACTCCGTCGGTTCCAAAGAGCCGTCCCATGACCTTCCTCCCAAACCGTCTGCAAATCGCTTCCGCCCGGTTCCGGCCGGCAGGGCTGCACCCGGCGCACCCGCGAGGTAAACCCGCGCGGCGGGCCGTCCTCTTGCCAGGCTAGCCCGCACCCCCCTGCCCGCTGCCCGCCGAACCTTGCCCGCCGCGGGCGGGCCGGACCTCCACGGTCACCCGCACGGTGCGCCGGCCGTCGGCCGTGATCACCCCGTCGGGCAGGGCCAGCCCCGCCTCCCGCGTCACGGTGTGGTCGAGGCCCTCGATATCAATGGATTCGGTCTGCAGGAACTCCAATTCGGCCAGGAGGTCCTCGTCCCGCGCCCGCACCGTGACCTCCGCGGGCTCGATCTCGATGTTCCCGATCTCGAACCCTTGCGCCGGCTGCCCCTGCAGCCGCGCCTGCACGGGCACGTCCTTGCGCGGCATGTAGACCACGGGCACCGTGACCTGCACCGTGGCCGGCTCGATGACCAGCGCCTGCGGGAAGTCCGTCTCCACAGGGCGCCCGCTGGCGTCCACGGGCAGGAGTGGCACCGAGTGCGCGATGGTGCTCTGGATACCCGCCACCGACACGTCGGCGACCACGTGGTCCACCCGGTCCACCAGGCTCCGGGCGCCGCTGACCGTGGCCTGTTCCGCCGATACCGTGGGGTTCTCGATGACGTAGTCGGCCAGCGGCTGGCCGCGGGTCTGCAACTCGACCGGCACGGTCTTCTCCAGCCGCTGCTCGACGCGCACCGTGACGTACTGGGGACTGATCCTGAGCACCCGCAGCCGCCCGCTGACGGGAATCACGGTGATCGGCCGCGTGATCTCTCCGGGTCCCGCCCCGCTCAAATCCACCGTGGCCCGGATGTCGTCCATGGACAGGGCCTGCAGGAAGTCCGGCGGGCCGCTAAAGGTGACGTCCACCGTCCGGGGCTGGACGGAGTGAACGGCCAGACTCGGGTCGAGCCCTTCGATGACGAGTTCGACGCCGTACACCGTCCTGGCCTGGTCGGGGTTCTGGCTGCTCATCACGCCGAACCAGAGCGCCACGGCCAGCAAGACGGACAGGATTCGGAGGTGGGTTTCGTTCTCGAACAGCCGATCCATCACGCCGACCCCCGCGGCCACCACCACAGGCCCTGGTTTTCCTCGGTCGCCAGCAACGATTGCAGGAGCTCCTTGAGCGTGGACTCATCCAGGTTGCGAATCAGCTTGCCTGAGTGGGCCAGCGACACGCGCCCGGTTTCCTCCGAGACCACGACGGCCACGGCGTCGGAGTGCTCGCTGATGCCCAGCGCGGCCCGGTGGCGACTTCCCAGCTCGACCCCCGGGCCCGCCTCCTCCGTCAGGGGGAGAAAGGTACCCGCGGCCATGACCCGGTTGCCGCGGATGATCACCGCCCCGTCGTGGAGCGGCGTGTTGGGGATGAACAGGTTGACCAGGAAGGGCGCGGAGACGATGCCGTCGATGACGATGCCCGTCTCGATGATCTCGTTCAGCCCCGTCTCCCGCTCGATGACGATGATGGCACCCACGTTGTTGCGGGAGAGTTGCTCGACGGCCTTGACCACCTCATCGATCATC
Organism: Thermaerobacter sp.; assembly: GCA_036562425.1. Classification (GTDB taxonomy): domain Bacteria; phylum Bacillota; class Sulfobacillia; order Thermaerobacterales; family Thermaerobacteraceae; genus ZC4RG37. The sequence continues at coordinate 6,815 of DATCKH010000083.1, read as the reverse complement.
CGCTCTACGTCCTGCTCGGGCAGGGCGAACAGCGGACGCGCGAAAAACCGCCCGCGTCCCAGCTGCTCGAGGGCCCGCCGCAGTTCGGGCTGGAACACGATGGGCAGCGCCACGATCAGCGCCAGTTGCGCCTGGCGCAGGAGCCAGTGGATCGTATCGAGCCGCAGCCAGCCGCTGATGGTGGTGAACACGACGAGGACGAGGATGCCGCTCAGGATGGGAACGGCCCGCGTGCCGCGGATCAGCAGGAAGAACCGGTAGAACAAGTAGGCCACCAGGGCGATGTCGATCAGCGAGAGCAGCCAATCGACCCACGTCATGTTGTAGAGGAACGCGGGCAGCGGCACCTCGTGCCTCCCCTCCGTACGGCTTCCCCGCAGCGCTGCCGGTGACGGCGGGCCGCACCGGATGCCTCCCTCAGCCCGTGACGGGGCGCTCGCGCGTGTAATAGGCCAGGCTCTGCAGTTCCAGCGTCAGGTCGATGTTCTGTACCACGACGCCCGGCGGCACCTGGAGCTTCACTGGGGCGAAATTGAGGATGGCTTCGACTCCCGCCTTCACCAGCCGCTGGGCCACGTCCTGCGCCGCCTGGGCGGGAACGGCAATGACGGCCAGCCGGATGCCCGCGGCCCGGATGACCTCCTCCATCCGCTCGGCGGGTTCGATCACGACCCCCTCAATGGTCTGCCCAACCCGCTCCGGGTCCTGGTCGAAGATGGCGGCGATCCGCACGTCCCGGTGGCGCGTGAGGTTGTAGCGGGCCAGGGCGGTGCCCAGGTGACCCGCGCCCACCAGGGCGATGGAAACCTGGCGATCGAGCCCGAGGATGGAGCGCAGCCGCTCGATCAAAACGGCCGTCCGATAGCCTACCCCGCGCTTGCCGAAAGCGCCGAAATAGGCCAGGTCCTTGCGGATTTGCTCGGACGAGTAGCCGGTACGTGCCGCCAGGTCTGCGGAGGAGACGATGTCGTGGTCTTCCGCGTAAAGTTCCGTGAGAGCCCGCAGGTAGACCGGAAGCCGGCGGATGGCCACGTCGGGTATGCGGCCGGTACCGCTCGCTGCCGGATCCCGGGCGGCGGCACCGGTCCTCGGTTGTTCCTCCCGGTGCGCGGTCACCATCACGCCCCCGTTCCGCCGCCCGCCGCCCGCGCCGCGGGCCGGCGCCGCGCCGGGTGTCCCGGCCTTCCGGCCCACCCGCGGCCCCGGCTCGCGACGTCAGTGCGTGCGTTCCAGGATGAACCGGGCCAGGGCGCGCAGGTACGGCTGCATCGGCGCGCCCTCGAGTTCGTCCAGCGCCGCCAGCGCGCCGGCGATGAAGTGCTCGGCTTGCTGGCGCGCGTAAGCGATGCCGCCGGAGCGTTCCACCCACTCGACAACCCGCTCGATGGCGGCGTCGTCGAAGCTGCGGGCTGCCAGCCGCTCCAGCATCCAGGGCTGGGGCTCGCGCTCCAGCGCGTACAGCACCGGCAGGGTGAGGACGCCGCTGCGCAGGTCGGTGCCGCGGGGCTTGCCCAGCACCGCAGGGTCGCCCGTGAGGTCCAGGATGTCGTCGATGACCTGAAAGCCCATGCCGATGCCGTAGCCATAGCGGCGCAGCGCCTCCACCTGGCGCTCGCTCGCCCCGCCCATGAGCCCGCCCATCAGGCAGCAGTGGCTGATGAAATGGGCTGTCTTCTTGAAGATGCGGCGGTAGTAACCTTCCTCGCCGGTCGACGGATCGAACAGCTGCTCCTGCTGCTCGATCTCGCCGGTCGACATCTCGTACACCGCCTCGGCCATGGCCTGCACGATGCGGGTGTCACGGTCCGCGGCCAGCAGGGAAAAGGCCCGGGCGAACAGGAAGTCGCCCGTCAGCACCGCCGTTCCCGTTCCCCAACGCACGTTCACCGTCGGCAGGCCCCGCCGCGAGGTGGCGCCGTCGACGATGTCGTCGTGCACCAGGGTGGCCATGTGGATCAGCTCCACGGCGGCCGCCACCGGGAGGAGCCTCTCCCGGTCGTAGTGGAAGTTGCGGGCCGAAAGTAGCAGGAGGGCGGGTCGGAGCCGCTTGCCTCCGCCTTGCTGCAGGTAGGACCCCAGTTCCACGATGCGCGGGTTCGGCCCGTCCAGCGCCCGCCGGATGGTGGCCTCGACCCCCTCCAGATCGCTGCGGATTGGCTCGAACACCGCGGCGACCGATGTGACTGCGGGTGACCTGGTTTCAGTTCCCATCCATCTTCCCCCGGGGCACGAGCAGCGCGTCGCGGCGCCTGCATGTGCAAAACGTCACATGATTCTCCTTTAATTGTATCCTTCCCCGTATCGGGCCGCCAGCGCCTGCAGGCGGCGAATCCGGTGCCCAACCGCCGACTTGCTCAGCGGCGGGTCCAGGAGCTGCCCCAACTCCCGCAGGCTCAACTCAGGATGCTGGATACGGGCGCGGGCTACCTCGGCCAGGGACGGTGGCAGACCTTCCCATCCCACCTCTTCCACCAGGCGCTGGATGGCCCGCACCTGGCGCAGGCCCGCATCCACGGCCTTGCGCAAGTTGGCGGTCTCGGCGTTGACCAGGCGGTTCACCTGGTTGCGCACGCCCTTGACCACCCGCCTGCTCTCCAGCTCGAGCACCGCCTGGTGCGCCCCCAGCCGGCCCAGGAAGTCGGCGATCTGCTCGGCTTCCTTGAGGTAGACCCCCGGACCGCCTCGCCGCCGGGCCCGCCCGGGCCGCAATCCAAAGCGGCGCATCTCGGCGGCCACCACGGCCTGGGCCCGCGGCCCGGGAAGGACGATCTCCGCGTGGTAACCCCGCTCGGGGTGGGTCACGCTGCCGGCGCCCAGGAAGACCCCGCGCAGGAACGCCTCGCGATCCCGCTGGCGGCGCGGCCGGTCCCCCGCCAGCGGGTCGGGCAGGCCCGGCAACCCGCCCTCAGCCGAACCGGAAACATTCGCGGGCGCCCGCTCCCACGCGGCGGGCTCCAGGTGCAGCACGTAAACGTTGCCGCGGCCCAGGCGGCGCCGGCGATCGACCACCAGGCGTGGCGCCACCCCGTACTCGCTGCGGAGCAGGCGGAAGATCAGGCGCGCCGTCGCGGCAGTCTCCGTGCGCCACGACCACCCGCCGCTTTCGTCCTGCTGCCCGCAGCCGAGCCAGAGGCCGGCCAGTTCCCACCGGCGGGCGCCCGCATCCGGCGGCAGGATGCGGGCCAGCTCCTCCTTCACCCGTCCGGAGAAGGTATCACGGATCACCAGCGTTCACAGCCTTCTGCCCGCGGTATTGCCCGCTTCCTCGCGCAGCAAGCGCTCACCCAGCAGGAAGAAATCGAAGCGGCGGCCGGCCTCCACGCGCGGGCGGCACGCCAGCAGCACCCGCAGGAGTGCCCGCGCCAGCCGCTGGGGATCGTGGCGGACCAGATCGTCATCGGCGATCAGCGGTGCCGTATGCACCTGCAGGCCCAGGCGCCGCAGGGCTTCGCGGTCGGGGCGCACGAACTCCTGGCCTTGATCGCGGTAGCGTTGCAGCAGGCGCGTCGGCGGTTCCTGGATGTTGACCAGAACGTGCTGGAACAGCCCCTGCCCCGCGGCCTCGATGATGGCCCGCGCGTGGTCCGCCGCGGTAAAGCCGTCCGTCTCCCCGGGCTGAGTCATGGCGTTGATCACCAGGAGCTTGACGGCCCGCGAGCGGGCCACCGCGTCACGGATACCGGGGATCAGCAGGTTCGGCAGGATGCTGGTGAACAGGCTACCCGGGCCCAGTACGATCATGTCCGCTGTCTCGATGGCCCGCAGGGCGGCCGGCAGCGGCTCCGGGTCCGGTGGATCCAACCAGATCTGGCTGATGGCGGCGGGGTCGGAGGAAATGGCGGTCTCCCCGCGCACCACCCGCCCGTCCGCCATCCGCGCCACCAGCGTCACGGGCGTCAGCGTGGACGGGAACACCTGCCCGCGCACCGCCAGCACCTTGCTGGACTCGTACACTGCCTGCTCGAAGTCGCCCAGCAGCTCGGCCAGGGCCCCGATGAACAGGTTGCCCAGGCTGTGGCCGGCCAGGGTGCCCTGGCTGAAGCGGTGCTGGAAAAGGCGGGCCATGAGCGGCTCGGTGTCGGCCAGCGCCACCAGGCAGTTGCGGATGTCACCGGGCGGCAGGATGCCCAGCTCGCCCCGCAGGCGCCCGGAACTGCCCCCGTCGTCGGTCACGGTGACGATGGCGGTGACGTTGCTGGTGTATTCCTTAAGGCCGCGCAGCAAGACAGACAGCCCGGTACCCCCGCCGATGGCGACGATCCGGGGTCCCCGGGCCAGCTGCCTGCGCACCACCACGCGGTCGGCCACGCCTCCGTTGGGGGCCGCGGCTGGCGCCAGGACGTCGATCACCGTCCGCATCAACTGGTAGATGGACGCCAGCGCCAGGGCGGCACCGGCCGCCACCAGGATCCACCCCAGCACGTGGGAGGGGAGGAACCGGCCCGTTGCCGCGTAGAGCACCCGCTTGAGGAAGATCTCCATCCGGGCCCAGAGGGCGGCGTCGATGACCATCGCCCAGCCCAGCGTCACCAGGTAGAGGCCGCCGGCGAAGGCCAGCAACCAGCGCTTGATGCGGAGCCCGGGATAGAGCCAGTAATACAGTTTCAAGCCCGATCACCTTTTCCCAAGCCGGCCGCACCCGCCGGGGCAACGCCCGCCGCCGGCGGGCACTCAATGCCGGGCCCGCTCGGCCCGGGAGCGCTCCACGTCGCGGTGTTCCACCAGCACCTGGTACCCCTGACCTCGCAGGTGGGCGGCCAGCGCTTCCGTGATGACCACGGAACGGTGCTGCCCGCCGGTACAGCCGATGGCCACGGTGAGCTGCGTCTTCCCCTCGTTGACGTACTGGGGCAGGAGGAAGTCCAGCAGTTCTTCCAGCTCCTGAAGGAGCCGCCGGGCCGTGGGCCAGCGCAGCACGTACTCGCGCACCCGGTCGTCCAGGCCCGTCAGCGGCTGGAGCTCGGGCACGTAATGGGGATTGGGGAGGAAGCGCACGTCGAACACCAGGTCCGCGTCCGCCGGCAGGCCGTAGCGGAAGCCGAAGCTGACCAGGTGGGCGATCAAGGACGGCGTCTCCGGCCCGCCCAGCAGCTCGGTGATCCGCTGCCGCAGCTGGCGGGGGCTCAGCTCGCTGGTGTCGACGATCACGTGCGCCCGCCCCCGCAGCACGCCCAGCCGCTGGCGCTCCGCGCGGATGCCCTCCAGCAGCCGGCCCTGGGGCGCCAGCGGGTGGCGCCGGCGGGTTTCCTTGAAGCGCTTGACCAGCGTCTCGTCCGATGCCTCAAGGAACACGATGCGGTAGTAGACGCCCGCCCGGTCCAGCTCCTGCAAGGCTTCTACCGCCTGGTCGAACCAGTCGCCGCCCCGGACGTCCATCACCACTGCCACGCGGCGCACCGGGCTTTCCGACTGCCGGCAGAGGTCGGCAAAGGGGGCCAGCAGCGCCGGCGGCAGGTTGTCTACACAAAAGAAGCCCAGGTCCTCGAGGGCGTGGATCGCTTGCGTCTTGCCCGCGCCGGCGAGGCCGGTGACCACCACCAGCTCCAGGTCGGGGCGGTCGGCCACTCCGTTCCGCTGGCCGGCTGCCGCCTCCTCCCCGGCCCGCCTCGCCTCAGCCCCGGCGGGCGTGCCATCCGCCCGCGGGCTCGCGCCGCCGTGCCGCGGTGGCTGGCTCTCCACGGGCGCGCCTCCTTCCTCCCTCGGATCACCGGGACCGCCATCGGTGCCGGCATCGATCGTGAACATTATCGATCTGTCCTTCGGAGCGGGACAGGAAGGATCCTCCTGGTGGATTCCAGGGACCTGCTCAAGCCCTGCGCCGGAACCAGCCGCGTTCGATCAACACCCCGGCCATATAGGCCAGCAGGAGCGTCGGAATCAGGAGCGCGGCGAAGTTCGTCCAGAGGATGCCCAGCGCCAGCAGGATGGCCGATGCCAGCATGGCCACCCGCAACTCCCCGCGAATTCCCCAGGAGACGCCCAGCGCGATCACGGCCACGCTGACCAGGGCCCTGAACGCGGTCACGGCCACGGCAAACCAGTCCACGATGGTGCCCCCTTCCCGCCGAGCATCATAGCATCTCCGGCACCGGGTGGGGCGGCCGCTCGCCGCGCAGCACCGCCGCGCAGTTGGCCACGGCCAGCTCGGCCATGCGGCGCCGGGTCCGCCCTGTGGCACTGCCGATGTGCGGCAGGGCGATCACGCCTGGCGCCCGTAGCAGCGGGTGATCGGGAGGAAGCGGCTCGCGGCTGTAGACGTCGAGACCGGCCGCGGCCAGGTGGCCCCGCTCCAGCGACCGCACCAGAGCTTCCTCGTCCACCACGTCCCCGCGGGCGGTGTTGACCAGGATCGCCCCCCGCTTCATCAGCGCCAGGCGCCGCGCGTCGATCAGGTGACGCGTCTCCGGGGTCAGGGGCACGTGGAGGGTGAGGACGTCCACCTCCGGCAGCAGCTCATCCAGCGGGCGGTAAGCGATGCCCCAGGCTTCCTCCGCCTCCGGGTCCCGGCGCCGGCTCCAGTACAACACCCGCATGCCGAAGGCCAGCGCCCGGCGTGCCACGGCCCGGCCGATGCGCCCCAGCCCGACGATGCCCAGGGTGGCGCCGTTCAATTCGAGCCCCAGCCACTGCAGGGGATGCCAGGTCCGCCACTCGCCGCGGCGCAAGGCGGCCTCGGCCTCGGGCAACCGGCGCGCGCAAGCCAGGATCAGGGCCATGGTCAGGTCGGCCGTGGCGTCGGTCAGCACGCCGGGCGTGTGGGTGACCATGATGCCGCGGCGGCGCGCGGCGGCCACGTCGATGTTGTCGTAGCCGAC
>DATCKH010000075.1:0-3956 GCA_036562425.1 Thermaerobacter sp. | reverse complement strand
CGGGTCACGCCAGCGCCGATCAGCATCTTGGCACAGTTGAGACACGGCGTAGCCGTGGTATACAGCGTGCTCCCGCGGACGGTGACGCCGTGGAGGGCCGCCTGCAGGATGGCATTGACCTCGGCGTGGATGGTGCGCACGCAGTGACCGTCCTGCATGAGACAGCCCTGCTCGGTACAGTGGGGAAACCCGGGCGGCGCCCCGTTGTAACCGGTGGCCAGGATCCGCCGGTCCCGTACCAGCACCGCCCCCACGTGGCGGCGCGGGCACGTGGATCGCTTGGCCACCACCTCCGCCAGCTCCATGAAATAGGCATCCCAGCTCGGGCGCGGGTCGGCACCCGCACCCGCCGCCCCTGGCGTAACCCGCGTACCGCCCTCGCCTGGAGGCGGTGACACCTGCTTGCTCGTGGACATCCTGGCGTCCCTCCTTGCCGAACCACGTGGCCCCCCGGCCCCGTCCTGGCCGCCACCGGCCCGCCAGCGGCCACCACACCCGGCAATGCCCGCTGGTCCCCGCCAGGCCGGGACCGGTCGCCGCCAGGACCCGGGCCAGCCGGGCGGCCCATCCAGCCCGCCGGCGCCGGCCGCCGTTGTCGGCTGCCCGGCCCCTGGCTACAATAAGACACAACCCGCGGGCGGCGGGCCCGGCGCAAGGCACAAGCCCGGGCCGGCGGCGGGCGAGGTGAGAGGCATGGCAAGGACCGGCAGGCGACGATTGTTCACGCCCGAGGAAGCGACCGCGCTCCTTCCCGAAATCCGCCAGCGGCTCCTCCGGCTCCGGCGACTGTACCAGAAAGCCCGCGAGTGTTACCGCGAGATGGAGCAGATCAAGGCCGTGGGCTACAAGCCCGACGGAACCCTGATCATGGCCTACGACTACGACCTGGCCCGGCGCGCCCTCCGGGAAGCGGTGGAACGAGCCAACCAGCTCCTTGCCGAGATGCACTCCCTCGGCTGCCTGGTCAAGGACGTGGACCTGGGGCTGGTCGACTTTCCCGCCCGCATCAACGGCGAGCCGGTGCTGCTTTGCTGGCGGCTGGGGGAGCCGCGGGTCGCCTACTACCACGGCGAGCATGAAGGCTTCCGCGGCCGCAAGCCCATCCCCGGCACCGGTTCCTGACGAACCCCCGCCGGCCGCCCCCCAAAGCCGGTCAACGGAGGAAGGGGTTGTGGACCGCTTCCTCGCCCACGGTGGTGGCGGGCCCGTGCCCGGGGTACACGGCGGTGTCCGGCGGCAGCGTCAGGAGCTGGTCGCGGATGCTGGCGATCAGCGTGGCGTAGTCGGCGCCCGGCAGGTCCGTCCGGCCGATGCTGCCCGCGAAGAGCGTGTCCCCCGCGAACACCGCGCCGGGGATGACGTACACCACGTGGCCCGGGCTGTGGCCGGGGGCGAAGCGCACCTCGAAGGAAAGCCCGCCGAACTGGAGCCTCTCGCCGCCGTGCAGGAGCCGGTCGGGTGGCGGCGCCACCACAGGTTCGAGCCACGCGGACAGGTTCAGGTGGGGGTCGCCGAGCCACTCCTGTTCGTTGGCGTGGATCCACGCCGGCGCGCCGGTCTCCCGCTTTAACTTCTCCAGTCCCCCGATGTGGTCGAAGTGGGCATGGGTCAGCAGGATCGCCGCCACCTCATAACCCTTGACCGCTTCCAGGATGGGATCCGGGTCGTGGGGCGCGTCGATGATCACGGCGGTCCGGCTGTCTTCGTCCAGCACCACATAGCCGTTGGCCTGAACCGGTCCGAGGACGAAGGACCGGATCCGGGGGGTCGCGCTGGTGGTCATGGCACGCCTCGCCTCCGTCGTCCCAACGCTCGTCTGGTTGGAGCTCTATGGGTTCATCTTACACTTGCGGGCCAGAGACCTGCAGGCGGAACCGGCACCAGCGGCGGGACAGCGAGCCAGGCCGCATCCGCGTTCAAACCCGCCCGCGGCGACTCGGTGACTGCATCCCGGCTGGCCGCCAGCAGGCAGCCGGCAGGCCGCCGGCAGGTCCCTGATGCCCTCACCTGGCCGGTGCGCCACCAGCAGGGGCAGGGACCGGGACGAGCCCGCGTCGAAAGACCGGGGGCAGGGCGGGCCGGTCCGCCGGACCGGTGACCGCCCTCCCCCTACAGGTGAGCATCGAAAGGGAGGTGAAGCCCACCGTGGATCGGGCCGAAGGACTGCCGGCCGGCCGCCCCGTGATGTGGTACCATCCCGGCTGAACGTCCTGTCGCAAGGCGGAAGCGTGGCTTTCGCAAAGAGGAATCGAAGTCGAGAAGCGGCACATCGTCAACCAGCCCCCGACCCGGGAGGAACTGGCGGCACTCGCCCGCCTCCTGGGCGGCCCCGAGCCGCTCCTGTCGCGGCGCAGCACCCGCTTCCGGGAGTTGCGGCCCGCCGAGGAAACCCTCCAGGGAGAGGCGCTTCTCGACCTGCTGGCAGCCGAGCCGAAGCTGCTGCGCCGTCCGATTGTCACCGACGGCCGGCAAGTGGTGGTGGGTTACGACGAAGCGGCACTGGCCGCCATGTTCGGCGCTTGAGCGGTGCGGCGGGGGTGGCCCGTTGCCACCCCCGCCGCCGCTTGACGACGCGACCGCGACCCGGCCCGGCCATCCCCTTCAACGGCTGGAGAGCCCGGCTCCCTCGGCTGAGCCTGCGGGACGGTTCTTCCCCAGAGCACCCGCCCGGCATATTTCCCCGGACGGATCGGCAGGGTCTGTCCGGAGAGCTGCACCGCGGCCAGAGAGGTACAACTCCAGATCACCTGCCCAGGGCGCCAGTAGTGAGGCGTCCCGCGCCCACACCAGGCGGCGCCCCAGGGCTGCGGCCAGTTCCTCCGTCACGACCCGCGCCACGGTATCCAGGCCCGGCGCCGTGCCCAGCAGCCTGCGGATGGAGGTCACGCCCCGATCCCGGATCCCACAGGGAATGATGCCGCCGAAGTACGACAGGTCGGGGTCCACGTTGAGGGCGAACCCGTGCATGGAGATGCCGCGGGTGACCCGGATGCCGATGGCGGCGATCTTCTCGTCCCCCACCCAGACCCCGGTCAGCCCCTCCTCGCGCCGCGCCGCGATGCCCAGCCGCGCCAGGGCAGCGATGAGCCCGGCCTCCATGGACCGGAGATACCCGTGCACCCCGCCCTTCACGCCGCGCAGGTCCACGATGCCATAGCCGACCAGTTGCCCGGGCCCGTGGAACGTCACCCGGCCGCCCCGGTCCACGCGATGGACCTCGACGCCCAGGCGCCGGCGAGCCTCCCCGTCAAGCAGGATCTCGGTCTCCCGGCCGCCCCGACCAACGGTGTATACCGGAGGGTGCTCCAGCAGGAGCAGCAGGTCAGGTAGCTCTCCGTCCCGCCGCGCCCCGGCCAGGCGCTGCTGCAGCCGCCAGGCGGGTGCATAGGGGGTCAGGCCGGGCAAGCGAACCGCAAGGAGTTCTGGCCCTGAACCTGGCCCCATTTGCAAACCTTGCACATCTTGCCGTTCTTGCCACCCTGGATGTTCTTGCAACCCTGGCTTCGCCCCCCTGCTTCCACGCGGCCGGGCCCTGCCTTGGCCGCCCCAGCCCGGGGCCTCCCGTCGCGGCCAGCGGGGTTCCCGGCGGCGGCCCCGGGGCCGGCGGGGAGGCGGCGTGCGCCGTAACCCGGCAGGATCCCGCGCAAACCGTGGACAGTGGCTGTGAGGCGGCGTGCGCGGCCAGCCGGAAGGCTCCCGCGCGCACCCAGGGCGCGGCTACGAGGCGGCGTGCGCGGCGAGCGGCAAGGATCCCACGCACACCGCGGTCAGCGGCTACGGGGTGTCGTGCGCGGCAAGTCGGCAGGAACCCACCTGCGCCGCGGGCAGCGGTTACGAGGTGTCGTGCACGGCAAGCGGCAAAGATCCCACGCGTACCGCGGGCAGCGGCTACGGGGTGCCGTAAGCCATGGCCCAGAACTCGATCTCGAACTCCACGACACGCTGGAAGAGCCGCC
>DATCKH010000074.1:0-8918 GCA_036562425.1 Thermaerobacter sp. | reverse complement strand
CCTGCATTGAACAACTGCCTCCAATCGACACATAACCGACGAATTTCGCCAAAGGAGCTTGTTCATTCTGGGCGAACCATCCACATCTGGAAAGGAGGTGAACATGCGCATTCACATTTGCTGCAAGTGATGGTGGCAAGTGGTGATGCCAGGCGTGCGTGCCTTCAGCCGAGGGGGGGTAGATTTTGATGCCGGATCGGCGGGCTACCTGGCTTGATCGCTGGCGCCGCGGCTGGCTGGCGCTGCTCCTTGCTGGCACGCTGATCCTCAGCACCGGGCTTCCCGCCCTTGCCCTCGCGGCCGACCGGCCGGCTCTTTCCCTGAAGGACTCCGTCAAGCCGGCACCGGTGGCCGCGGCCCTGCAGGACAAACTGGCCAAGAGCGCGTCTGTCCGCTTCCTGGTGAAGCTGTCCCAGCAAGCGGATGTCCGAGCCGCGGCCAGGCGCGGGCGCGATCTCGCCCGGGACCGCGGGTATCGCTCTCCCGATCTCATCCGGCTCAACACCCGCCAGGAAGTGGTCCGGGCCCTGCGGGAAACGGCCGAGGCTTCCCAGGCCGGCGTCATCAAGGTCCTGGAGGCGTTGAAGCAGCAAGGCCACGTGCGCGATTACCGCCCCTTCTGGATCGTGAACGGGTTTGCCGTCACCGGCGACCGCCAGGCCGTGGAGGCCCTGGCGCGATTGCCGGGGGTCGAGCGCATCGACCTGGACGAAGAGGTCTACATTCTGGGCCGCCCCGCCGAGGGTCAGGCCGGCGGCAGTGGGAAAGCGAGTCCCTCGGAGGACTCCGGCACCGCCGGTGTAGAGTGGAACATTGAACGTGTCGGTGCTCCGGGGGCCTGGGCCCTGGGGGTGGACGGCACGGGCACCGTCGTCGCCTCCATCGATACCGGCGTGGAGTGGAACCACCCGGCTCTCCGCGCCCGGTACCGGGGCTTCAACCCCGGCGACCCGGACAGCCCGAATCATGAAGGAAACTGGTTCGATGCCGTGAACGGCCGGTCGGCTCCCTATGACGACAACGGGCACGGCACCCACGTCACGGGCACGATGGTGGGTGACGACGGCGCAGGGAACCGGATCGGCGTTGCCCCCGGTGCCCGCTGGATCGCTGCCAAGGCGTTCACGGCAGCCGGTACGGGCTCGTCTTCGGCCATTCTCGCGGCAGCCCAGTGGTTGCTGGCGCCCACCGATGCCAACGGGACTCCCCATCCCGAATGGGCGCCTGACGTCATCAACAACTCGTGGGGCGGCGGGCCGGGCATGGACGAGTGGTTCCGGCCGATGGTCCAGGCCTGGCGGGAGGCCGGGATCTTCCCTGTCTTTGCTGCCGGCAATGACGGACCCGGAGCAGGAACAGTGGCCGCGCCCGGCAACTACCCCGAAGCCTTCGCCGTGGGTGCGACGGATGCCAGTGATGCGCTGGCCTCGTTCTCCTCGCGCGGTCCTTCACCGTATGGCGAAACCAAGCCCGAGATCTCGGCTCCCGGCGTGGGGGTACGGTCTTCGGTGCCTGGCGGCGGATACGCGGCCTACAACGGCACCTCCATGGCCACGCCCCACGTCAGCGGCGCCGTGGCCCTGCTGCGCAGCGCGAACGCCGCCCTTACCGTCGACGAAATCGAGGACCTATTGAAGCGGACGGCGGTGCCCCGCACCGATGCACAGTACCCCGATCATCCCAACAACGGGTATGGCTGGGGCCGGCTTGACGTTTTCTCCGCCGTCGGGGAGGTCACGACGGGCAGTGGCGTTCTAACGGGGCGTGTGGTCCGGGAAGGTGACGACCTGGAGCCGCCCACCATTGAACACACTCCCATCGCCACCGCGTTCCAGGGATTCCCGGTGACCATCACCGCCACGGCGGCGGACAACACCGGCGTGGCGAGGGTGGACCTGTTCGTCCGCAGGTCCGGCGAGGAGCTCTACACCCGCATCCCCATGACCCGGGTGGACGGGGATCACCTCCAGGGAACCTGGCAGGCCACCGTGCCCGGATCGTTGCTTACGGTACCAGGTACGGAGTACTACCTGGAGGCGGCCGATGGCAGCGGCAACCAGGCCACCCATGGGAGCGCCGGTGACCCCCACCGTATTGCCGTCAGCCGGGGCGTGACCCCCGGCTACTTCCAGGACTTCGAGTCAGAACCGGCGGGGTGGACCCACGGCGGTGACAACGATCCCTGGGAGTGGGGCGCTCCCACCAGCGGTCCGGGTGCCGCCTATTCGGGCGAGAAGGTCTTCGCCACCGACCTGGACGGCAACTATCCCAATAACGCCAATGCCTGGCTCCTGATGCCGCCCATCGACCTGACGGAGACGGAGGAAGGCGCCGTCCTCCGCTTCATGCACTGGTACGACGTGGAGACCAACTGGGACTTTGCCGAGGTCTACGTCTCGGTAGACGGGGAGAACTGGACCCGGGCCGCGCGTTTCACCGGTTCGTCCAACGGCTGGGTCCAGGGGGAGGTGGACCTGCGGCCCTACGCCGGTCAGGTGGCTTACGTGATCTTCAACCTGTTCAGCGACGGTTCCGTTACCCGGGCCGGCTGGTACATCGATGACGTGCTGGTGATGGGACCGGATGAAACGCCGCCCGCGGCACCCACCCAGCTCACGGCGGCTCCCAACCCGGTGGCCGGCATCGATCTGAGTTGGACGCCCCCCAGCGACCCCGACCTGGATCGCATCCGCGTGTATCACGGCACCACGCCGGGTGGCCCCTACACGCTGGTGGCGGATCTGCCCCGAACCGCCAGCAGCTACAATCACGCCACGGCACCGGCGGGCGTGCCCTCCTACTACGTGGTCACGGCCGTCGACCTGTGGGGCAACGAGAGCTCGTACTCCAACGAGGCATCGGCCACGGCACCGGCCCACACGGTGATCTTCTGGGACGACATGGAGGGTGAGGATCCCGGCTGGACCACTGGAGGCACCCCGGAGGGCCTCTGGCACCGGGGGACGCCCACCTCGGGGCCCGGCGCCGCCTATTCCGGAGCCAACGTCTGGGCCACCAACCTGGGCGGCAACTACCCGAACAACGCCGACGCCTGGCTCATGACGCCCGAGATCGATCTCACCGGTCACCAGCACGCCCTCCTGAAGTTCGCGCACTGGTACAGCCTCGAGCGCAACTGGGACTTCGGGCGGGTGGAGGTCTCCACCGACGGGGGCCAGACCTGGACGGAGCTGGCGCGGTACACGTCCCCGGGTGCGGGTGGAACCCCTGTCGGTTGGGAACAGCCGGTCATCAGCCTGGACGACTACGCGGGCCGGGTGATCCGGTTGCGTTTCCGGCTCACCAGCGACAGCTCCGTCCAGTATGCGGGCTGGTACATCGACGATGTGCTCGTCCTCGCGACGTCTGCCCCGGCCGGCACGCTGGAACCCCCGAGCCAGGAGGAGAAGGAGTCCCCGAGCAAGCCACGGGTCGAGCCGCCAGGGCCGGATCTCAACCTCAAGCAGGAGCAGGAGCCGGAGCCCGCCCGTGAGGGCGTGACGGGAAGGATCGCGGCGCTCCCTGTGGCGGCCACGGTGACCATCGTGGAAAGCGGGGTCTCGGTGCGTACCGACCCGGCTACCGGCAGCTACACCCTACGCCACCCGGCGGGTACGTGGACTGCCGTGGCCGAGGCTTACGGGTTCTACCCCGCCCAGGCCACCGTGACCGTCACCCGCGATGGGACCACCACCCAGAACTTCGTCCTGCAGCCCATCCCGCGCGGGCGGATCGCGGGCACCGTGATCGATCAGCGCACGGGGCAGCCCGTCGAGGGGGCCCGGGTGTGGGTGGTGGAAGATCCGGTCGTGGCACCGGTCTCCACCGACGCGGAAGGTCGCTTCCAGCTGGAGGTGCTGGAGGGTTCCTATACCCTAATGGTCCGCCATCCCGACTACCATGCCGCCACGATCCAGGTGCAGGTGTCCGGTGAGGCCACCGAGGAGGTCACGGTGGAACTCCGGCCCTTCATCGGCATCGGCACGGAACTTGCCTACGACGACGGTACCGCCGAGAACGCCTGGGCCTACCGCGACAGCGGCAATGGCTGGGCGGTCCAGTTCAGCGTGCCCGAGGGCAGGGCAGCCAAGTTGCTCGGTGCCCGCTTCATGTTCTGGGACACCAGCTGGCCCAGCCCCGGCGGGACCAGCTTCCTGGTGGAGGTCTACGCCGCCGACGGGCCTGGCGGGAGCCCGGGAACCAAGCTGGCGGGGCCCATTCCGGCCACGGCCCGGCGTGACGGCCAGTGGACAGAGGTCGACCTGAGCCAGCTGGGGATCGACGTCCAGGGCGACTTCTTCATCGCCTACATTCAGGACGGCGCGTATCCCGACGTTCCCGGCCTGGCCACCGACGAGGACGGGCCCTTCCACGGCCGCTCCTGGCAGCTGGTGGGCGGGCAGTGGGCCAAGACGCCCCAGGATGAAGGGAATCGCATGATCCGGGCCGTAATTGCCCTCGAGGTCCCCGCGCCCGTCATCACCGAACCGGCGGACGGGACGTACACCAGCAGTCCCGAGGTAACGGTCACGGGACGGGCCACCCAGGGTACCACGGTGACCCTCTACAACAACGGCACCGAAGTGGGAAGGGCGGAGGCCACCGACGGTACCTTCCGCATTCCCGTCACGCTGACGGACGGTGAGAACGTTCTCACCGCCACGGCCAGCACCCCCGACGGTAGCACGGACCCGTCAGAGCCGGTGCGGGTTTACCTGGACCAGGCGGCCCCCGAGCTGACGCTGGATACGCCGGCCGAGGGCGAGAAGCGGAACCGGCCCGACGTGACCGTCAGCGGGAGGGTGGCGGACAACCTGGCACTGGCGACCGTAACCGTCAACGGCCAGCCCGTGACGGTGGCCGGCGACGGGACCTTCAGCACCAGGGTCTTGCTGGACGAGGGTACGAACGAGCTGGTGGTCACGGCCACCGACCGGGCGGGCAACACCACCACCGTGACGCGGACCGTCAGCGTGGATACCGTAGCCCCGGCCATCAGTAACGTGGAGCCGGCCGCGGACGTCACCCTCCGGCCGAACGAGAGCCTGACGATCCGCTTTACCTCGGAGCCGAACCTGGCGGAAGCCAGCTTCGTCATCGTGGTGGACGGCTCGGGCGCGCAGGTGACGGGCGGAAAGCTGGTCGGTACACCGATGACCGAAACGGCACCGGGCGTTTACGAAGGTACCTACACCCCGCCGAAAGGCACGAGGTTCACCGGGGGCCGCGTGATCGTCCAGGCCATGGACGATCACGGCAACGTCGCCCAGGCCGTAGCGCCGGGGCGGGTCACTGTGGGGGCTGGGGGTGGCAAGGGGAAGAAGAAGTGAAGAAGCGAGTGCCCGGTGGGAGTTCCGAGCTAGGTGGCATGGCAGGTAGGTAGGGTAGGCTGCATGCCAGATCGTCCATGCGGGTGCGAGGCGGGCCTCTCACGGCTCCGCCTCGCACCCGTATGGAGAGAGGCTGCGGGCTCAAGAGAGGGGGTGGTGGGGCCAACCCTCATGCCTTCATCGAAACGTATCGCGGTGCCCCCGAACGGGCGGCCTCGACCGCGTCGGCCACGCGGTAGCCCAGGAGGGCACAAAGGGACACGACGACCGTCACCGCCCACAGGGTCGTGGTACCCCAGGCATCGGTGATGGCGCCGCCCAGGAGCGGTCCGGCCATCCACCCGAGGGAGGTCAGCATGCCGGCCAGCCCCTGGTAGGTGCCCCGCAGGTCGTCGGGTGCCATGCGGGCCACCGTGGCCGAGTAGGAGATGGCCTGGAGCACCTCGCCGAGGGTGATCACGACAATTGCCAGGACGAACCAGGCGTACGCCGGGCGAACCTCAGCCAGCAGCAGGATGGCGAAACCGGCGGCGTGGACCAGGGCCGAAGACTTCAGCAGGCCGGATAGCGACCACCCCCGCCGGTCCGCCAGGGCCGAAAGGACCGGGGTCAGTACAACCACCAGCATGGCGTTCAGCGACCACAGCATCCCGTAAGCGGCCTCGCTAAAGCCCAGACCGCTCATGGCCACCGGCAGGACGACGTGGAGCTGGGCGTACACGAACCACAGGCCGAGACTGGCCAGCCCCAGGACCACGACAGACGCCAGGCCGCTTTGGTACAGGTCCTCGAGCCGCCTTGACCGGATGCCTCGCTGTCCGGCTGCCCCGGATGCGGGAGCGGCAGCCCGTTCCCCTGATGGCTCCGGCTTCGGGCCACCGGCCGCAGCAGTTCTGCCCGCGGCCCTTCTCCGGCCCCCCGGTGACGTGACGGGCGAGTTGCCCGCTTCGGTCGCCGTGCCCGGCAAAACGGCCCCATGACGCCGGCCGGCCAGCAAGTGCTCGCGAAAGGGGTCGGGCACGCCCCGTGCCACCAGCACCGCGGAGATCAAGAAGGTCAGCGCATCGGCCCAGTAGATTGCCCGGTACGACCACGCCGCCACCAGCGCGCCACCGGCGGCCGCGCCCAGGGCGATGCCCAGGTTGATCGCCATGTAGAGCAGGCTGAAGACCTGGCGCTCGCGCCCGGGGGCCAGGTCGCTCACAAGCGCCTGGGAGGCCGGGCGGTAGAGGCTCACCGTCATTCCTAACAGGATCATGAGGACCGCATACGCCTCCGCCACCGGCCAGAGCCCGATGAGGAAAGAGACCATCCCCGAACTGGCCAGGCTCGCCAGGAGGAGAGGCTTGCGGCCCAGGCGGTCGGCGAGCCGCCCGCCGATGGCCACCGTCACCGTCGCCAGCAACGAATGCAACGACAACACGGTCCCCGCCCAGGTGAGATCCCGGTCCAGGACATGGACCACGTAGAGGGTGGTCAACGGGAAGACCAGCCCGCTGCCGAACGAGTCCACCGCCTGTCCCGCGGCCAGCATCCAGATCGGGCGCGGAAGGTCCGAGGGGACGAGTGTCCTCAAGCGACCAGCAACGTTCATGTCGACTTTTCAACCCCATCCTTGATCATGTCGGTCATCGTTTCCGTCATCATCGCGTTCGGTCATCGTCGCGTTCAGTCGTCATGGAAGCGGGGCACCCGGCGC
Organism: Thermaerobacter sp.; assembly: GCA_036562425.1. Taxonomy (GTDB): domain Bacteria; phylum Bacillota; class Sulfobacillia; order Thermaerobacterales; family Thermaerobacteraceae; genus ZC4RG37. The sequence goes on along the minus strand of DATCKH010000074.1, from coordinate 1,889 downwards.
CGCCCTCGTAACCGGGCCTTCTCCCGTTTCTTGCGCTCCAGGTGTTCCATTTCTCGTTGGAGTTTCTTGTAATTGCGCAAGCGGTCGGCAGGGAGAATGCCCTGGGCCACCGCCTCCTGCACCGCGCAGCCCGGCTCGCCGTCGTGCCGGCAGTCGCGAAAGCGGCAGCGGGCAGCCAGTTCCTCGATGTCGGCGAAGAAAGACCCCGCGCTGCGTGGACAGCGAACGCGGCCGTGTCCTCTTCGCGCCAGCCCAACCGGGCCAGGCGCGCGTCGTTCACCTGTCCGAAATTCACAGGTCCGCTCCCTCCGTAAACGCCGACCGGGGAGGCGCCGGCCGCAGGCATCCACGGTACGGAGCCGCGGTTGGGTGCAGGCGGCCCGCGCACCCGCCCGTGACGCGGTGTCGCAGACGGATGCCACAGGCGGCCCTTGCCGCACACCGCCCCGTCTACCGTCGTGACCGAAGGGAGAAGGACAGATGGGTCGGGGAATCAGTGCGGGACGCCGGCGAGAGGCAGGAGGCCATCTGTCTTAGGCGGCGTCATCGCAACCGGAATGGTGAGTGCCATGGCAACGAGCATTGGCCTCCCCCCCTCTCGTCGCGGATGGAGAAAACGCGTCAGAGGTGACACCGATGCGATGGAAGAACAAACCCTTTCTACCATGCCACGCACGCTCCGGTCAATAGGATCCGGGCTCGTAACGCCGACCAGCCCAGGCGCTCCCCCGGACCGGAAGGGCCCTTCCCAGGCTGATCACGCCTGGCGCTCCATCACCGTGCGCAGGGGAGTCGCCCGGCGGCGCTCGCCGGTGCCACAGCGCGGGGAGCTTGCCCCCGCCGCCGTGCTGTGCTACTTTTACCCAAACTTGTTCCTTCGCTCACAATACCCGCATGGTGCCGGAACGGGGTGGATGCCGGCGGCCGGTTGCCGGCGCCACCCTGCCGCCAGGGGAGGAATCGACGTTGCCGCAGCAGGGACTCCAGCAGCGCACGTCCTGGCCGCCGGTGGTGACCAACGAGCGCGGCCATCTGGTGATCGGCGGCGTCGACGCCATGGACCTGGTGGAGCGGTTCGGAACGCCGCTCTACGTGCTGGATGAACAAGCGGTGCGTGCCCGCTGCCGTGCCTACCGCACGGCCATGGGGGAGGCGGGCGTGATCGCCTACGCCGCGAAAGCCCTCTGCACGCAGGCCGTCCTGCGCATCATGGACCAGGAGAGGCTATGGCTGGACCTGGTCTCCGGCGGCGAGCTGCACACGGCGCTGGCCGCGGGATTCCCGCCCGAGCGGGTACTCCTCCACGGGAACAACAAGAGCGACGAGGAGTTGCGCCTGGCGGTGGAAACCGGCGTCGGTCGCGTGGTCGTGGACAACTTCCACGAGCTGGAGCGCCTGGCCGCCATGGCGCGCCGGTACGGCCGCCGCGTGCCGGTCCTGCTGCGCGTCGCCCCGGGCGTGGAGGCCCACACCCACGAGTTCATCCGCACCGGCCAGCAGGAGTCCAAGTTCGGCTTCGACCTGGCGACGGGCCAGGCCCTGGAAGCGTTGGAGCACACGCTGGCCGAGCCCTACCTGGAGTGGTGCGGCTTCCACTGCCACATCGGCTCGCAGATCCTGGCCGTCGAGCCATGGGAGCAGGCGGCCCGCATCATGATGGACCTGGCCGCGGTGGCCCACCAGCGCACCGGCCAGGTCACGAGGGAGCTGGACCTGGGGGGCGGCCTGGGCATCCGGTACGTGGCGGAGGACGAACCACCTTCGATCGAGGAGACCGTCCGCCGCATCCGGGCCGCGGTGGAGGGGGCGGCGGAGGCGGCCCGGCTGCCCCTGCCGCGGCTGATCCTGGAGCCCGGGCGGTCCATCGTCGGCGAGGCGGGCGTGACCCT
>DATCKH010000072.1:0-1545 GCA_036562425.1 Thermaerobacter sp. | reverse complement strand
ACATGACGGGGTTGACCTTGCCCGGCATGATGGACGAACCGGGCTGGGTGGGCGGGATCAGGATCTCGCCGATGCCGCAGCGCGGGCCGGAACCGAGCCAGCGGATGTCGTTGGCGATCTTCATCAGGCTGGTGGCGATGGCCCGCAGCTGGCCGCTGGCCTCCACCACCGCGTCCCGCGAGCCCTGGGCCTCGAAGTGGTTCTCCGCCTCGCGGAAGGGCAGGCCCGTGGCCTCGGCGATGCGGGCGATGGCGCGGCGCGCGAATTCGGGGTGCGTGTTGATGCCCGTGCCCACGGCGGTCCCGCCCAGGGCCAGCTCGCTCAGGTGCTCGCGGACGGAGCGCAGCCGCCGCAGGCCGTGGTCGACCATGCTGGCGTAGCCGCCGAACTCCTGGCCCAGCCGGATGGGCGTGGCGTCCTGCAGGTGGGTGCGCCCGATCTTGATCACATCGTCAAAGGCCCGCGCCTTCTCGGCCAGGGCGTCCCGCAGAGCGGTCAGCGCGGGGACCAGCTTGCGCTCGATCTGCTCCAGGGCGGCGATGTGGATGGCGCTGGGGATCACGTCATTGCTGGACTGGCCCATGTTGACGTGGTCGTTGGGGTGGACGCTGCGCGAGCCGATCTCGCCGCCGAGGATCTGGATGGCCCGGTTGGCGATCACCTCGTTGGCGTTCATATTGGTCGAGGTGCCCGAACCGGTCTGAAAGATGTCCAGGACGAAGTGGTCGTCGAGCTTGCCCTCGATGACCTCGTTGGCCGCCTGGACGATGGCGCCGGCGATGCGCTGGTCCAGCAGGCCCAGCTCGGCGTTGGTCTCGGCCGCCGCCCGCTTGATTAGGCCCAGGGCGCGGATGAAGGGCCGGGGAAAGCGGATGCCGCTGATGGGGAAGTTCTCAACCGCCCGCTGCGTCTGGGCCCCGTAGAGGGCGTGCGCCGGGACCCGCATCTCACCCATGGAGTCACGCTCGATGCGATATTCCGCCACGATGGAGCCACCTCCGCGAGGCTGGGGCTTGTCCTCACCCAAACCAGGGTGTCGAAAATTCCCTACGGCCCCAGCTTACCAGGAACCGACACGAATTTGCATGGCGCATCCCATGCCGCCACGACCGCGGTCGCCGTGCGGCGATCTCGTCACCAAGCGCGTTCTTCGGGCCGGGATTATGAACGGTTGGAACCACCGGCCTCCTCCGCCGCGGCCTTCCCGTTCTGTTCCGGCCATAGGAACGACGCCAGAATTGAGGCCCCGAGGATGACCGCCAGGATGGCCAGCGACACAGCCGGCTTGATGTGGACTACGTCGATGAGGAGCATTTTCGTCCCGATGAACACCAGCGTGACCGCCAGGCCGTAACGGAGATAACGGATCAGGGGCAGCACGGCGTTGAAGACGAAGTACAGCGACCGCAGGCCGATGACGGCGAATACGTTGGCCGTGTAGACAATGAAGGGGTCCCGGGTGATGCCAAAGATGGCCGGGATGGAATCCAGGGCGAACATCAGGTCCACCGTCTCGATCATGACCAGCACGACGAACAGCGGGGT
>DATCKH010000065.1:0-5402 GCA_036562425.1 Thermaerobacter sp. | reverse complement strand
TCGCCATGGGGGGCACCGGAACGGAGGCCGCTCTGGAGGTCGCCGACATCACGCTGATGTCCGACCGCCTGAGCCAGGTCCCTGCGGCCATCGCCCTCTCCCGCCGCATCATGGCCGTGGTGCGCCAGAACGTGGCCATCGCCGTGGCCACCGCGGTCCTGTTCCTGGCCGGTGTCATCGCCGGCCGGGTCCACCTGGCGGAGGGGATGCTGGTTCACGAGGCCAGCGTCCTGGCGGTCATCCTCAACGGGATGCGGCTTCTCCGGGCCGAAGTACGAGCTTGCCGGCACGCACCCGCCCCATGTCAACCGGAATCGGGCAGGAACGGCACCGTATCAGCCGAAAGTCATTCATGTTCGTGAACTCATTCGGGTCATCGGGTCCGCGTTTCCGGTTATCGATGCGCGGCGTGTGGAGCTACTTGCTGCGTTCGCGATCCATCACGAAAGGGGGATGCCCGCGGTGAGCGCCGCAAGGCTCGACGTGGTTCACCCGCTGGTCCGGCGCCGGCAGCGGGAAGCCGAGGAAGACCTGGAGACCTTCTGGGCTCGCGAAGCCGAGAAGCTGCCCTGGTTTCGCAAGTGGGACCGCGTGTTCGAGCCCGATCCACCCTCGTTCCGCTGGTTCAGCGGCGGGCTGACCAACCTTTGCTACAACTGCCTGGACGCCCACGTGGAGCGGGGCTGGGGTGGTCATGCCGCCCTGATCGCGGAAAGCGAGCGGGGCGAGCGGCGGGTGTTCACCTACGCCCAGTTGCTCACGGCTGTCCGGCAGGTGGCCGCCGCGCTGCGCGCCCTGGGCGTCCAGCGGGGCGACCGCGTGGCCATCTACATGCCCACCATCCCCGAGGCCATCATGGCCATGCTGGCCTGCGCCCGCATCGGCGCCATCCACATCGTCGTCTTCGCGGGCTTTGGCAGCGCCGCCCTGGCCCAGCGGATCCGGCTGTCGGGGGCCCGGGTGCTGCTCACGGCCGACGCCACCTGGCGCAAGGGCCGGCAGATCCGGCTCTGGGATCTGGCGCAGGAGGCCTTGCGCGACCCGGACTCGCCGGTGGAGCGCGTGGTGGTGCTGCGCCGCTCGGGCGCACAAATCCCCCTGGTTCCCGGGCGGGACATGACCTGGGAGGAACTCCTCTCCCTGGCCCGGGAGGGCACCTCGGAATGCGAGGTGATGGAGGCCAACGAGCCCGTCTTCATCCTGGCCACGTCGGGCACTACCGCCCAGCCCAAGCTGCCCGTGCACGTCCACGGCGCCTATCAGGTCGGCATCCACAACGGGGCCACCATGTGCTACGGCCTGCGGCCCACCGACGTCTGGTGGTCCACGTCGGACATCGGCTGGGTGGTGGGGCACAGCTACATCGTGTACGCCCCCTTGCTGGTGGGCTGCACCACCATCGCCTTCGAGGGAGCGCTGGACCATCCGGGTCCCGAAACCTTCTACCGCATCATCGCCGAGAACCGCGTGACGGGCCTCTTCACCGCGCCCACGGCCGTACGCATGCTCATGTCCTACGGCACGGCGCCGGCGCGGGGGTTCGACCTGAGCTCGGTGGAGCGGGTCTTCTGCGCCGGCGAGGTGCTGAACCCGCCGGCCTGGGACTGGCTGCAGAACGAGGTCTTCGGCGGCCGCGTGCCGGTGATCGACAACTGGTGGCAGACGGAGACCGGCGCGCCGGTGATCGGCAACCCCTACGGGCTGGGCATGCTGCCCATCAAGCCGGGCTCGGCGGGCGTGCCGCTGCCCGGACGCCGGGTGGAGGTGCGTACCCCCGAGGGCCGGCCCTGCGGCCCCGGCGAGAAGGGGGTGCTGGTGATCACCCACCCCTTCCCGGGCCTGGCCGCCACCCTCTGGGGCGATCCGGAGCGCTACGCCGCCGACTACTGGGGCCGGATCGAGGGCGTGTATTACACCGGGGATGCGGCCCACATGGATGAAGACGGCTACGTCTGGTTCAGCGGCCGCGCCGACGAGCTGATCAAGATCGCCGGGCACCGCATCGGCACCATCGAGGTGGAGACGGCCTTCCTCCAGCATCCGGCCGTGGCCGAGGCGGGCGTCACCGGCCGGCCCGACGAGGTGCGCGGCGAGGTGATCACCGCCTTCATCGTGCTGAAGAAGGGCTACGAGCCGTCGGAGCAGCTGCGCCAGGAGCTGATCTCCACGGTCCGCCGGGTCCTGGGACCGGTGGCCGTCATCGGCGAAGTGCATTTCGTTCCCCTGCTGCCCAAGACCCGCAGCGGGAAGATCATGCGCCGTGTATTGAAGGCCGTCGTCCTGGACCGGGATCCCGGCGACATCTCCACCATCGAGGACGAGGGCGCCGTGGAACAGGCCCGCCAGGCGTGGGTGGAGATGAAGAAGGCCCTACAGCAATCGTCTTGAACGGCCCGCGAACGGCCCGCGCCCTGAACGGCGGTGGTCGTCTACAGCCGGGCCCTCCGGGGCGGCGGGGCCCAAGGGGACCGGTTGGCAGCGGGGACCGGTCAGTCGCCGCTCACCGGCACCGGGCGCCCGGAACCCCTCCTGCCTGCGGCGGATCCGGTCTCACCCGGTACTGCTGCGCCCGGCACCCCGGCGCCCGTCGCCCCCCGGTCCCTGTGAGCGCGCGCGGGTTCACCGGCAGCAAACACGCCGGCGGCCACAAGGCCAAGGGCTGCCATGGCCAGCCACAGGGCGGTATGGCCCGCGGTACCCAGCAGGAAGCCGCCGAGGGCCGGCCCCAGGGTCCAGCCCATGCCGAACAACAGGCTCCCCGCCGCCTGGTACCGTCCTCCCTGCCCCGGCGGCGCCAGGGCGGCAATGCCGGCCTGAAGCAACGGGGTGAAGAGGATCTCCCCCGCCGTCAGCACGACGAAGGCGAGGACGTAGGGCGCTACCGGCTTCGCTACCAGCAACAGGAGAGCGGCCGCGCTGTAGAGCAGTGCTGCCACGACCCGGCGCGGCCGGGGATCGTAGCGCTGCAGCCAGTAGGTCGAGGGGTATTGCAGAAGCGCGATCATTCCGCCGTTGAGGGTCCACAGCAGGGCGTACCAGGTCACCTTCCCGAACCTGGACTCGATGTCGATGGGCAGGGTGGAACCCATCTGGCTGTAGATGATGTTCATCAACATGGCGCCCACGGCCAGGCGCCAGAAGGCCCGGTGGCTCAGGGGCGGCAACCAGATGAGTCCCCGGGGTGCCGGCTCCCGGGTGGTGCCCGCCCCACCGGCTACGGCCGCCCCGGCCGCCCGCCGCCGGTCCCGGACCGCCGGCACCCAGCGCCAGACGATGGCGGCGAACACGAGAAAGGATAGCCCGTCGATGAGGAACAGCACGCGGATGTCCCGTTCCACCACCAGCGCGCCCAGCGCCGGCCCCACGGTGATGGCGCCGTTGGCGATCAGGTTCAGGATGCTGAAGGCTTCTTCACGGCGATCGGGCGGCACCAGCAGCCCCACGCCGTGCAGCAAGGCGGGAAAGGAACCCCACGCCATCATGCTCAGAACGCCGTAACAGAGGGCGAACAGCCAGGCCGATGGGGCGAAGCCGGCGGCCACGGTGGCAAGCCCGGCCCCCACGAGGCCGGCAACCACCACGGGCTTGAACCCGAACCGGTCGGTGAGGATCCCCGCCGGCAAGCGGCCCATCAGGGAGAACACGCCGGCCACGCTCATGATGACCCCCACCTGCGCCGGTGGGATGCCGTGTACCCGGCTGAGAAACAAAGAAGTGAAGGGGAAGAAGAACCCGTCCCCCAGGGCGCTGATCAAGCGCCCCGCCGCGAGCACCCAGAAGGCACGACCCAGACCCATGATCCCGTCTCCTTGTGGCCACGGCTGGACGACGAGCCATCTCGCTTGCTGCGCACACCGCGCGCCTGCCGGATCCCATGGCCTGCCGGATCCCGATAGATCCCTCCGGTAGATCCTCGGGAGCCTCCGCCCCCGCCGGGGGAGCCGCTGCCGCTCAGCCAGCCCGGGTCGCGTTCCGCCAGCCTGCGAGGCGGGCGCTGTGCCGCTCCCCAGGCAGACGCCAGTAATCATACCGAAAGACAGTTCCGCTACCAACGGCCCCCGGGCCGAACGGGGGCTCCGACCCAAGACCGAGGCGGCTCCTCGCGTTAGCTCCCATGGCCTGGCCTTAGCCCCTACGGCCTCGCGCTAGCTCCCACGGCCGCGGGATGGCGGCCGGCCCCCGCTCCCCCACCTGCCCGGTCGCACGCGCCGGGCCGCGCCCGTTCTCACCAGGTCCCCAGTGCGTCGAGCCACAGCCAGGCGGGCCAGGTGCCGGGCTCGCGATGCAACGCCGGTTCGTCCGGAATAAACGCCCCGGTTTCCGGCATCCTGTCGAATGCCACCGCATCGGGGAGGGTTGCGCATGGCTGCCCACAATCGGACCGTTTCCCAGCCCGCTGCCGGCCGCGGCAGCGCGCATGCCCCCGGGCCGGGGACCGGCACCGTGGACCTCAGCATCACCATCGGCGGCGACGCGGGGCAGGGCGTGGAATCCAGCGGCGCCGGCTTCACCAGGGCGCTGGCGCGGAGCGGCCTGCATGTCTTCAGCATGCCGGACTACCGCTCCCGCATCCGCGGCGGTCACAACTTCTACCAGATCCGTGTGGCCGACCGGCCGCTCTACTCCCATGCCGATCCCGTGCACGTGCTCATCGGCCTGACGGAGGAGTCCATCAAGATCCACGTGGACAACCTGGCGCCCCAGGCCGCCGTGATCTACGACCGGGACTTCCGGCGCGTGGACGCGGAGGAACTGCGGCGGAAGTACGTGCGGCCGGTGCCCCTGCCGCTGGCCGAGGTGGCCAAGAAGCACGGCAGCAAGGTGCTGATGAACACGGCCGCCCTGGGCGCCGCCGCGGGCATGCTGCATTACAACATCGGGTATCTGGAAGAGGTGATCAAGGAGAGTTTCGCCAGCAAGGGCGACCGGGTGGTTGAGGCCAACCTGCAGGTGGCCCGCGAGGGCTGGAAGCTCGGGCGGGAGGCCGCCGGCGACTTCCCCTACCGCCTGCCGGACCCGGGCGGCCGGCCGCGCCGCATGGTCCTGCACGGCAACCATGCCTTCGCCCTGGGGGCGGTGGCCGCAGGCTGCCGCTTCATCGCTGCCTACCCCATGACCCCGGGGACGAGCCTGTTCGAGTGGATCACTGCCCACGCCCAAGAGCTGGGCATCGTCAGCAAGCACGCGGAAGACGAGATCGCCGCCATCTGCATGGCCATCGGCGCGGGTCATGCCGGCGCGCGGGCCATGACCACCACCTCGGGTGGCGGCTTCTCCCTGATGGTGGAGGCGCTGGGGATGGCGGGCATGGTGGAGGTTCCCGTGGTCATCGTCATCTCCCAGCGGGGAGGCCCATCCACGGGGCTGCCCACCCGCACGGAGCAGGGAGATCTCCTCTTTGT
>DATCKH010000064.1:0-29564 GCA_036562425.1 Thermaerobacter sp. | reverse complement strand
CGAGCGGGTACTGGCCGAACGGATTCAGATGGTGCGCAAGCACGGCCTCGGGGGCATCGCCATCTGGCGCCTGGGCTACGAAGACGACCCCTTCTGGAACACCATCGAGCGGGAGTTCGGTCCGCGGCCCTCGCGGTGACGGCCGGCCGGCGGTGCCACCGGGCGGCACCGCCGGCCGGGGGAAAGGGGCAGGCTTCCGGGCGGCAGGCCGCCGCCAGGGGGAGGCCTGCCCGCCGGCGGCCAGGGAGCCCGCCTGCGGGCAGCAGGGCCGGCAGGCGGGCTCCGCACCCGATCCGCAGCCGCCGCCCGCCCGGTCGCGCTCACCGGAGCCAGCACGCCGTCACCGGACCCGGGGCGCGGTCACCGGCGACAGCAGGGACGGCGGGGCTCCCCTGCGAAGACGAAACAGGTATGTCGCGCACGACGGGCCCTACCGGCCCGTCGTGGTGTGCGGAGCATGTTGGGCGCTTGATCGCGGCGGCGCGCTGGCGCAGGATTCATGTGGACGGGACTCCGGGGAGCGCAGCGAGCGGGCGGGCATGGCAGGAGCGGGGACCCCGGCGGCCACACTGCCGGAGGGGGGCCGGGGCGATCGGTCGACGCACTCCGCGGGTGACAGAGGAGGAAAGTAGCGATGTCGTGGTCGGTAGTCCAACGGGCCCGGCGGCTGGCCCTGGCGGCGGCGGTGGTGATCGCTCTGGTGCCGGTCCTTGCCGGGCCGGCCGGTGCCCAGCAGGGCGCGCGGGAGGGGGCGGCCGGCGGGGCCCAGCCGGAGGTGCAAGCCAGGGCGGCCCTGCTGGTCGATGCGGAGACGGAGCAGGTGCTCTTCAGCCACAACGCCGACGAGCCCATCCCGCCGGCCAGCCTGGCGAAGATCCTCACCCTGGATCTGGTGTTTCACGAGATCAAGGCCGGGCGGCTCCAGCTGGAGCAGAAGGTCACCGTCAGCGAGGCCGCCTGGCGGCTCTCCGTGCAGGCCGGGCGCGGCGGCCCCTCAGCCATGTTTCTCAATCTCGGCGAGCAGGTGAGTATCAAGGATCTCATCCTCGGCGTCGCCATCGCCTCCGGGAACGACGCCTCCACCGTGCTGGCCGAGGCCGTGGCGGGTAGCGAGGAGGCCTTCGTGGCCCGGATGAACCAGCACGCCAAAGAGATCGGGATGGCCCACTCCCTGTTCGCCAACAGCCACGGCCTGCCCGGCGGCGAGCAGCACGTGACGGCCCGCGACGTGGCCATCCTGGCGCTGCACGTGCTCCGCGAGCACCCCGAGATGCTGGACTACACCCGGGAGAGGTACCTGCGGTGGAAGAACTTCGACCCCCAGCCTAACTACAACACCCTGGTCTTCCGCGACGAGCGGGTGGACGGGCTGAAGACGGGCCACACGGCCGAGGCCGGCTACCACGTGGCGGCCACGGCGCGCGAGGGCGACCGGCGCCTGGTCGCGGTGGTGCTGGGCGCCAGGAGCAACGAGCAGCGGGTGCGGGAGGCCCAGGGGCTGCTGGACTACGGCTTCGACCGGTTCGTGCGGGAGACCGCCTCCTTTGGGGAAGGGGGGCGGCGGCTGCTGCCGGTGTTCAAGGGCAAGGCCACGCAGGTGGAGGTGGTCCCCGCCGTGGCCCCGGTGGTGGTGGTCCCCAAGGAGCAGGCCGGCAAGCTGCAGGTGGAGGCGCAAATCAGGGAACCGCTGGTCGCGCCCCTGCCCAAGGGGGCGGCCGTCGGCACGCTGGTCATCAAGGGTGCGGACGGGACGGAGTTGCGCCGGATTACCCTGGTCACGGCCGCGGAGGTCCCGCGCGGCGGATTCATCCGCGTGTGGATCGACAGCCTGCGGCTGCTGCTGAGGAACCTGTTCGGCTGAGACATGGGCCCGTAGGGAACGGGTCCGTACGACGAACAACCCGTTGCGATCACGAACCCCGCACTCGCGCGGGGTGGGGGATGTGTCCAGGCGGCGCGGGCCTGCAGGAATGGGCATGCGGTATACGAAACAGGTCAGCGGAGGGATGGCATTGCCTACGGTGACCATCGCCGCGGCAGGTCAATATGTCGGACAGGAGGTGGAGCTGCGGGGCTGGGTGTACAACCGCCGCTCCAGTGGCCGCGTCCGCTTCTTGATCCTCCGCGACGGCACGGGCGTGATGCAGTGCGTCGTAGCCCGCGACCGTCTCGGGGACGAGGGCCTGGAGGAGTTCGATCGGCTCACCCAGGAGTCGTCGTGCCGCGTTCGCGGGATCATACGCGCGGACCGGCGCGCTCCGGGCGGTTTCGAACTGGAGGTCACCGCCCTTGAACCCCTCTATATCGCGGAGGATTACCCGATCAAGTTGAAGGAACATGGTGTAGATTTCTTGATGGACCACCGCCACCTGTGGATCCGGACGCCGCGGCAGAACGCCATCCTGCGGGTGCGGGATGCCACCATGCGGGCGGCGGAGGAGTTCCTCCGCGAGCGCGGGTTCATCCGAGTAGACGCGCCGATCCTGACCCCCTCCGCCCCGGAGGGTACCACCAACCTGTTTGAGACCGATTACTTCGGGGAGAAGGCTTATCTCTCCCAGAGCGGCCAGCTCTACATGGAAGCCGCCTGCATGGCGCTGGGGAAGGTGTATTGCCTGGGCCCCACCTTCCGGGCCGAGCAGTCCAAGACGCGGCGGCACCTGCTGGAGTTCTGGATGCTGGAACCCGAGATGGCCTTCTACGAGCACGATGACAACGTTGCCCTGCAGGAGGAACTGGTCCGGGGCGTCGTCCAGCGGGTGGTGGAGGGGTGCCGGTCCGAGCTGGAGACGCTGGGGCGGGACGTGGAGCGCCTCCTGCGCGAGGTGGAAGAGCCCTTCGCCCGGATCTCCTACGACGAGGCGCTGGCGATCCTGGCGGAACGGGGACTGGAGCTGCCGTGGGGGGAGGACTTCGGGGCACCCCACGAGACGGCACTGAGCGAGCACTTCGGTCGCCCCGTCTTCGTCGAGCGGTTCCCGGCCAAGACCAAGCCATTTTACATGCAGCCGGATCCAGCACGCCCGGAGGTAGTCCTCTGCGCCGACCTGCTGGCGCCGGAGGGCTATGGTGAGATCATCGGGGGCAGCCAGCGCATCCACGACCTGGACCTCTTGCTGCAGCGCATCGACGAGCATGGGCTGGATCGAGAGGCCATGGCCTGGTACGTGGACCTGCGGCGGTACGGGACGGTTCCCCACTCGGGCTTCGGCCTGGGTATCGAGCGCACGGTGGCGTGGATCTGCGGCCTCGAGCACGTGCGGGAGGCCATTCCGTTCCCCCGGTTGCTGAATCGGCTGTACCCGTGACGGAGGAAGGGGGTGGTGCGGGTTGACCCTGGAGGAAATCGGGCGTCTGCTCCGGGAGACGCGAGAGAAGAAGGGCCTGTCGTTGCGGGACGTGCAGATGGCCACGAAGATCCGCTTGAAGTATCTCGAGGCCATCGAGCGCGGCGACGAGCGGCAGCTGCCCCCTGAGGTCTACGCCAAGGGTTTCATCCGCGCCTACGCCAACTTCCTCCAGCTGGATGGGCAGGAGCTGGTCCGGGCCTACACGGAGTGGAAGCATCGCCAGGAGGCCGCCCGCGCGGCTGAGGATGAGCCGGGCACGGAGGATGGGCGTGGCCAGGAGGAGGGCACCGCGCCGGATGCGGGCGAGGAGCCGCAGGCGGTGCCCGCCCGGCGCGAGGTCCGATCCCGGGAAGAACCGGGGGCACGCGGTGGCGACGTTCCCATACCGTCCGGCCCACCGCTCGTGGCACCCTTTCCCGGTGGTCACCGGCGGCGCGGGCGCCGGCGGCGGGAGTGGCCGGCACCCGGCTACGGATCGCGGTGGCCCGGGGCCGGCGCGTGGAACCGGGTAGCGGTGGTGGGGCTGATCTTGCTGGCCGTGGTGGCCGGGATTCTTTATTACGCGGGCGGGCCGGAGTCGGCCGCGGAGCGCCCGCAGGGCCCGGTGGCCGGCAGCGGCCAGACAGGGACGGGTGCGCCAGCAGGGCCGGACGCCACGTCACCCGGCGGTGCGGCGGAGACGCCGGGCGGCACCGAAGAGGAACCCGCCCAGGAGCCGCAAGCGCCGAACGTCGTGGTGGAGAGGGTGGGAGATGAAGTCCGCTACGAGGTGCACGCCGGGGGAGCGGGCACCGGCCCCGGCGATGCCGTCCCGGTGCAACTGGATGCCACGGACGATGTCTGGGTCCGCGCTCGCGACGAGAGCGGGCGCGTGGTGTTCGAGAAGCTGATGCGCAGCGGGGACCAGGAGGAACTGGCCCTGGCCGGCGAGCTGCGCATCCGCGTCGGGTTCCCGCGCGGCCTGCAGCTGCGCATCGGCGGGCAAGAGGTGGACGTACCGGACGAGGATTCGCCGCTGAATCTGATCGTACGCAGGGCCGAATTCTGACGGGCGGCTGAGTGCAGGCCGGCTCGCCGTGGCGCGAACGGTCATACAGCCCTGGTGTGCGCGCGCCGCGGGCTCCCCGAGGTAGGAGGGGAGCCACGCGGCGCTTTGTTTCGCGGCTCTTTGCGTGGTCTGGCCCGCCTCCCGCGGCCATATCCATGGCTCGGGGGCAAAGGGCGGGTGGGGAGCATGGCATGGCCACCGGCACCGGGGAGGGGAGGCTGCCACGAGCGGGCGCCGGAAGCCCGGCCGATTGCGCCGGGCCCGGAAGGGGCCGGCGGGCCCGGCGCCCGCCGCGCCCGGCGGGCGCCGGGCAGGATGCTTGTAGCCGCGGTGCTGGCGGCGTTGCTGGCCGGTGCGGCACCGGGACCCGGCGCGGCGCGGGCCGCCAGCCTGGAGCCCGGCTGGCCAGCCGTGGCCCCCGTGCAACCCCTGCCCGCGACAGGTCCGGAGTTCACTACGGCGGGAACGCCCGGGCAGGCCCTGGCGCCGGCTGCCACCGCCGGCAGGGCAGGGCAGGTACCCCCGCCCTGGCGCGGGCTGGTACCTCCCCCGCCCGCCATCTCGTCGGCGGCGGCCATCCTCATGGACGCCGCCAGCGGCCAGGTGCTCTACGAGCACAATGCCCGGGAGCGGCGGCCGCCTGCCAGCACCACGAAGATCCTGACCGCCATCGTGGCGCTGGAGTACGGCAACCTGGACGACGTGGTCACCGTCAGCGAGTACGCCGCCGGCACCGAGGGGTCGGCCATGGAGATCAAGGCCGGCGAGCGCTACACGCTGCGCGAGCTGCTCTGGGGCCTCATGCTGGAGTCGGGCAACGACGCCGCGGTGGCCATCGCCGAGCACATCTCGGGCAGCGAGGAGGCTTTCGCCCGCCTGATGAACGAGACCGCGCGGCGCCTGGGCCTGCGGGATACCCACTTCACCAACCCGCACGGTCTTCACCATCCCGACCACTACACCACCGCCTACGACCTGGCCGTTCTGACTCGTTACGCCCTGGTCAACGACTACTTCGCCCGCCTGGTCTGCCAGCCGGAGAAGGTGCTCTGCCGCGGGGCCGGCGACTGGGTGCGCATCCTGGCCTCCACCAACCGGTTGCTCTGGTACCACGAGTGGGTCGATGGCGTGAAAACGGGCACCACCGACCCGGCCGGGCCGTGCCTGGTCAGCTCCGGTACCCGGGACGGCGGGCGCCTGATCGCCGTGGTCCTCGACTCCGAGGACCGTTGGGAGGACAGCCGGCGCCTCCTGGAGTGGGGTTTCGACAGCTTCCGGGCGGTGCGCCGGGGCGGCGCCGGCGACGCCGCCGGGCGGGTCCGGGTGACGGGTGGCGCGCGGCGCTGGGTGAGCGCCGTCCTCGCCCAGGACCTGGCGGCGATGGTGCCGCGGCGGCTGGAAGGCCGCGTCCGGGTGCGGGTGGACCTGCCCCGCCGCGTCCCGGCCCCGGTGGCCGCCGGCCAGTCCCTGGGCTGGGCGGTACTGCTGCTGGATGACCGGGAACTGGCCCGCGCCGAGTTACGGGCCGGGGAGGCGGTGGCCCGTGCGCCCTGGTGGCGCCGCGTGCTGCCACCGTGGTAAGGGAGCGGAGATGGCCCCGCGGGTCATGGACCGGTGACGGCTGCCGCGGGCGAGGCCGTCGGGCATGCGGGGAGGGGGAACGTGCACTTCGCCTTGGACCGTGCCACCCGTTCCCGGCTGGTCGTCCTGGCCGGGATCCTGGCTCTGCTGGCCGCGGTGCGGCTGGCGCTGGAACTGCCCGCCGCCCGCCAGGTGCTGCCCGCGGCGGCGGGCGACGCCGTCCTGCGGGAGGTGGCCACGGACCGCCGCCAGGTAGCCCTGACGTTCGACGTGATGGAAGGAAGTGGGGTGCCGTCACAGGTGCTGGATGCGCTGGCGCGGATGCGGGTCAGGGCCACCTTCTTCGCCAGCGGGTCCTGGGCCCGGGACCATGGCGACCTGTTGCGGCGCATGGCGAAGGAGGGCCACCAGGTGGAGACCCTGGGCTTTCGCGCGGGGTCCGTGGCCGACCGGCCGGTGCAGCAGGTGCTGCGGGAGCTGCGCCAGAGCGTCACGACCATCCAGCAGGAAACCGGCCGCCCGGTGCGCTTTCTGCGCCCACCGGCCGGCGGCTACGACGCAGGCGTACTGGCGGCGGCGCGCGAAGCGGGCTTGCGGGTGGTGCTCTGGAGCCTCGACTCCCATGACTGGGCCAACCCGGGGGTGGACTACATCGTGGACCGGGTGGCCCGCCACGCGCGCCCGGGCAGCATCGTGCGGCTGAGCGCCAGCGACTTCGCGTCCCAGACGCCGCGCGCCGTGCCTGCCATCGTGGAGGAGCTGGCCCGGGAAGGCCTCCGGCCCGTTACCCTGGACGCGCTCCTCCAGGACGGGCGAAAAGGGAGTGGGGGCCACACCGCCCCCGGCCCGTGAAGCACCTGCGGTCCCGCCGCCCCCACGGGAGCGGCCGGGAACCGGCGGCATCCGGCCCCCCGGCGGCACTTGGCGGCACCTGGCGGCACCCGGTGGGACTTCCCGAACCGCAGCCTCGCGCTACCGGCCCCCTCGTATCGCTCATTGCTGGCGGGAGCGGCACCCCGGCAAGCCGGCCTTGCGACGCATACTCCGCGAGCTTCCCTCATGTTGCCCGCTGCTGGCGGGAGCGGCCCTCCACCAGGGCCCGGAGTTCCTCCACCTGCCCGGCCAGGGGGGACCTGCCCCCGCGGGCCAGGCGGCGGCGCCGGGCCAGGAGGCGCTCGGCGGTATCGAGGCAGGCGGTGGCCCGGTCCCAGTCCCGCAGGTTGAGCCAGAGGCGCGCCAGCTGGAGCCAGGGTTCTACGGGAGCCAGGGGATGGTCGGCGTCGCACAGGGCCGCCTGGAGGGCGACGGCCTCCGCCCACCGCCGCTCGCTGCGGTAGAGGGCCACCAGCCGCCCGGCAACGGCGGTGATGTCCTGCCGCGTCCGGGCCAGGGCCAGCGCCCGCTCGTACCAGGCCGCGGCCACGGCCCGGTCGGCGCGCTCCCATTCCCGGGCCGTACGGGCCGCTTCCGCGGTGGCCCGCGCCCTGGCCGGCGGGCGCTGGAGGTGGGCCAGCACATCAGCCGCCAGCCCGGCCAGGGACAGGAGATCCCAGAAGTTATGGCGGAACACCGGCAGCAGGGCGCTCTCGTCGCCCTCCTGGAGGTAGAGCAGGTAGCGGGCGGGGATCTCGGCGCCCTCCACGTCGCCGCGGCGCTGGAAACCGAGGCGGCGCTGCTCCAGGCTGCGCAGCGTGCAAGGCAGGCCGCCGGCTCCGAACAGCCGCCGGGCCGGGTAGAGCAGGTCGAAATGGGCGCGCGGCTGCGGCGGCCGGAGCCCAGCCAGGCGCCAGCGGCCCTCCAGCACGGGCCAGTCGAAGCCCCGCCCGTTGAAGGTCACCAGCCAGGGACGTTCCTCCACCCGGCGGGCGACGGCGGCCAGCAGCGCGGGCTCCTCTTCCGGGCTGGGCAGCAGGAACTGCTCGCAGGCCAGCCGGGGCGTCCCCGCGCCGTCTGTCTCGAACCAGGCCAGGCCGGCCAGGAAGGCGTGATGGCCCGCGGCCCGGGAGAGGCCGGTGGTCTCCAGGTCGAGGAAGAGCAGCCGGTCGGCGGCGGGGGGCGCGGGTGCCCGCACCCGCACCGGCCCGGCCACCGCCGCCAGCAACGGCAGGGCGCGGGCGAGGCGATCCCACCAGGCGGCGATGGGGACGTCCCCATGGCGGTAGGTGCCTTCCAGCACCCGCCGCCACCGCCAGGCGCGCCCCGCCGGGGTGGGGAGGGGCTCCAGGGGCAGGCGGCCGTCACCGGCTGCCCGGCCGGATCCATCCATAGCGGACGCCCGGGGTTCCGCCACGTCACCGAGCAGGTGCTCAGCGGGCGGGTGCGTCGCTGGCGAGCCGGGCGGCTCCGGCCGGGCGGGCGCCGCAGCTTCCGGCTCCCCGGCGAGCCGCCGGGCGGGCCCGGCGCCCGCCTGCCCGGTAGCCGGCGCCGGGCGGGCGGCCCGGATCACCAGGCGGCCTTGGGCCTGCAGCTCCCGTAGCCGCTCCAGGCGGCTCACGATCGCACACCCTCCCCCCGGGCCCGGTCCCGGTGGCTGCACCGCCCCTGTCGCCCCGGTTCCCTCGCTGGCTCGCTGGTCGGGCTGCGCCGCTCCCGGCAGGCCATCAGCCGGCGGCCTCCCCCCGCGGCGCCAGGAGCCGCGCCAGGAGCCGGCGCGCGGCTTCCTTCGCCCCGCTACCGCTCTCGTTCTCGGGCCCCACGCAGGCCGGGCAGCCCGCCTCGCAGGGGCAGGCCTCAATGGCTTCCGCCGCCGCCTGCCACAGGAGGTCGAGGATCTCGTAGGCCTTGTCGGCCAGGCCGACCCCACCGGGATAGGCGTCGTAGAGGAACACGGTGGGCCGCCCCGTGAAGGGGGAGCGGAGCTGGGCCACGGTACCCAGGTCCCGCGGGTCGCAGAGCAGGTACAGGGGCGCCAGGCGTCCCAGGAGATAGGCCAGCCCGTGCAGGCCGGACTGGACCGCGGCCGGCTCCAGCCCCGCGGCCGCCTCTTTCGCCAGGGAGAACCAGCAGGCGGCGGTGTGCATCTCCAGCTCGGGCAGGTGAATGCGCCCCCAGCCCACGTTCTCGTGGGTATAGAGCTTGATCTTCTTGAACAGGGTGGCCCGGGCGATGACCGCTACCTCGCCGCGGGCGGCCTCGCCGCCGGGCACGGGCCGGGCGGCCAGGGTGTCCAGGACCTTGAGATCCACCGCCAGGTGGGCGTCGGTGTAATAGTCCACGTTCACCGGCCGCACGTATGCCTTGTTCTCCTCGAAGTCCAGTCGCTCCACCTGATACTGCTGGCCCTCGTGAATGTAGATGGCCTGCTCGTGCACCAGCAGCGGTGCCGAGAACCGGTCCACCTCGCCAATCACGCGAGCGCCCCGGGACACGTCGATGATCACCACGTTCTCTTCCGCCGCCGAGCGCAGGCTGATCTCGTGGGCGGGGAAGGTGTCGCTGATCCAGTGCCAGCGGTCCCCGGCCCGCTGCACCAGCCCCTGTTCGGCCAGGAAGGTGAGGACGTCGTCCACCGGCTGATCGCCGAACCGCTCCCCGGACCGGAAGGGGAGCTCGAAGGCGGCGCACTGGATGTGGCTGACCAGGATGTAGAGGTTGTCCGGATTGATGTAGGCCGCCTCCACCGGGGTAGACAGCAGGAACTCCGGATGGCGCGCGATGTACTGGTCCAGCGGGCTGCTGGAGGCCACCAGCACCACCACCGACGCTCCCTGGCGGCGGCCGGCGCGCCCGGCCTGCTGCCAGAAGCTCGACAGGCTACCCGGGAAGCCGGCGATGACCGCCGCCTGCAGCGAGCCGATGTCGATCCCCAGTTCCAGGGCATTGGTCGACACCACGCCCAGCACCCGGCCCTCCCGGAGCCCCCGCTCGATCTCGCGCCGCTCGTGGGGCAGGTACCCGCCGCGGTAGCCGCGCAGGCGTTCCCCGTCTTCGCCCAGGGCATCGCGAAGGTAGGTGAGCAGGACCTCCACCGCCAGCCGGGTGCGGGCGAAGACGATGGTGGGGATGCCGTTCTTCAGGAACCGCTCGGCCCAGCGCCGGGCCTCGGGCAGCACGCCGCGCCGGATCCCCAGCTGCGGGTTGATCACCGGGGGGTTGTAGACGATCACGTGACGCTCCCCGCGGGGCGCGCCGCTCTTGTCGATGAGCCGCACCGGGCGGCCCAGCAACTTCTCCGCGTGCTGGAGCGGGTTGGCGATGGTGGCCGAGCAGGCGATGATCCGCGGCCGGGAGCCATAGAACTCGCAGATGCGCTGCAGCCTCCGCAGCACGTTGGCCACGTGGCTACCGAACACGCCCCGGTAGTGATGGAGTTCATCGATGACCACGTACTCCAGGTTTTCGAACAGGTTCACCCAGCGCGTGTGGTAAGGGAGGATGCCGGCATGCAACATGTCCGGGTTGGTGATGACCACGTGACCCGCCGCGCGGATGGCGCGCCGGGCCGCGGTGGGCGTGTCACCATCGTAGGTGAACGCCTTGAGGGGGATGCCCAGCTGCTCGACGGCGTCCTGCAGCACCGCGTACTGGTCCTGGGCCAGCGCCTTGGTGGGGAAAAGGTAGAGGGCCCGCGCCTCCGGGCGCTCGAGGATGCGCTGCAGCACCGGCAGGTTGTAGCACAGGGTCTTCCCCGAGGCGGTGGGGGTGACCACCACCACATCCTCGCCGCGCAGGCTGGCGGCGATGGCTTCTGCCTGGTGGCTGTACAGGCGCTGGATACCGCGGGAGCGGAGCCATTCCACCAGGCGGGGGTCCAGCTCCGCCGGCGGATCTGCGTACTGGCCTGGCTCCGCAGGCTGCACCTCCCATGCCTGGATGGGGACGACCCAGTCCGGCTCGGTTCGCAACTGATCGAGGACCTGCTCCAGTGACAGCGACACGGCGGGCACCTCCAGCGAAAGCATGTTCGTCTCGTGCCAGCGGAACCCTGCCGGCGCGGGGAAGGTCGCCCGCGGGGCCGCGTTGTATGATGTAAGAGACGCTATGATCAATAAAGTGAAACGGGCGGCACGACGCAAACCCCCAGGGGCGGTGACCGGCGGGTCGAACGCCCGGGGGCGAGGGGAAGGGAACGCTTGGTGCATATTCAACCCTTGGACGAACTGGAGCTCCTGTACCCCGATTTTTTTGTCCATTACCTGCGGGACTTCGACCGGGTGCGCCCGTTCTTCGTCTACGATCCCCATGATCCCGAGGCCTTCGCCCGGCGAGCGCTGGCCCTGGAACGGGCGGTCCACCGGCCGCCGCGGGAAGAGGTGGCGGAGGCGCTCAGCGCCTATAACCAGCGGCTCGGCGCCGCCGAGCCGGCCCTGGCGGCGGCACGGCGGCTGGCGGACCCGCGGGCGCTGGCCGTGGTCGCAGGGCAGCAGCCGGGACTGGCCACCGGCCCCCTGTACACCGTCTACAAGGCCGTGGCCGCGGTACGCCTGGCGCGGCAACTGGAAGAGGATCTCGGGCGGCCGGTAGTGCCCGTCTTCTGGCTGGCCACGGAAGACCACGACCTGGACGAGTGCAACCGCCTGTTCGTCGTGGATGAGCGCGGGGAGCTGCGGCTGCTGCGCCTGCCCGTGCCGGCCAGCGGCGGCCAGTCGTCGGTGGGCTCCCTGCCGCTCACGCCGGCCGCGCGGGCGGTGTCGCGGGAGCTGGTCCGGCTGGCGGGAGCCCGCGCCGACAACCCCTTCGCGCGGGTGCTGGAAGAGGAACGGGAGGCGGCGCGCACCTTCGGCGAGTGGGCGGCACGGCTGCTGGCACGGCTGTTCTCGGGTCACGGGCTGGTCCTGCTGGATCCCATGGAGCCGGCCCTGCGCCGCCTGGCCCGTCCCCTCCTGCAGCGGGCGGTGGTGCGGCGCGACACCATCCACCGCGAGCTCAACGCCGCGGCGCAACGTCTGGAACGCCGCGGCTACCGGCCGCAACTGCGGGTGGAGCCCGAGCACGCTCACCTCTTCTATTACGACAGGGGCCGCCGGGTGGCGCTCCTGTGGCGTGACGGCGAGTTCACCGACCGCCAGGGGCGGTTGCACATGAGCCCCGGCGAGGTGGCACGCCGCCTGGAGACGGACCCGGAGTCCTTCAGCCCCAACGTGGTGCTGCGGCCCATTGTCCAGGACTGGCTGCTGCCCACCGTCGCCTTCATCACCGGTCCCGGGGAGACCCAGTACCTGGCGCAGTTGCGGGACGTGTACCCCCTGTTCGGGCTGGAGATGCCCGTCATCGTGCCGCGCCCCGGCTTCACGCTGGTCGCGCCGGAGGCGGTGGACCGCTTGCACCGGTATCGTGTGGGCGTGGGGGAGATCCTGCGGGATCCCGCGGGCTGCCGGCAGCGAGCGCTGGCCGCCCTGGACCCGGTGGGTATCGACCGCCGCTTCGAGGAGGTCCGCGCGCGGATCAAGGACCTGTACGCGGAGTTGCTGGACGAGCTGGAACTGGTCCGCCCCGAGTTACGCCCGCTGGGTCAGCAGAACCTGGGGCGGATCCTGGCCCAGGTGGACTACCTGCACCGCAAGACGTGGCAACACCACCGGCGCCGGCATCGCGACGTGGCGCGGGACTTCGCCTGGCTGGAGAGCAGCCTGCGTCCGGGCGGGGAAGCGCAGGAGCGGGTCCACAACGTGTTCCCCTACCTGTTGCGCTACGGTGATCGGTGGCTGCGCTTCCTCACCCGCGCCCCCTGGGGGCACGGCCACCAGCTGGTCTTCCTGGACCCGCCCGCCGTGCCCGAGGCCGAGCCCGCGGCGGCCTGGCGAGGTGAGGAGGGCCGGTGACCGGGACGCGGGTGGGCGAGGGTCACGAGCCCCTGGAATACCGCACGGTGGCGCGGCCGGCCGTGGTCGAGACCGTGATCAGGCGGTCGCGCTTCATCACCCACGTGCAGCCGGTGAGCAGCCGGGAAGAGGCGGAGGCGTGGATTGCCGAGGTGGCGGCGCGCCACGCCCGGGCCACCCACAACGTCCCGGCCTACATCGTGGGCCTGCGGGGCGAGCTGCGCTGGTGCAGCGACGCCGGTGAACCGGCCGGGACCGCCGGGCGGCCCGTGCTGGAGGTGCTGGAGCGCGAGGGCCTGACCCAGGTGGCGGTGGTGGTCACCCGTTATTTCGGCGGTGTCAAGCTGGGCGCGGCGGGGCTGGTGCGCGCCTACGCGGCGTGCTGTGCCGCAGGCGTCGCCGCCGCCCGGCCGGGGACCTGCGTCCGGGGCCGGCGGCTGGTGCTCCACGTGCCCTACGGCCACTACGGCGCGGTGCGCCATGCCCTGGACGGCGGCGCGGCCCTGGTCCTGGACGAGCGCTTCGCGGAGCAGGCGACGCTGCAGGTGTGGGTACCCGAGACCCGCGCAGCGGAGCTGTATGACCGGCTGGTCGAGCTCAGCGCCGGCGCCGTCCGGCCCGAGGAAACCGGCTACGAGTACCGGATCTGGCCGCCCCTGCCGGAGCAGCCCCCGTCCCCGGCTACCGGGGTTCACCGCGGCTAGCAGCAGTTCCCGCCGGAACCGGAGATTGCGATCGCCGCGGGCCGCCCGGCGCCCCCGGATCGCAAGACCCCCATGTTATAATGTTGGACGCTTGGCGTTCATTCAGCGTTGAACCCGCGTCGAATCAGCGCAACATCCGTATTCATGACCGTCGCGAGGCGCGCATGACGGCCATCCGGGTGCCAGAAAACATCCGTGTGCCAGAAAACCCGAAGGGACGTACGAAACCCGGCGATCATTCAGTCCGCACCGTGCCGTCACAGCGCCCGATACGGCCCGTGATGGAGTGAGCCCGCTGCAGGCCTGGCACCGGTTCCCCGTCACGCGCGAGCCGGCTCGAGCACGGCGGACCGGCACCGACATGCGGGGTGATTCCCGTGTTCCGCAGACCATTCCAGTACCCGCTGGCGTTCCTCACCGCCCTCCTCACCCTGGCCGGGCTCCTGGTGGGCAGCTTTTTCTACCAGGAACAGGTCAAGGCGGCGCCGCTGGAGCGCGACCTGGCGACGGTGCCGGGCGTCCACAGCGTCCACGTGGAGCGCGCCGGGGGCCAGTGGCTGGTGCGGGTGGAACTGGGCGGGGTGGAGTTGATTCCCGTGACCTACCGGCAGCTCCGGGAACTGGCCGACCGGCGCCTGGGATCCGGGCAGTACGCGCTGCGCCTGGTGGACCGCCGGACCCCGGAACTGCAGCAGGCCTTCTACGAGATGAGCTACTACCTGGAGGAGGCCCGCGCCCGCGGCAACTTCGCCGAGGCGGCGCGGCGCATTGAAGAAAAGGGCCGGGAACTGGGGCTCGAGCGGGCCCGCCTGTACGTGGACCCCGAGTACTTGTATCTGGAACTGGTCGACGACGGCGGGGCGCTGTATCACGTGCAGCAACTGCGGCCGCCCGGGGAGGTGAGCGCCGAATGAAGGAGCGCTGGCTGGAGATTGCCACCGGCATCGCGGCGGGTGTGGTCGCCTTCGTGCTCCTGCGGTTGCCCGCGGGCCAGTGGCTGCCGCTGGCGATGTTCGCGGGCCTGCTCTTCTATTTCTTCCGGGGCGGCTTGCTACCCGGTACCGGGCGCGGCGGGGTGGCGCAGGCCGTGGAGCGCACCGGCGTCACCTTCGACGACATCGGTGGCCAGGCGAGCGCCAAGCAGGAGCTGAAGGAAGCGCTGGAGTTCCTGCGCCGGCCGGAGGAGGCAGCCCGCTTCGGCATCCGCCCCATCCGCGGGATCCTGCTGGCCGGGCCGCCCGGCACCGGGAAGACGCTGCTGGCCAAGGCCGCCGCGACCTATACCGACTCGGCCTTCCTGGCCACGTCGGGATCGGCCTTCGTCGAGGTCTACGCGGGGGTCGGGGCCCAGCGGGTGCGGGAGGTGTTCGCCGAGGCCCGCCGGCTGGCGCGCCGCCTTGGGAAGAACAGTGCCATCCTGTTCATCGACGAGATCGAGGTCCTGGCCGGGAAGCGCGGCCGGCACACCTCGCACCTGGAGTACGACCAGACGCTGAACCAGCTGCTGGTGGAGATGGACGGCATCTCCACCGCTGACGACGTGCGCCTGCTGGTCATGGCCGCCACCAACCGGCCGGACCTGATCGACGAGGCGCTCTTGCGGCCCGGGCGCTTTGACCGCATCGTCCGCGTCGAGCTGCCGGACCGCGAGGCGCGGGAGCAGGTGCTGCGCATTCACATGCGGGGCAAGCCGCTGGCCGACGACGTGGACCTGGCCCAGGTCGCCCAGGAGACCTTCGGCTTCTCGGGCGCGCACCTGGAGAGCGTGTGCAACGAGGCTGCCATCCTGGCCATGCGGGCGGCGGCGCCGGCCATCACCATGGAGCACCTGCGAGAAGCCATCGAGAAGGTCATGATGGGCGAGCGCCTGGATCGCCGGCCCAGCGAGGAGGAGCGCCGCCGGATCGCCGTGCACGAGTGCGGTCATGCGCTGGTGGCGGAGATCCTGCGCCCGGGTTCGGTGGCCAGTGTCACCATCGCTTCTCGCGGGCAGGCGCTGGGCTACGTGCGCCATCGCCCGGACGAGGACCGGTTCCTCCAGACCCAGGACCAGATCGAGGACATGATTTGCATCGCCCTGGCCGGCTCCCAGGCGGAGCGGCTGCTGCTGGGGCGGCCCAGCACCGGGGCCGAGGCCGACTTCCAGCAGGCCGTCCAGCTGGCGCGGCGCATGGTGGAGGACGGCATGACCTCCCTGGGCGTCGTGGCCCGGGAGACGGTGCCGCCTGCCACCCTGCACCGGGCTGTAACCCGGGTCTTGCGGCGGCAGGAGCGCCGGGCCCGGGCGCTGCTGGGCGAGTTCAGCGACGGTCTGGAGGCTGCTGCCCGCGCGCTGCTGGAGCGCGAGCGGCTGACGTCGGCCGAATTCCGGCAGCTGGTAGGGCTGCCGCCCCTGGCGGGCCCGGCGGCGGGCGACGCCGCGGAACGGCGGGCGGCGGAAGGGGACTGAGCCCGCCCGGCCGCGCGGGTGAGGGGGAGGCGCGGCGGGATGAACGCGGAGATCGTTTGCGTCGGGACGGAACTGCTGCTGGGCGAGACGCTGAACACCCATGCCGCGTTCCTTTCCGAGCGGCTGGCTGCCTACGGCATCGACGTGTATCACCACGTCACCGTCGGCGACAATCCCGGCCGCCTGGAAAGCGCGCTGCGCGAGGCCAGCCGGCGCGCCGCGCTGGTGATCGTCACGGGCGGCCTCGGTCCCACCGGCGATGACCTCACCCGGGAGACCATCGCCGCCGTCACCGGGCGGCCGCTGGTTCTGCACGAGGATGTACTGGCGAGCATCGAGCGGTGGTTCGCCGAGCGCGGCCGGCCCATGGCACCCGGCAATCGCAAGCAGGCGCTGTTCCCGGAGGGTAGTCACGTGCTTCCCAATCCCAACGGGACGGCGCCTGGTTTCGTTCTGGAATGGGCCCCCGGTCGCTGGTTCGTGGCGCTGCCGGGCCCGCCCCGCGAACTGCGGCCCATGGTCGACGGCCCGTTGCGCCCGTTCCTCGAACGCTGGTCGGCCGGCGGGGCGCGGCTGTCCCGCCGCGTGCTCCGCATCACCGGCATCGGGGAGAGCGAGGTGGAACACCGCCTGGCCGACCTGTTCGCCGCCCAGGGCGAGGTCACGCTGGCCACCTACGCCCGGACCAGCGAGGTGCACCTGCGGCTGGCCACCAAGGGGACCGGGCCCGAGGCCGCGGCGCGGCTGGATGCGCTGGCTGCGGAGATCCGGCGGCGCCTGGGCGTCCACGTGTACGGCGAGGGCGACCAGACCCTGGAGGCCGTCATCGGCGACCTGCTCCGCGCGCGCGGCGAAACCCTGGCGGTGGCCGAGTCGTGTACCGGGGGCCGGGTCGCCGATCGCCTGACCAACATCCCCGGCAGCTCCGCGTACTTCATCGCGGGTGTCGTCGCCTACGCCAACCAGGCCAAGGTGCAGTCCCTGGCCGTCAGCCCCCACGACTTGACCGCCCACGGTGCCGTCAGCGCCGAGGTGGCGCGGGCCATGGCCGCCGGCGTGCGGCGCCACTACGGGACCCAATGGGGCGTGGCCACCACGGGGATCGCCGGTCCGGGCGGCGGCACGGCGGAGAAACCGGTGGGTACGGTATACGTGGCCGTGGATGGTCCCGGCGGCGGGCGCGTCGAACGCTACCGCTGGCTGGGAGACCGGGAGACCGTGAAGGAGCGGTCGGCCCAGGCCGCCCTCTTCCTTCTCTACAGAGCCCTGCGGGAAAACGTCTAGCGCTGGATGTTCCTGCGGCGTCGCGCCCGGCCGGACGAACCGGCGGCCGCGGGCTGCTGCCGCGGGCGGCGGGCAGGGGCAGCCACGGGCACCACCGGGGCCGGTGGCTGCCACGATTTTCCCTTCGGGGCCGTGGCCATGCCGGGGCTCCGGCGCCGCGGCGCGGGCCGGCCGCGGTGTGCCTCCCCCTGCGGGCGCCACCGAGACGGCGTCCCTCATGGGTGCTCCCGGGCGGGGCAGGGTAAGGGTGAGTGCATCCGCCAGCGGGGAGGGAGGGATGGCGGTGCTGCGCCGCGCGCAGCAGCAGGGGCTAGCCGTGCTGGCCGCTGCCGTGGGTGCCTATCTCGCCATGACCCTGATTTCGGCCACCTCGGTGACGGTGGCGCCCTTCGAGATCGGGGTGGCGGCACGGCCGTCGCTGCGCGGCGTCACGGAGGTTTCGGTACCGCCGCTGGGCCGCGTCCGCGCCATAACCCACAGGAGCCCCATCGCCCTGCTCGTACGGCTGGACACGGTGGACCTGGAAGGCCTGGGCCGCCTGGCGGAGACGGGCGACCAGGAGCGACTTCTCAAGCATTTACAGCAGCGGCTGCAGGACGCGGTGCGCCGCTTCGCCGCCCGCCTGCTGGGTCTGGCGATGCTGGGCGGCGCCCTGGCAGGGCTGCTCTGGCGATCGGGGCGGTTGCGGCGGGTGGCGGCCGGCGCATTGGTGGGACTGGCGTGCGGCGGCGGGATCCTGCTGGCGGCGGACCGTACGTTCGATCCGGCGGCCTTCCGGCATGCCGAGTACAGCGGGGCCATTAGCGCCGCGCCCTGGCTGCTGGACGCCTTCGCCAGCGGCCCGGCCCGGGTCCAGGCCTTCAGCCGGCAGATGGACGTGCTGGTGGAGCGGCTGTACGCCCTCTACCGGGACCTGGACATGACCGCCCCCCTCGCGCCGCCCGACGATTCCCTACGCGTGCTCATCATCTCCGACTTGCACAACAACCCGGCCGGCGTGCGCCTTGTGCAGGAGTTTACGGCGGTCTTCCATCCCGACCTGGTGATCGACGCCGGCGACGTCAGTGACTGGGGAACGGCGCCCGAAGCCTCGCTGGTGGCGGGACTGGCCGCGCTGCCGGTGCCGTACTTTGTGGTCCCCGGCAACCACGACTCACCCGACTCGCTGCGGGCCCTGGTGGAAGGAACCGGAGCGCGCGTCCTAGAGGACCTGATGATTCTCCCCGGCGGGCTGCTGGTGGCGGCGAGCAGGGATCCTTCCAGCTTCGGCCCCGCGCCGGCCCTGCCCCGAGCGGAGGAACTGGCGGCCCAAACAGCCTCCCTCGAAGCGCTTCTGGCCGCCGCGCCGCGACGGCCGGACCTTCTGGTGGTGCACAACCCGGCGGTGGCCGAACGGTTCCGGGGCCGGGTACCGGTGGTGATCGGCGGCCACACCCATGTCCAGCGGGTGGATGACTCTCCCCGGGGCCTGTTCCTCAACCCGGGTTCCACGGGCGCGGCAGGCATCCGCGGCCTGATGGCCGAGCGCGAGATTCCCTATGGCCTTCTCCTGCTCACGCTGGTGCCCGGCGCGGGAGGGGGCTGGCAGGCGCTGAGTGTCGATGCGGTCAAGGTCTACCGGCTGGAATCCACGGGCTTTACCTTGCAACGCTACGTCGTGGACGGGCGGTCCGAGACGCCCGTCTCGCCGCTGGCAGGCCCCGCGCAGGACGACGGATGAACCGCGACCGCGGCCAACGCCAGGCGGGCACTCCGGTCCCGGCGTGCTTCCGGGGCAGCCAGGCCGGGCGCCGGGGCCCGCCACCGCCCACCCGACAGGATTCCATAGCGGCCCGTCAAACTACTGTTCGGTGGCTTCAGGTATCATGAGGGTGGGTTCCGCCTTCCTCGGGATGGACGGGCCGTGCCCGGCGCGGAACGAATAGGTCGCCGGGTGTGCCCGGCGGGGGGATGACGTGAAGGGCGACGCACGCTTGAGGCTGTTCGTGGGTGTGCCGCTGGCCGCTTCGGTCAGCGGCCGCCTGGCGCGATGGCTGGTGGGTGGCCGGCAGGAGCGTCCCCGGCTGAAGTGGGTCGAACCCCACAACTTGCACCTGACGTTGCGTTTTCTTGGTGAGCGCCCCGGCGGCGAGCTGGAGCTCATCCGGGCGGCGGTGGAGCGCGCGGTGGGCGGCCGGCGCGCCTTTACCATCGTCGTGCAAGGGGTGGGGGGCTTTCCCAGCCTGGAACGGGCGCGGACGGTATGGGCCGGCGTCGGGGACGGGGAAGGAGAACTGGCCGACCTGGCCCGCGCCCTGGAGGAAGCACTGCTGGCGGCCCTGCCGGCACTGCCGCCGGCGGAACATCCCTTCCGCGCCCACATCACGCTGGCCCGCACCCGGGAGGGGTACGTCAACGGGGAGCGCTGGGCGTACCTGGCGGCGGCACGGGACCGCTTGTGGGGAGCGATGGACGTGGATCGGGTGATCCTCTACCGAAGCCAGTTGTTCCCAGGCGGGCCCGTGTACACGCCGCTGGCCACCTGGCACCTGGTGCCGGCCAGCGGGACAGGGACGCCCGCGGGAGGCCGGTGACGATCCGGCACCGGGGTTGGAGACGGCGCGGTAGAGGATGGATGCAGCGTTGACGACTACCGGGGGAATAGGTAATAACTGGTAGTAACAGGATGCGTGAGGGAAGGGTTGCCTGATTTCGTTCCGCCAGGCGGGCGGGGCGGGAACCCGGAACTCCTTCTTTCAAGCCGGATCTCCGTCTTGATGGGAAACTTGCGGGCAGGGGTACCGCCGGGCGGGCCCCGAGCGCCAGGTATCGGAGGCGACATGTTCATGGTCGAACGGGAACGGGCACTGGAAATGGCCCTGAGCCAGATCGAGAAGCAGTTCGGCAAGGGCTCCATCATGCGCATGGGCGAGGCTTCGGCCCGGCTCAACGTAGAGGTGATCCCCACGGGCTCGCTGGCCCTGGACATCGCCCTGGGCGTCGGCGGCATGCCGCGGGGCCGCATCATCGAGATCTTCGGGCCCGAGGCCTCGGGTAAGACGACGGTGGCCCTCCACGTGGTCGCCTCGGCGCAGAAGATGGGCGGGGTGGCGGCCTTTATCGACGCCGAGCATGCCCTCGACCCCGTGTACGCCGAGAACCTGGGCGTGGACATCAACAACCTTCTGATCTCCCAGCCCGACACGGGTGAGCAGGCGCTGGAGATCGCGGAGGCGCTGGTGCGCAGCGGGGCCGTGGACGTGATCGTCATCGACTCAGTGGCGGCCCTGGTCCCCCGCGCGGAGATCGAGGGGGAGATGGGCGACGCCCACGTGGGCCTGCAGGCGCGCCTCATGTCCCAGGCCCTGCGCAAGCTCACCGGCGCCATCGCCAAGTCCCGCACGTGCCTGATCTTCATCAACCAGATCCGCGAGAAGGTCGGGGTGATGTTCGGCAACCCCGAGGTCACCCCGGGCGGCCGTGCCCTGAAGTTCTACGCGTCGGTGCGACTGGACGTGCGCCGCGTGGAGACGCTCAAGCAGGGGGGCGAGATGATCGGCATCCGCGCCCGTGCCAAGGTCGTGAAGAACAAGGTGGCACCGCCCTTCCGGCAGGCGGAGTTCGATCTGGTTTACGGAAAGGGGATCTCCCGGGAGGGGGACCTGCTGGACGTCGCCACGCAGCACGGCATCATCGAGAAGTCGGGCGCCTGGTATTCCTACGGGGATACCCGCATCGGCCAGGGGCGGGAGAACGCCAAGGAGTATCTCGCCCAGCATCCGGAAGTGGCAGACGCCATCGAGCGACGGGTGCGGGAGCTTCTGAGCCTGGGTGGCATCCGCGCGGCCACCGCCAGCGATGATGAGTGACGGTGCCCTGGCCGGTGGGGAGCGGGACGAGTTCCGGCGGGCCCTGGACCTGGCGCTGCGCTGGCTGGGAGCCAGGGCCCGCACCGAACGGGAGCTCCGGGAACGGCTCAGGCAGAAGGGCGTGCCCCCGGGCGTCGTCGAGGCCACCCTGGAGCGCGTGCGGCAGTGGGGCTATTTGGACGACCGCTCCTTCGCCGTGGACTACGTCGACCGTGCCCTGGCAGTTCGACATATCGGACCGCGCCGGCTGGTGGAGGAATTGCGGCGGCGTGGCATCAGCGGGAGCCTGGCCTCCGAGGTCGTGGCGGAGCGGGTGCCGCCTGAACGCGTGCTGAACCTGGCCCGGGCGGCGGCCCAGCGGTGGCTGCGACGGCAGCCGGAGGGGGACCCGGTGTCCGCCCGCGGTCGCCTGTATCGTTTTCTGACGGCCCGGGGGTTCGATTCCGAGACGGCCGCCCGGGTGGTCCGCGAGCATCTGGGTGAGGATGAGGCGGGCGCCCCCTAGGTCATGGGCGCGGCGCCCGGTTTCCCTTGACATGGCTTTTCCGCAGGGCGTAGAATGGTTCCAAGGGATGACTCGAAAACGCGACCACAATTACGCAGAAATCCGAAAATCGTGAAAATTGTCGAATGGCGTACGAAAATCGGTCAGACAACAGGGAGCGGTTGCCGGTCCCCGCGCAAGGCGTCCGCCGGCCGGGGGCGTGCGTAATCGTGGTCAGCGATCCGAGCCGGGTCCCCGAACTCGGCTTTTTTGTTGCCACGCACGTCGCGGCGGACCAAGGGAGTGAAAGCCATGGCCATATCGACACCGATGGTGACCGTGATCGTCCTCATTACCATGCTTCTCGCCGGCGCCGCGGGCTATGCCATCCGGAAGATGGTGGCCGAAGCGCGAATTGGCTCCGCGGAAGCGCTGGCGCGGCAGCTGGTGGAGGAGGGGCGGAAGGAAGGCGAGGCACGCAAGCGCGAGGCCCTGCTGGAAGCGAAAGAAGAAGTTCACCGCCTCCGTACCGACTTTGAGCGCGAGATCCGGGAGCGGCGCCAGGAACTGCAGCAGATGGAGCGCCGCCTGCTGCAGAGGGAGGAGGCCCTGGAGCGGCGGGCGCGAGTCCTGGACGAGCGGGAGGAACTGGTGCGGGCGCGGGAGCGCGACCTCGACCGGGCGGAGGAGCTGGTGGAGGAACTGCGCATCCGCCAGATGAGCGAGCTCGAGCGCATCGCCAACCTGAGCCGCGACGAGGCGCGCGAGCTGCTCATCAACCAGGTGCAGCAGGAGATCAAGCATGACATCGCCGTGATGGTCCGGCAGATGGAGGAGGAGGCCCGGGCCGAGGCCGACCGCAGGGCGCGGGAGATCATCGCCAACGCCGTCCAGCGCCTTGCGGCGGACTACGTGCCGGAACTGACCGTCTCCGTGGTGGAGCTGCCGGGCGACGAGATGAAGGGCCGGATCATCGGGCGCGAAGGCCGGAACATCCGGCACTTCGAGGCGCTGACGGGCGTCGACCTGATCATCGACGACACGCCGGAAGCGGTGCTCATCTCCTGCTTCGACCCCATCCGCCGCGAGATCGCGCGGATGACCCTGGAGAAGCTCATCATCGACGGCCGCATCCATCCTGCCAAGATCGAGGAGATGTACGCCAAGGCCGTCGAGGAGATGGAGGAGCGCATCCGGGAAGAAGGCGAGCGCGCTTGCTATGAGGTAGGGGTGCACAACCTCCACCCCGAGCTGGTCAAGCTGCTGGGCCGGCTGGCCTTCCGCACCAGCTACGGCCAGAACATCCTGCAGCATTCGATCGAAGTGGCCCACCTCTGCGCCATGATGGCGTACGAGCTGGGTGCCGACGTCAACGTGGCGCGCCGGGCCGGGCTGCTGCATGATATCGGCAAGGCGCTGGACCACGAGATGGAGGGCACCCACCTGACCATCGGCATGGAGATCTTGCAGAAGTACCACGAGTCCGAGGAAGTCATCCATGCCATGTCGTGCCATCATGGTGACTTCGAGGCCAAGACCATCGAGGCCGTGATCGTCACGGCAGCCGACGCCCTCTCGGCCGCGCGGCCCGGGGCGCGGCGGGAGACGCTGGAGGCCTACATCCGGCGCCTGCGGCAGCTGGAGGAGATCGCCAGCAGCTTTGAGGGCGTGGCGAAGGCCTACGCCATCCAGGCCGGCCGCGAGGTGCGCATCATGGTCCATCCCGACCAGGTGGACGATGCCGAGGCCTACCTGCTGGCGCGGCAGATCGCGAAGAAGATCGAGCAGGAACTGCAGTATCCCGGTCAGATCAAGGTCACCCTCATCCGCGAGACGAGGGTGACGGAGTACGCCCGCTGAAGCCTGGGAATCCGGGAGGAACGGGGCAGCGGGAAGGGAAGGGCGCGCCGTCCCGGCCGGGCTCGGGCAGGGACGGCGCGCCGCTTTTTCTGGATGAGAGACGAAGGAGGCATGCCGGTGCGGTTGTTGTTCGTGGGCGATGTGGTGGGGCGCAGCGGCCGCGCCATGCTCCGGCAGCATCTGGAGCGGCTGATCGACGATCAGGGTGTCGAACTGACGGTGGTCAACGGGGAGAACGCCGCCGGCGGGTGGGGGTTGACACCGGAAACCGCCGAGGAACTGTTCGCGGCGGGAGCGGACGTGATCACCCTGGGCAACCACTGGGCGGACCGGAAGGAGATCCTCCCCTACCTGGAGCGCAACGACCGCGTGCTGCGCCCCTGCAACTGGCCGGGAGATCCGCCGGGCCGCGGCGCAGTGGTCGTCGAGGGGCGCAGCGGCTGCAAGGTCGGCGTCGTCTGCCTGCACGGCCGCGTTTACTCGCCCGCCCTTCTGGACGATCCCTTTGCGGCGGCGGATCGCGTGCTGGAGGAGCTGCGCGCCCACACGGCCACGGTCCTGGTGGAGATTCACGGCGACGCCACCTCGGAGAAGCAAGCCCTGGCATGGTACCTGGACGGCCGGGCCAGCGCCGTGCTGGGCACCCACACCCACACGCCGACGGCCGACGAGCGCATCCTGCCGGGCGGTACCGCGGCCATCACCGACGTGGGTATGACCGGGCCCCGGGACGCGGTGATCGGCTTCCGCCCCGATCTGGTGATCCGGCGTTTCCGGACCCAGCTCCACGTGCCGCTGGAAGTGGCGACAGGGCCCCGCGTCCTCTGCGCCGTGATCGTGGACGTGGACCCGGAGACCGGGCGCGCCTCCGGAATCGAACGGGTCCGGCTGGAGGAAGAGTAGGGGCACCGTGGAAGCTAGCCGTGGAAGCTATTCGCAGGAGGTTGACGGTCCGCTCCCCATGGCTTACTCACCGTATGGTCCCATTGTCGACGCGCATGTGGACACGGTCCTTGACCTGGCGGCGGGGCGCCGGCGCCTGGGCGAGCGCTCAACCCAGGGCCACGTGGACCTGCCGCGGCTGGAGGAGGCCGGCGTGGGCGTGCAGGTGTTCGCCCACTTCATCGAACCCGTTTACAAGCCTCATGCCGCGCTGGCCCGCTTCATGGAGCTCTACGACGTCTTCCTCCACGAGGTGGCGTGCCACAGCGACCGCATCACGGTGGTAACCGGCGTCCGGGAACTGGAGGAAACCCTGGCAGCCGGGCGCATCGCGGCCGTGATCGGCATCGAAGGCGGCGAGGTGCTGCAGGGGCGCCCGGGCGTACTGCGCCTCCTTCACCGGCTGGGCGTTCGCCTCATCGGCCTCACATGGAACGAGCGCAACGACCTGGCCGACGGTGCCGGCGACGCACGCAGCGGCGGCGGCCTTTCGCGTCTTGGCGTGGAGGTCGTCCGGGAGATGAACCGGCTGGGCATGGTCGTCGATGTCAGCCACCTGTCCGACGCCGGTTTCTACGACGTGCTGGCCGTGTCCAGGCACCCCGTACTGGCCTCCCATTCCAACTGCCGCGCCCTCTGCAACCACCCACGCAACCTGACCGACGACCAGATCCGGGCGCTGGCAGCCCGCGGTGGGGTCATGGGGATGAACTTCTACGCCCGCTTCCTCCGCGAGGATGGTCCGGCGACGATAGACGACGTGGTTCGACATATCGAATACGTGGCCGCCCTGGTTGGCCCGGAGCACGTGGGCCTCGGGTCCGACTTTGACGGCATCGATGAGCCGCCCCAGGGCCTGGAGGACGTCACCCGGCTGCCCCGCCTGATCGACGCCCTGCTGCGCCGCAACTGGAAGGAGCGCGACCTGCGGCTGGTCCTGGGCGAGAACATGCTGCGGCTGTTCCGGCAGGTGTGGCAGGAGGGCGAAGATCCCTAC
The DNA here is from genome assembly GCA_036562425.1 of Thermaerobacter sp. GTDB lineage: Bacteria > Bacillota > Sulfobacillia > Thermaerobacterales > Thermaerobacteraceae > ZC4RG37. Next base: position 4,256 of record DATCKH010000064.1, on the reverse strand, counting down.
CCGGTGCGCGGCGGCGCGGTGCCGGCGACAGTCCCGGGCAGCGAGGCCCGCGCCCATGGCCCCGGCGCCGGCGGGGTGGGCGGCGGCGCGCCCGGCAGGCCGCGGCCGTAGGCGGCGGGGTGGCGGCGACGTGCCCGCGATGTCGCGGTCGCGGGCAGCGGGGTGGGCGGCGGTGCGCCCGGCAGGCCGCGGCGCCAGGCGGGGGCGTGGGCAGCGGTGTACCCGGGATGCCGCGGCCGCAGCTGGTGGCGTGGGTCGCGGCGGCTGGACCCACGGTGTTTGACGACTGAAGGGTGGACGACGTTGCTCCAGTGGTGGTGGGACGCAGGGATCGAAGGACAAGGGGTGAGGGATGTGGCACCACGGCTTCCTGCTGAGATCGCTTTCCGCGTGGCTTCGGTAACCGAGGTGGACGCCGACGCCGTAGTGGTCAACCTGTTCGAGGGGGTCCGAGTTCCCGGCGGGGCCACCGGTGCCGTGGACGCCGCCCTGGGGGGCGTCATCCGCGACGCCATCGCCTGCGGGGAGCTCAAGGGCAAGCTGGGAGAGACGCTGGTGATCCACACGCTGGGCCGCATGCCGGCCCGGCGGGTGATCGTCACGGGCCTGGGCCCACAGGAGGGCTTTGGCCGGCGCGCCGCGCGAGAGGCCTCGGCTGCGGCGTTGCGGGCGGCCCGGCGCCACGGTTGCCGGCGGGTAGCCACCATCGCCCATGGGGCCGGGATCGGCGGGCTGGCTCCGGAGGAGGCCGCCCTGGCCACTGTGGAAGGGGCGCTCCTGGGCCTCTACCGCTACCGGGCCGGGGGGCGGGAGGACGCGGGAGAACGCGACGTCGAGGCCCTGTGGCTCATCGACCGCACGGACCAGCAGCGTGCCCGCCTGGAGGCCGGCCTGGAGCGGGCCCGTGTGATCGCCGAGGCGGTCATCACCGCCCGGGAACTGGGTAACCGGCCGGCCAACGACCTGACGCCGCCACGCCTGGCGGAGGCCGCGGCCGCCCTCGAGCGTCTGGAGGGCGTGCAGGTGGAGGTGCTGGACGAGGTCATCCTGCGGGAGCGCGGCTTCGGCGGCGTGCTGGCGGTCGCCGCCGGCAGCGCCCAGCCACCGCGGCTGGCCGTCATCACTTACACCGGCCCCGGCCGCGGGCCGGGCGATCCCGCGGATGTGGCCCTGGTGGGCAAGGGCGTCACCTTTGACAGCGGGGGCATTTCCCTCAAGCCGCGCGAGGGCATGGAAGACATGAAGTTCGACATGATGGGTGCCGGCGCCGTAATCGGCGCCATGGAGGCCATTGCCCGCCTGCGCCTGCCTCTGAAGGTGCTGGGCGTGGTGGCGGCGGTGGAGAACATGCCCGGCGGTCGCGCCTTCAAGCCCGGTGACGTCATCACCATGTATTCGGGCAAGACCGTCGAGATCAACAACTCCGACGCGGAAGGGCGCCTGATCCTGGCGGACGCCCTGGCCTACGCCCGGGAGCTGGGAGCCCGCCGCCTGGTGGACCTGGCGACCCTGACCGGAGCGATGGTCATCGCCCTGGGCCACGAAGTGGCCGGCATGATGGCCAATGACGATGCCTGGGCCGGGCAGGTCGCCGCGGCGGCCGAGAAGGCCGGCGAGGCGCTGTGGCGCCTGCCGCTGGTCCCGTCGTACCGTGACCTCTTGCGCAGCGAGTACGCCGACCTCAAGAACACCGGCGGGCGGCCGGCGGGCTCCATCACCGCGGCCCTCTTCCTGCAGGAGTTCGTGGGCGACACGCCGTGGGCGCACCTGGACATCGCCGGGGTGGCCTGGACCGACAAGGTGCGTGGTGACAGCGCCAAGGGCGCCACCGGCTACGGAGTCCGCACGCTGGTGGAGCTGGCCCAGGCCCTGGCGGGCGCCGGCGGGGAGGGGCGGTGAACCCGGCGCTGGCGCGGCCTGATGCCGGTGCCGACCTGCACACGCACACGACGGCGTCGGACGGCACCGTCACACCGGAGGAACGCATCCGCCTGGCCCGCGAGGCCGGCCTGGCGGCCGTGGGCGTGACGGACCACGACACCCTGGAGGGCCTGCCCGCGGCCCGCCAGGCCGCCGTGGAGGCAGGCGTGGAACTGGTACCCGGCGTCGAGCTCAGCGCCGAGATCGAGGTAGGCGGGCGGCGGATCGACGTGCATGTCCTGGGTTACTGGGTGGACGAGGATGATCCGCCGCTGGTGGAACTGCTGGCCGAGCGCCGCCGCGCCCGCGAGCGGCGGCTGGCGCGGATCCTGGAACGGCTCGCCGCGCAGGGGATCGTGCTGGACGAGGCGCGGGTCCGCGCCCTCGCCGGCCGGGGCACCGTCGGCCGGCCCCACGTGGCCCGCGCCCTGGTGGAGGAAGGCGTGGTGGCCACCGTGGCGGAGGCCTTCGAACGCTACCTGGCCCCCGGCCGGCCGGGATACGTCCCGCGGGAGCCGCTGTCGCCAGAACCGGCCTTTGCCGCCATCCGGGCTGCCGGCGGCGTGCCGGTGCTCGCCCATCCCGGGCTCATGCCGCCTGCCGCCTGTAACCTGCTGCCCGTGTGGAAGCGCCAGGGGCTCCTAGGCCTCGAGGTGCGCCATAGCAAGCACACGGCGGCCCAGGTCGAAGCATTCCTGCGCTGGGCGACGGACCTCGACCTCGCGCCCACCGGCGGTTCCGACTGCCACGGGCCGGGGCCGGGGCAGCCGGCGCTCATCGGCCAGGTGCGCATACCACTGGACTGGCTGGAGCGCCTGCGCGAGTTGCGGCGGGCCTGATCCGCCCGCGCGGGCGCGCGGGCACGCGCCCGCACATGGTGTGTGACGGCGTCGTGTATCACGTGTATAACCGCGTCGTGTCTGACCGCGGCCGTTTCCCATGCCCATGCGTACCCGGCCGCCTGCCCCGCCCCGGTGTGCCATGATGCTGCGCCGGCGACGTTCGGCCGCCCATGCATGCCCCGGCGGCCCGCTGCATAAAGCTGGGGACGAGGGGGGATGCGGCCGTGTCCCGGCCGGGCGCGCCTTCCGAATGGGAACACCGGCTGCTGCTGCTTGAGCGCCGCGTGGTCACCCTGCGGCGCAGCCGCCGCGTGCTGCTGGAACTCCTGGCCTGCCAGGAGGAGCGCTACGCGCGGGAAGTGGACGAGCTGCGCCGCCGGGTGGACCAGCTGGAGCGGCAGCGGCGCCGGCTGCTGGCCTTCATCCGCCGGCGGGCCGTCATGCAGGGTACACGGGGCCAGCCGGGGGCGGCTGGCGGCGGGCGGCCGCGATGAACATGGCCTCGGGCCCGGCGAATCCGCAGAGCTCGCACCGGACGGTGATCTCCGGTTCATCGCCGCCACCGGCGGCCAGTGCGGGTCCCGCGCGCAGCTCCGTGATGCGGCCGGAGTGGGCGTCCTTGCGTACCGACCAGATCACGGGCCACGCCAGCGTAAATGAGGCCCGGTTGCCCGTGCAGCGCGGGCACGCGTAGGGCGGGCGCTGCTCCAGCCGGTTGAAGACCTCCGGCGACAGTTCGGGAAGCTCCATGGATCCTATCCCTCCCATGGCGGGCGGGGGAGGGGCGCGTGACCCGCACGGGGGGCGCGACCCTTTCCCCGCTCCATTGTGATGGGGTTGGCCGGGGCGCTGGCTGGTGCCCGTGACCGGCTAGGACGGCCGCGGGCCGCCGGACCGGCCGGCCCCGCTTTGAGGAGTCCCCGGTTCCACCAAGCGTCCCGGTCCCGGCGACGGATCCGCCGGCAGCGGCGGCGACGGTTCCGGCCACGGTGCGGCCGTCGCCCCCGAGGATCCTTGCCGCACAGCCGGGGCGTCTTCCGTCCCGTCCGCGGCCCCACCCAGCCCTGCCTGGCGGCGCTCGCCGGCGAAGGATGAGCGCCCCGGACCGGCCAGGGGGCGGCCGAAGTCGACCCGGGCGAATCCCGCCGGTCTCTTGAAGCGCAGGCGTTTCCGCACGGCTCGCCCTCCTCGGACCGCTTTGCACGTATTCTTCCCGGCACATCCAGCCCGTATCGCGCCGGCAGCCGGCCGAGCCGCGTCCACCCAGCCATCTCCGTTGCCGTCAAAGCGGCAAACCCTCATAATCGAACGAGAGAATGCCCACAGCAATGCCGACCGGACACGAACCACGGATACGGGATACGACGACGGGGAGGAATCATGAGATCATGGAAACCTTGCCGCTGGTGGCGCAGCCCACCGTCGACTACCGCGCGCAGCTGGAGCGGTGGGCGGCGTCCTACGGCGCCATCCGGGATGAGCAAGGCGTCTGGC
>DATCKH010000055.1:0-3873 GCA_036562425.1 Thermaerobacter sp. | reverse complement strand
GCGCCGGTAGGCACGAATCGCAGATCCACTGCGGGTACTCGCCCTTCTTCCGGGCATAGAGCCGCCAGAACCGTGTGCCGCCGCACTTGGCGCACGGCTCCGCAGGCTTGTCCTTCTGCGCCCTGGCGGCCCGGAGCACGTGCTTGACCGCCCGCCGGACCCACGGCCGGGCGGGCCTCTCCGCGTCCTTCACGCCGCCGGCGTGGGCCACCAGGCCCGACAAAAACAGCGTCTGCGGCCGCCCGCGGGCCGGCTTATGCTCGCCGACCGTTCGGATCAGGCCCATGCGTAGGAGCTCCGGCATCCACTTGCGGACCTGCCGCTCAGAGATGCCGCACCAGTCCGCCGCGAACTTCCAGGAGAACGTCGTCGGATGGCCGGGCGAGTGCAGCCACTTGACGGCCAGGAGCTTCAGAAAGCCGGCGTAGAGCTTGCGGGCCGGTGCGGGCAGCTTGGCGGGCGGCTCGGGCGCCTCCACGTGGGCCGGCTCGATCACGCCCGCGTCGACCGCCAGCCGCAGAATCCACGTCGCGTGCGTCGGCGGGCTCAGCTTGCAGACCTTGCCGGTGACCTGCGCGTGATAGACCTCCGCGAGGCTGTACCAGCGCGCCTCGCCGCGCTCATGCCAGTCGCAATACATCACGCTGCCGTCGTCGAGCTGGAACAGCGTCGCTGAGGCCTGGCGCTCGTCGTCGTGGCCCGGAAGGACGCACCGGAAGCTGCGGCACGGCTCCATGTCCCCCAAGCCCAGCAGCCGGAGCGCTGCCTTGATGAACTCCGGGGACCGCTGCAGCTCATAGATCCGCGCCGTCCCCTCCTGGTCGAGGCGTCGCAAGTAGGAACGTTGGCAACGTTCGTACTTGCGACGGTCACCACCATCGAAAGCACGGGCCTCAGCGTCAGCATCGGCTGCGGCCTCAGCGTGGGCACGGCCGCCGGCGACGAAGCCGTCCAACAGCTTCAGCAGCTCGGCCTCGTCCAGCTCGGGCAGCGGCGCGTTGAAGCCACGATGCCAGGCGTAGGCTTGTCCGCTCGGGTGAATCGACGGCGGCACGAGCGCGTACTGCCCGGCGACCTCGCGGTTGCGGTTGTAGCCGGTGATGACCTCGCCGACCTCGCGGCCGTCGGGCAGCTTCAGCTTCCGGTTGGGGATGGGTTCGCGCTGGCGGAACAGGAAGCGATAGCCCGGCCGCGGCGTTCGGATAACGGGACCGCCCAGGCGAGCTAGGCGCACCACAAGATCGTAGGCGGCGTCAGGGTCGTCCACGTCTACGAACCCGAGCCCGCCGCTCGCCGGTCCGGCGATCACGGCGATGCCGCACTCCGGGTCCTTCTCGAACCAGGCGGTCACCTCGGGCTCGCTGGCGCGGCGCCGGGCCAGGTGGCCCCACTTGTCGTCGCCATACAGCTCGGTCAGGACGCGCTTATGCGTCCTCTTGCTGCGGGGCCGGATCGGCAGGAGCGCGAGGCCCTGCCGGTGGAGGAAGATGGCCGCGGCCAACGTCTCCGGAAGTTCGCTGGTTTGAACCTGCTGGTTTTGTGCTACACTCTGGTTAGGCTGCAGAGCCTCCACGAAAATCACCTCGGTCGGCCCCGCGTGGCAGCGCGGGGTTTGGTTTCTGGGGTGGGCCGCCCTACGAGGCGGCCCGCTGCGCTTCTCGCCACGCCTGATACGCGGCCGCAAGCTCGCCCGGATCTTCGCCCAGGGCCTCAAAGGCCTGCAGGACGCCCGGCGGCAGCCGGGGCGGATGCCCCAGCTCGACGGCCGTAAGCTGCGTGTAGCCCAACCCCGTCCGCAGGGCCAGCTCCCTGCGGGTCCACCCCCGGCGCTCCCGGTACGCCGTGATGGGGTTCTGCTGCACGCTGATCCCTCCCGAAAAGGACGAGCCGGCTAGGTTGTGGCCCCCAGCCGGCTCCGATCTCGCCACTGCTATCCATTTCGCCCGCAAATTCCCCGCGCTTCTTGGCAGGAAACCAGCGGCTACTGGCGAATCGGTTCAACCGGCAAAGGGGTGAGGGGCCCGCCCACTACGGGCCTCTCTATATCGGGCTGTGGGGAGCGCCGCAAGGTTGCCAGCCGTCGGGCGCTCCTCTTTGTTTTTCGCCACTGCCACTTGGTTTCCTGCCGGAGATTTTAGCATGAACGAGCGTCGCGGAGAGCGACCGCAAGATATCGCGTACAGCGATGGCTACTCCACGTAGCTAGCTGCTTACTGCTCGTGAGCGCCTTTTACGTGTTGCCAGAAGGCACAAACGAACGCGCGTTCGCACTCAGAAGGGCCACCACCAGCGCCGCCGGCGTCGTTCCTCCAGCAGCTCCCGCATCCGGGCCACCAGGCGCTCGTCGCGGGCCTCGTCCCGCTCAGCCTGCCGCGCCAGCTCCTCGCGGGTCGCGGCCAGCTCTTCCCGTAGCCGGCGCAGCTCCTCCCGTAAGGCCTCGGTTTCGCGCTGCACCGCCTCCTTCACCACGTCGGCCACGGCGTCGGCCACCAGCTCCCGGAGGATTGCTGCGGACTGCTGCTGCGTTGCTGCGGACTGCTGCTGCGGTTCGACGGTGAGGGAAAAACGCTGGCGCAGGGCGGCTTCCACGTCTTCCGCCGGGGTTCCGGCCCGCATGGCGTCCGCAACGAACCGCAGCACCTCCAGGGCCTCGGGCCGGTAGCGACGGTGGCGCCCCTCGCCCACGGTTGGGATGTAAGCTACGAAGCGGTCGCGGTAGTAGCGCACCGTACTTTCCGGGAGCCCCAGGCGGCGGGCGATGTCCGCAATGGTCAGCAGCTCGCGATCCAGAAAAGCCCCTCCTCGCGTGGCACGCAGCCAAGAACCTGCAGGGCCCTGCATGGACGCCGGATTGACGCCGCATCACCGCCGCGGGCCCTTGTAGATGTCGCCGCGGGGCCCGATGGCGACCACGACGATGGTCCGGGCCTCGCGGTCCACCCGCAGCAGCGCCCGCCAGCCGCCCACGCGCAGGCGCCACTCCGGGCGGCCCTGCAGGGGCTTGACGGGGGCGTTGTAAGGGTCCGCTGCCAGGCGGTCGAAGGCCTCCAGGAAGCGCTTGCGCTCGGGGGCCGGCAGGCGCTTGAGCACCTTCTCGGCCCGGGGGGCGATCAGCAGGCGCCACCCCGGCGCATCACGCGTCATGGGTCAGCTCCTTGCGGATCTCGTCCCACGGGCGGGCCTTGCCCTCCAAGTACTCGCGCCAGCCTGCCTCCGCGTCGGCCAGCTCCTCCGCTGTGGGCTCGTCCTCGTCGTCGTCGGGTTCGATCGGCCTGGCGCGCCCGGCCCAGATTTCTTCGAGGCCTCGCCGGAAGGCCGCCAAGGCCTCGGGGCTCAGCGGTTCGTACTCGCCGGCCAGGAAGCGGTCCAGCGCCGCCTTGTGCAGGCGCCACTCACGGCCCACCTTGCGGCCCGGGAGCCGGCCTTCGCGCAGCAGCCGGCGCACCGTCCGCTCGTCGACGCGCAGGTAGGCGGCCGCCTCGGCCACCGTCATGACCTCGGGCACCTTGACGGTCATGCGCGTCGCTGCCTCCCTTCTGTCCTTAGCGTGCCATCATCGTATCGCAAGTGTGCTTCATTGGTCCATATCTCCTGTTGACAGCGGCGCCCGAGCGGGCCTATCCTGAGGGCGGAATCGGATTAATTCTCTTGAGAATTAATCCGATTCCGGCGCGGGGAGGTCCAACGATGGTCGCCAGCAAGCGGGTTCGTCGGCTCCGGCGGCAGGTACAGGAGCAACAGCGGCTCCACCTCGAGGTCGCGCAGAAGGCCGTCGCCTATATCCGGGTGTCCTCGGAGGAACAGGCGACCGGCGGTTACGGCCTCGAGGCCCAGGAGCGGGCCATCAAGGCCTTCGCCGAGTCGCAGGGCTAC
>DATCKH010000047.1:0-6746 GCA_036562425.1 Thermaerobacter sp. | reverse complement strand
TCCGAAGCCAGTGCCCGAATGTGGGGCGCCAGCTACGGGAAGGGGAAGGAGAGCGGCACCGATTACGAGGCCACCCGCCAGTCGACGGGCCGCATCCGGGCCCGGCACCGCCTTCCCCAGGGACCGGGTAACCCGCGGCTGCGGGCCGGGGACGGGGAGAACCACGGGTCCAGCGGCCAGCAAGAGCAACCGGCAGGCGGGCATGAAGACCCTGAGCGAGGCGCCCTCCCAGAGGGCCGTGCCGGCGGCACTCACCGGCGGCGCAGGCAGCCGCGCCAGTCGAACCCGTAGGCAGCCGGGTTAGACGAACCCGCCGGCGACGGCGACGCGTTGGCCGGCCGCCGAGATGCACTGGCAGGCCAGAACGGCGTATCCGGCCCAGGACGGCGCCTCCGTGGACTACGGGCCGGCAACGCCCGCGCGGGGCTGCCCGTCAGTTCCGTTGACCGGCGGCGGGCAGCCCCGGCGTTCCAGCCGGGGCGCTCGGGGCGGGAGTCGTTCCCGGTCCGCGACCGGCCGTGTGGACCCTCCCGAGAGCCAGCGCAGCGCCTGCGGTCAGGACAGCCCATTCTCCCAGGTAGGCGATGATGAGACTCAAGGCGGCCGTCCGGGTGCCGGGCAGGGCCGGCCACAGGGTGTGCAAGGTGAGGGCCGTCACCGCCAGCAGTCCCACGTTGGCCAGAGCCGCCAGGTGAACGAACAGGGTCTGCCGGTGCCGGACCAGCCGCCCGGCGGCGAAGGAGGCGCCGGTTACGATGAAGGGGACCGGTGCCAGCCAGAGCAGGCTGGCTCGGGCGGCCGCCAGGACCGGCCCCGTGACCCCGATGGCCGCCTCCAGATACCGGCCCAGCAGGGACGTGGCGGCGAGAGCGGCAAGGAGGGCGCTGCCGGCGATCCCGGCCAGCCGCGCGAAACGCTGCACATCCCGCTCGGCCCCGGTACCGGCATGGGGAATGGTGATCTGCTCGATGGTCCGCATGGGCAGCATGAACAGGAGCAGGGTGCTCCAGGTGACGGGCCAGGCGGCCAGGCCCACCGGGGCATCGGCCGAGCGGGCCAGGAGACCCGTGAGGACCGGCCGGGCGGCGAAGGTGGTCATGCTGGTCAGGGCCAGGGGTGTGTAGAACGCCAGCAACTGGCGCCAGGAGAGAGGGGACGCCGTACCCTCGCCGGCGCCGGCTTCCGCGCGGGCACTTGCCCAGGGCGTGGGCCGGGCGCCTGCGGGGACGCCTCCACTGGCGCCTGCACCGGTGCTCGTACCGGACCCGGACCCGGAGCCGCGCCCCGGCCTGGACCCGGCGCCTGCACCGGTCGTGCCGTCCCACCCGGACTCCCGCATCCAGCGGGCGGCGACCCACCCGATATACAAGCACTCCGCTGTCACCCCGGCGGCAAGTCCCGCACCGCCGGCCACCGCCCCCGGCGCGCCGGCGAGGCCGCCGACCAGGGCCATTCCCGTGGCTATGGCCAGCAGGCGGATCAGGGTGCCCCGGCCCACCACCCCCGTGTGCCCATGACGGATCAGCAGGCCCTGGTGCAGGCGACGCCAGGCGATCGTTCCCGTCCACGGCAGCATGAGGGCGAAGGATGGCCGGGCCAGGGCCAGCACCTCCGGCTCCAATCCCAGCACGCGGCCGAAATACCACCGGAAGAGCGGTGTGAAGGCCAGTAGCGCGTGGAGGCCGGTCAGCACGCCCGCCAGGACCAGGGTGAAGCGGCGGAGGCGGCGGAAGGCCGCCGCGTCGGTGGCCAGGGCGTTGGCCGCGTGGAGTAACATGATAACCGGGCTCTCGATCAGCAGTGCGGTGGCGATGACGGCGCCGTAAGCAGCCAGGGAGAGGGCCGGTTGGGCGAGCCGCGCGATGCCCGCATTGACCGCCGTTTCCGACGCTCCCAGGAGCAGGTCGCTGGCCGCCAGCGGCAGGTAGAGGCGCAGAAGCTGCCGAAGCGAGAGTCGCATGTCGTTCCCTCACAGGCTGGCCGCCCGGCGGGGCGCTGCTCAAAGCAGCCGGGCGCGGCCGCGGGCGGTCGTCAGTGGCACCACAAGATCGACCGGCACCACGAGGCTCACTATAGCACAAGCCAGCGCGGGCGGGACGCCGGCGGGGGGCGCCCCGCCCGCGCCGGCCCGGCCCTGCCCGTGCGCCGGGCCGCGGGTTCGACGGGAAGTGCCGGTTCGACAGGAGGAACGGGAGGTCGATTCCCGGTGACAGGAAGCGGGCGCTTGCAGGACAAGGTCGCCATCGTGACGGGCGCGAGCCGGGGCATCGGCCGCGCCATCGTCGAGGCCTTCGTCCGGGAGGGGGCGAAGGTAGTGGGGGTGGCCCGGTCCCGGGAGGCCCTGGACGCGCTGGCCGCTGCGCTGGACAAGACCCATCCCGGTGCCTTCGTGCGCGAGGTGGCCGACGTCACCTCCGCGGCGGACGCGAGGCGGGTGACGGAAGGTGCCATCGCTCGTTTCGGGCGTGTCGACATCCTGGTCAACAACGCCGGCGTCGGGCACTTCGCGCCGGTGGCCGAGCTGGCGGAAGAAGCCTGGGATGAGATGATGGCGGTGAACCTCAAGGGCCCCTTCCTCTGGACGAAGGCGGTCCTTCCCCACATGATGGAGCGGCGCGACGGCCACATCATCATGATCTCGTCGGTGGCCGGCACGACCACCTTCCCCGAAGGCGCCGGTTACTGCGCCTCCAAGTGGGGGCTGATGGCCCTGGCCGACACCCTGCGGCAGGAGGTCAAGCCCTACGAGCTGCGGGTGACGGCCATCTGCCCGGGTTCCGTCCAGACCTGGTTCGGCGGGACCGAGCCCAAGGATTACTCGCTCCGGCCGGAGGACGTGGCCCAGGCCGTGCTGGACGTGGCGGCGGCGCCGAAACGGGTGATCTACGGCACGGTGATCATGCGGCCGCTGGTCCCCGGCCAGCAGTGACCCCGCCGGAACGGTCCTGCCGGTCGCGAGTGCTTGTGAAGCGGTGGTCGCGTGTCCCTGCGGCCCCCGCCCGCTCCCGCGGGCGGGCGCCAGCAGGGCCTTCTTGCTATAGGATGAGAATTGGCGCGCCCGCTCCGCGCAGGCGCACCCGCTCCCGCAGGGCGGCCGGGCCGGGCGCCCGCCCTGGCGAGCGCCTCACGCCCCGGGCGCCACGGGCGCCGGGAAAGCCGGGGAAGAGCAGAACCAGCTACCAGGAGCCAGGTACCAGGGGAGGCGGAATGCGGCGTTGACAGAGATGGATGATGTCATCATCGTGGGGGCCGGCCCGTGCGGCCTGGCCTGTGCCGCCGAGGTCCACCGGGCCGGGCTGCGTTACCGGGTACTGGAGAAGGGGGCCATCGTCAACTCGCTGGCCAACTTTCCCCTGCAGATGACGTTCTTCAGCACCAGCGACAACCTGAGCATCGCCGGCGTGCCCTTCGTCACCGAGCGGGCCAACCCCACCCGCCGGGAGGCCCTGGATTATTACCGGGCGGTGGTCCACCACCTGGGACTGCGGGTACAGACCTTCGAAGAGGTGACGGACATCCGCCGGGACGGCGACACGTTCCTGGTATACACGCGGCCCAACCGCCGGCTGCAGGCGGGCTGGGCGGCGCCGGTGGGCGAGGGCAACCCGGCGGCCAGCCGGAATGGCGAGGCCGGCCCAGGCGGGAGTGGGACCGCCGCTGCGGCGGCTGCCGGCCCGGCCGGGACGGGGGAGGAGGCGCCGCCCACGGTGTACCGGGCGCGCAACGTCGTTCTCGCCACGGGGTATTTCGACCGCCCGAACCGCCTGGGAATTCCGGGCGAGGACCTGCCCAAGGTGTCCCATTACTACCGGGAGGGGCACGCCTTCTACGGCCGCGAGGTGCTGGTCATCGGCGGGCAAAACTCGGCGGTGGAGGCAGCCCTGGACCTGCACCGGTGCGGTGCCCGCGTGACCCTGGTCCACCGCGGACCGGCACTCTCCGACCGCATTAAGCCGTGGGTGCTGCCGCCCTTCAAGAGCCTGGTGGAAAAGGGCCGGATCACCGTCTTCTTCAACACGGTGGTGCGGTCCATCTTGCCGGACGCCGTTGAGCTGGACGTGGCGGGCGAGGTGCGCCGGGTGCCCAACGACTTCGTGTTCGCGCTGGTGGGCTTCCGGCCGGATCACAACCTGGCGCGGCGGCTGGGGGTGCCCATCGATCCGGCCACCGGCGAGCCCGTGCACGATCCCGAATCCATGGCGACGCCCGTGCCGGGTGTCTACCTGGCAGGCGTCGTGGCGGCCGGGTATGACGCCAACAAAATCTTCATCGAAAACGGGCGGTGGCATGGCCAGCGCATCGTGGCCCACATCCTGCAGCACCGGAAGGGGAGCGGGGCCACGGGTCAGGGCTAGGCGGCCAACCTGCGGCGGCCGGGCGAGCCCGGCCCTCGACCCGCGAGGACGCGCGGCGCCGTCCCCAGGCGCGTCGACGAGGCCCCATCAACGAAAACGTCGGGCCCTCGGGTGCCAGGCCTCGAGAGACGGGATCATCAGACGGACGTCAGGCTCCGCGCCGGATGCTGGCGGCCGCCCACCTCGCCACCAAGGCGGCCACCGGGATCAGCATCACCGAGACGAAGAGGAACAGGACCAGTGCCAGCACCTGGGCTGTTGCGGAGACCGGGAGCGCCAGCGCGTCCCAGGTGGCCGAAAGGAGCAGCCGCGCGAGGCGCCACAGTTCTATGTAGACGAGGACGGCCAGCCCGGTGATGACGAGCCTCGGGCTCATGGCGTCGTGCCACCCCCACGGCGGCGCATCATCCGCGCGTCACTCGACGATGCGTGAGAAGAACACGGCAGTGACGGTTTCCGCCAGGTCCACGGGACGCTCGTAGATGCGCTCCAGGAAGCGCGCCAGGTCCTGAGGAGAGCGCAGGTTGGGATCCTCCGCGCGCAACTCTTCCTCCGTCAGTTCGTCCAGCCGCTTTACCGTTACGCGGTCGATGACGGCTGCGAACAGTTTCTGGCGCGGCGCGAAACGGCTGCCGTAGGTGACCCAGACGATATCGCCTTCCCGGTACTTGTCGCGCTTGTCTCCCAGCCGGATGGTGCAGCGCTTCTGGGAGGCCAGCAGGTGAGCCTGGTAGACGGTAGGATAGAAGTTGAGCGCCTTCACAGCGCGACCCCCTCCCCGGTGACGCGGCCGGGCGGCCGCCGACGCTGAACGGCCCCGCGCCAGCGCGGGAGGGACCCATCCGGCGCGCCGCCCGTCGTAAGGCGCTATTCGGCCGCGCGGCCGTACATTCCTGCCGGGCCTGCCGGTTCCTGGCAGGCGGTCGAGGGCAGGGGCGGCAGCGGGACCCAGTAACCGGAAGAACAAACCCGGAACAGCAAGCACAGCAGCGTACGAACAGCGCACGGACGGAGAAAAAGAAGGTAACGAGCTGGCGATCGCCGTGAAGCGTGTCGCGCAGGGCGCGCGAACAAAAAGCCGCGCGGCCTCCTGGACCGCGCGGCTTCCAGCTGCTTGGAGCTAGCTTCATCCGTACCTTCTCCGTATTTACCCGTCCGTCCGTATTTTCCCCGCATCATCCCGCATTTTCTTGGGTCGACACCCGCTGGCTCTTCTCAGCCCTGCCGGCGGGGATCCGGCGGCAGCGTCTGGCCGCTGGCCAGGGCTTGCTCGGCCAGGGCAATCATGCGCCGGACCATGCGGCCGCCGACGGCGCCGGCCTGGCGCGCGGGCACGTCACCCCAGTAATCCTCCGAACCCTGCCGCACCGGCAGGCCCAACTCCGCCGCGATCTCGTACTTCAGGTTATCCAGGGCGGGGTGGGCTTCCTTGATGAGCAGGCGATTCGTCTTCTGTCCCAGCGCCATCCTCGCACACTCCTCCCAGATGCGTGTCTGCAGCCACACTCCTCCCAGATGCGTGTCTGCAGCCAGGTATGCTCCTAACCGGCGCTCGCTGGGCGCTCGCTGCCGGCTTTTTTCCGTGTGCTGCGGTCCGAAGACGGGCTCCGGTGTGTGGCCAGGCCGGGAATCCCGGCCCGATGGCCGCGCTTCATGTCGGGCGCTCGTGTCATGCCTGGTGTGTGGCTCCCGACGGTAGTGTGCGTCCTGGCACCGCGCGCGAGGCTCGCAAATACGGGGGCTCCTGGGCGGGGGCTGCGGGAATCTCCAGTGAATCACCAAAGGTTTTCGGAACAATAACACAAGTTAGTTTATCATCGTTCGAACATTATCTAACGTTCAAGATTGCTCGACGCGAAACGATATGATACGAAGGAATGGGCGCGCGGGACGGTGCGTGCCCGTGGACCAGCACTCGTGAGGGGGTTCCCGCATGTCCGTCGCAATGCGCCAGCATGGCGACCCGCTGCCCCGGGAGACCGCGGCTGCCGGCTGGATCGACCGCTTCTTCGCCCTCAGGGCCAGCGGCTCCGACGTGCGCACGGAGATCCTGGCCGGTGTGACGACCTTTGTCACCATGGCCTACATCTTGTTCGTCAACCCGCAGATCCTCGGCGCTGCCGGCCTCGACCCCCAGGCCGTCCTGATGGCTACCGCGCTCTCGGCCGGCCTGGCGACCCTGCTGATGGGCCTTTTCGCGCGCCTGCCCTTCGCGCTGGCGCCCGGCATGGGGCTCAACGCCTATTTCGCCTTCACCGTCGTCCTGGGCCAGGGCATCCCGTGGCAGACGGTGCTGGGTGCCGTATTCCTCGACGGCCTGTTCTTCCTGATCATCAGCTTGCTGCCGATCCGCGAGCGCATCCTGCGCGACATCCCGCTCAACCTGCGGCT
>DATCKH010000043.1:0-5938 GCA_036562425.1 Thermaerobacter sp. | reverse complement strand
AGGTGGAACGCTGCATCGCGGAACACCCGGCGGTGCTGGAAGTGGCGGTCATCGGGGTGCCGGATCCCAAATGGGGCGAGGTGCCCAAGGCCTTCGTGACGCTGAAGCCGGGGAAGACGGCCACGGCGGAGGAGATCATCGCGTTCTGCCGCGAGCGCATCGCCCACTACAAGTGCCCGCGCTATGTGGAGTTCGTGGAACTGCCCAAGTCCAGCACCGGGAAGGTTCAGAAGAACGTGTTGCGCGAGCGGGAGTGGCAGGGTTACGCCAAGCGTATCAATTGATGGCTTGTCCTATTGTCCTACGGTCACAATTGATGCATTGCCTCGTGGTCATCGTGCCGCGCGGCGGGCCATTCCACCTAGCCGTAACGGTACGTGGCACATCCAAGAAGAGGGGGTACCCGGCAGTGGAAGATATCGTTCTGTACGAAAAGCACGGGCCGATCGGGACGGTCACGCTGAACTACGGCCGTGCCTACAACACCCTGACGCTGGAGATGATGGAAGCTCTGGAGGCCACGTTGAAGGACATCGCGTCGCGGCGGGAGGTCGCCGTCGTCATCCTGCAGGGCAACGAGAAAACCTTTAGCTCGGGCCACAACTTGCGTGAGATACAAGCCCTCGATCTGCAAGGGGTCTATGACCTCTTCCAAAGGAGCTTTCAGCTGAAGCGCACCATTCGCGAGATGCCCCAGGTGGTGATCGCCAAGGTGCGCGGCCTTGCCGTCGCCGCCGGCCTGGAACTCGTGGCCGTCTCCGACCTGGCCGTGGCTGCGGAAAGCGCCCGTTTCGGAACGACGGGCATCAACTGGGGGCTGTTCTGCAGTACGCCGGCGGTCTTCTTGAGCCGTAACGTCGGCCGGAAGAAGGCGGCGGAGATGCTCTTCACCGGCAACCTCTACAGCGCCCGCGAGGCGGAAGCGATGGGCCTCGTCAACCGCGTCGTCCCTGATGGTGCCCTGGACGAGGCGACGGAGGCCCTCGCCCGGGAGATCGCCAAGCAAAGTCTGGACGTGATCGCCCTCGGCAAGCGAATGTTCTACCAGCAACTCCAGATGCATGACTTTGAAGCCCTGGCCTATGCCACGGAGGTGATCGTGCGCAACAGCAAGCACCCCGACGCGGTGAGCGGCATTCAGGCCTTTTGCGAGAAGAGAAAGCCGGTGTGGCACGACGGCATCCAACGGGACGATGCAGGTGTCACCGCGAGTACCAGTACCCCAGCCCGCGGGGCCTAGCAGCGGGGGTTAGGGCAGAATATCGTTTCCGGGGTCATCGTGGTGCTCTTTACGGTTCCTGTGGTACGTTCTTCAGCGAATGGTTCAGCCACACGCTCCTGCCCTGGCGGGCGGCTGTCAGAAGCCCCCACCGCCGTTGCGGTGGGGGCTTCAGCAGTGGGGCCGGCACGGAGGACGGCCCGCACGCGAGGACCTCGCGGCCGAGACTCGACCCGCGGCAGGAACTCGGCCAAAGGTGGAGTACCCCCGGTCCCCTTTCCGGGGGCCGCCAAGGAGGCAGGCGGTCGTGGAAGCGCGTGATCAATGGCGATCCCGCGCCGGCTTCATCTTGTCCACCGTCGGTGCCGCGGTGGGGCTGGGCAACTTCTGGCGGTTTCCCTTCATGGCCTATGAGAACGGCGGCGGCGCCTTCCTTCTTCCGTACTTCGTCGCCCTTCTCACCGCCGGCGTGCCGCTGATGATCCTGGAATTCGGCTACGGCCACAAGATGCGGGCGGCTGCCATCAGCGCCTTTGGCCGCCTCTCTAGGAAGTGGGAGTGGATCGGCTGGTGGCAGGTCATGATCCCGGTCGTGGTGGTCACGTATTACAGCGTGATCATCGGCTGGGCGCTGAATTACATGATCTACTCCTTCACCCAGGCCTGGGGTGCGGATCCCGGTGCCTTCTTCAGCGGCCGATTCCTGGGCGTTTCGGCCGGTCCGTGGGACTTCCAGGGGATCCGCTGGCACCTGCTCGTGGCCACCGCCGTCATCTGGTGGGTGAACTATTATTACGCGGTCAAGGGCATCTCCGCCGGTATCGAGGCCGCCTGCCGGTGGATGACCCCCACGCTGGGCATCCTGATGGTCATCATCGCCATCCGGGGCCTCACCTTGCCCGGCGCGGCCCACGGCCTCAACTTCTTCCTGCAGCCGGACTTCTCCAGGATCCTGGACCCGCAGGTCTGGGTGGCGGCCTACGGCCAGGTGTTTTTCTCGGCCACCCTGGCGGTGGGCGTGATGATCGCCTACGCCAGCTATCTGCCCCGGAAGTCGGACCTGGTGAACAGCGCCTTCATCACCGTCTTCGCCAATTCCAGCTTCGACTTCCTGGCGGGGCTGGCGGTCTTCAGCGTGCTAGGGTACATCGCCACAACCACCGGGGTACCTTTTGAAGAGATTGCGACCAGCGGGGCCGGCGTCGCCTTCGTGGCCTTCCCCAAGGGCATCAGCCTGCTGCCCATGCCCTATTGGGCGCAGGTCATCTTCGGCCTGATGTTCTTCTTCGCGCTGCTGGTGGCCGGCATTTCCTCCAGCCTGTCCATGTTTGAGGCCTTCGCCTCGGCCCTGATCGACCGCACCGGCGCCGACCGGAAGAACCTACTGCGCAAGCTTGCCCTCGTGGGCTTCCTGGTCAGCAGCCTCTACACCACCGGTGCAGGGGTTCACATCCTGGACATCGTCGACCACTTCGTGTCCAGCTACGGCATCGCCGTACTGGGCCTGCTGGAGGCCGTCGTCCTCGGCTGGCTGTACGGCACCGAGAAGATCCGGGCGCACGTAAACCCGCTCTCGGACTTTCCCGTCGGACGCTGGTGGGACGTCCTGGTCAAGTACGTCACGCCGGTCCTGCTGGGGTACAACATCCTGAACAACTTGATCCGCGAGTTCCAGCAGCCCTATGGCGGCTACCCGCAGAGCGCGATCCTGGTGTTTGGCTGGTCGGTGGTGCTGGGAATGGTAGCCGCGGCTCTGTACCTGAGTTACCGGCTGGCCGGGGCGACGGTCCCTTCCAGGGCCGGCTACTCCCGGACCGGCCACCTGACGAAGGTTCCGGCCGAAACGGAGGGGGATTAGAAGGGGGATTTAGAAAGAAGGAGGATGAGGTCCATGGAACAGGGACTCTTGCCGGGTGCCGCTGTGATGCTGGTCTTCGGTGCCGTCCTGCTCTATGGCGGACTGGCCTTTTTCATCACCATTGCTCTACGGGCCGAAAAGCGGCGGGTGGCGCATCGATACATCGATATTGAGGATGACTCTGAACATTAATTGTGCCGCTTCGATGACTGCCTTCCGGTCTTTCTTGCAATCACAGCATTTCCTCATAATATCGCTTCCCTGAGTCTCACCTACACGGCATATTTCTACCTTCCGATCATGCCTCTCAATACAGGACTCGCCTGGACAAATACCCCTTAGGGTCGGATTGTATGCGGTACAGGACTGGGACAGGAATGGGGTAGGAGGTCCACCATTGCTTGGCTCGCTGTGTGTAGAAAGGAGCGGTAGGCCGTGGCGCTGGCAACGGAAGCCGTGCAGGCACTCAAAGATACATTTGCCGACCGGTTCACTACCGATCCTTTGCAGCGACTCCTCTATGGCCATGATCTGGGATCCTTACCTGACAGTATCATGCGGATGATCAACCACCAGCCCGATGCGGTGGTCCAACCTGTTGACACGGAGGAGATCGTCAGGCTGGTCTCCCTGGCGCGGGAATACAAGGTGGCTCTGGTGCCGCGGGGCAGCGGAACCAGTGGCTATGGCGGGACCATCCCTACCAGGGGCGGCATCGTCGTCGACTTCGCGCGGATGAAGAAGGTCCTGGAGATTGATCCGGCTGCCCGCACGGTCACCGTCGAGCCGGGCATCACCTGGCGGGAGCTGGACGCAGCCTTACAGAAACGGGGTTTTGCCCTCCCGCTCTACCCGACCAGTGCCCCCGCGGCGACGGTGGGCGGGTGGGTGGCCCAGGGCGGTATGGGGATCGGCAGCTTCCGCGCCGGCACCATTCGGGACAACGTGGTGGCCGTGGAGCTGGTGACGCCGGCGGGCGAGGTCCGGTCCCTCAAGGGCGAGGATCTGGACCTGGTGGTAGGCCTGGAGGGTATCACCGGGTTCATCACGCGGGTGACTTTGAAGATCGAGCCGTACCAGGAAGACATCCCCGTGCTGGCCGCTTTCGATACCGCGGAAGATCTCGAGAAGGCCATGGCCCGGCTGTCCGGCGGTGATTACAACGGCAGCCTGTGGTCCGTCACCCTCTTCAATCCCAACTTCGTGCGGCTGAAGCAAGCAGCCACAGGGGAAAGGATGCTCCCCGAGGACAAGTACCTGTGTATGCTGGTGGCCCGCGGGCAGAAGCCTGCCGGGTTGGAGGCGGTCGTGTTCGAGAGCGGCGGTGTCATGCTGAATGATGAACTGGCGCGGCATGAGTGGCAGGAACGGTTCTACCCGCTGCGGCTCAAGCGGAATGGCCCCTCCATCATTGCCAGCGAGGTCGTCGTGCCGGTCGACCAGCTGGCGCGGTTTGTCACCGGGGCCGAGCGGAAGTACAAGGACGTCGCCTTCGAGGGCACGGTCGCCCGCGGGGGGCAGGTTACGTTGCTCGGCCTCATGCTGGGCGACGAGCGAAAGGCGACCTTCGCCCTGGAATATTCGGCCGCCATGGCTCTCATGGATCAGGCGAAGAAGCTGGGTGGCCACTACTACGCGGCGGGGATGTATTTCACCGACCAGGCGGAGGACCTGCTGGGGCGCGAGACGCTGCAGAAGGTCGTGGAGTTCAAGCGGCAACAGGATCCCGACGGTGTCATGAACCCTGGCAAGATCCTGCCACCCAGCATGGATCCCAACTCCCCTCTCAAGATGCTGGCCACGGCGGTCAAGGCGGCGAGGGCCGGCCAGTCCGTCCTGGGTTCGGTGGGCAGGCTCTTCGCGGGCAAGGGCGAAAGCAACGGGCCGGCCAAGGACCTGCCGGCGGAACTCGCGCGGGAGGCATTCGTCTGCGCCCAGTGCGGTTACTGCCGGTGGGCGTGCACGGTTTTCGACAGCGATCCCTGGGAGGGCAATTCACCCCGGGGCAAGTGGTATTTGCTCAAGGAGTATGTGAAGGGCAACATTCCCTTTGACGAGAAGCTGGCCGGGGCCCTCTTCTTCTGCACAACGTGCAAGAAGTGCGATGTGGTCTGCCAGGTGGGTATCGACAACGCGGAGCACTGGCTGAGCTTGCGGCCCCTTCTGAACGCGAAGAAGTTCGAGAACACCGGGCTGGCCGCCGTCAGGGAGCACGTCCTGTCTACGGGCAATTTCTGGGGCGTGTCGGCGGAGCAGGTCCGGCGTTGGGTGCCGCAGGACGTCCGGTACGGGGAAAGGGGCGCCGTGGCCTACTGGCCGGGCTGCTGGGCCGCGATCGTCATGCCGAACATGGCCCGGAATCTCACCCGCATCCTCGACAAGGCCGGGGTGGACTTCGTCCTCCTGGACGATGACGAGATCTGCTGCGGCCTCTACCTGGCCCTCGGCGGGTACATGAACGACTTCGCCGATCTCGTGGCCAGGAATATCCAGAAGTTGCGCGAGCGTGGGGTGAAGACGCTCATCCTCTCCTGCCCCGGCTGCTTTGCCACCTTCTACGAGAACTATCCAAAGGTAGCCCAGCAATTGGGGCTGGAATGGGATATCGAGCCGGTCCACGTGACCGTGTTCCTGCACCACCTCCTTAAGGAAGGGCGGCTCAAGTTCGAGCGGGAGCTGCCGGTCAAGGTGACCTACCACGACTCCTGCCACGTGGGGCGCTGGTTCAACGTCTACGACGAGCCGCGGGACATCCTGAAGGCCATTCCCGGTCTCGAGCTCGTCGAGATGGAGCACAACCGGGAATACGGGCTGTGCTGCGGTCTCGTGGCGGCCTTCAACTCCATGGCGACGGTGGCCCA
>DATCKH010000035.1:0-7201 GCA_036562425.1 Thermaerobacter sp. | reverse complement strand
CCATTATCCAATTCTACACGAAACATACCGTTTGGCAAGGGTTCCACCACGGTCCCCTGGACCTCGATCACGTCGTCCTTGCGAGCCACGGCCTCACCCCCCTTGTGCCTCCGGCTGCCCGTCTCGCTCCCCGAAATGCTCCGCAACCAGGGCCGCGAGAGCGCGTCGTATCTCCTGGTTGCCCGGACGCCGGCCCGCGGCCAGCGCCTCCCGGACGTCCCGCGCCCAGGCCCGGTGAAAGACCAGGTGCTTCACGTTCTTGCGTTTGGGGCGTTCGACCGTGCGCTGGTCGCCGTCGGCAACCAGGACGAACCGCTCATCGAGCACGCCGAGCACCAAGTAGGGTCGGCCGCGATCACGCCCGGCTCTAGACGTGACCAGCTGCCCGATGCTTTCGTGCACGGAGCCACCTCCGGCCACAATTTATAGTATGGTTCGCGAAGTGCCTCAAGATGCCGCGCCTTCCTGGCTGGCACTCCGCAGCCGGTTCATGCCACTCCCGTCAGAAGGCACCTGCGGTCAGGATCTCCGGCTCGCCCTCGGTGATGAGCACGGTGTGCTCGAAGTGGGCGGAAAGGCTGCCGTCCGCGGTGCGCACGGTCCACCCGTCCGCGTCCACCCGTACCGCGTACCCGCCCGCGTTGACCATGGGCTCGATGGCCAGCACCATGCCGGGCCGCAGCCTGAGCCCCGTCCCGGGGGTACCGTAATTGGGCACCTGCGGGTCCTCGTGCATGGCGCGGCCGATCCCGTGGCCGGCATAGTCGCGCACGACCGAGAAGCCCGCCGCCTCCACCACCCGCTGCACCGCGTAGCCGATGTCGCCCAGGCGGCGGCCGGGCCGCGCCTCGGCGATCGCCGCGTAAAGGGACTCCCGCGTCACTTCCAGCAGGCGGAGCACTTCCGCCGGGACCTTTCCGACCGCGAAGGTGGCGGCGGAATCTCCATAGTACCCCTGGTAGCGGGCTCCCACGTCGATGGACACGATGTCGCCGTCGCGCACCGTCCGGCCGGGATTAGGGATGCCGTGGACCACCTCGTCGTTGATGGAAGCGCAGATGGTGGCCGGATATCCCTGGTAGCCCTTGAAGGCGGGCTCCGCCCCGGCCTCCAGGATCAAGCGCTCGGCCAGCCGGTCCAGTTCCGCGGTGGTCACCCCCGGGCGCAGGGCCCGGCGGAGTTCCTGCAGGACGCCGGCCACGATCCGGCCGGCCCGGCGCATGTGTTCGATCTCCCGCGGCGACTTGATCTCGACCATCAGGCGACCCCCGTCAGGCGCCGGATTTCCGCCTCGACCTCCTGGATGGGCCGGTCCGCGGCGACACGCTTCAGCAGGCCCGCCCGCCGGTAATAGTCCACCAGCGGCTCGGTCTGGCGCCGATACACCGACAGCCGCTCCCGCACCGTGTCCTCCCGGTCATCATGCCGCTGCACCAGCTCGGCGCCACAGCGGTCGCACCGGCCGGCCTCCCGCGGCGGGTCAAAGCGCACATGGTAGGTGGCACCGCACTCGGGACACACGCGGCGGCCGCTGAGCCGCTCGACCACCACCTCGTCCGGCACGTCGAAGTAGAGCACCCCGTCCAGGCTGACGCCCAGCTCCTCCAGCGCCGCCGCCAGACCCTCCGCCTGGGGCACCGTGCGCGGGAAGCCGTCCAGGAGAAACCCGCGCCGGCAGTCGTCCTGGGCCAGGCGTTCGCGCACGATGGCGATGGTCACGTCGTCAGGCACCAGCTGGCCGGCATCCATATACCGCTTGGCCTCCAGTCCCAGGGGCGTGCCGGCCCGCACCGCGGCGCGCAGCATGTCGCCGGTCGAAATCTGGGGCACGCCGGCGCGCTCCGCCAGCCGTGCCGCCTGCGTACCCTTTCCCGCCCCCGGGGGGCCTAGAAAGATCCAGCGCACGCTACCCCTCCCCTCGCCACCCGGCCTCGCGGCCTGCCAGCGCTTGGCCTCTCAGCGCTTCATGAAGCCCTGGTACTGCCGCATCAGCAAGTGAGCCTCGATCTGCTTCATGGTCTCCAGGGCCACACCGACCACGATCAGCAGGGCGGTGCCGCCAAAGTAGATCGACGCGATGTCGGTAATCCCCCGCACCATGAGCGGCAGCACCGAGATCAAGGCCAGGAACAGCGAACCCGCTACCGTGATGCGCATGACCACCCGGCCCAGGTACTCGGCCGTCGGGCGGCCGGGGCGCAAGCCGGGAATGTAGCCCCCGTACTTGCGCAGGTTGTCGGCGATGTCATGCGGATTGAAGGTAATCGCCGTGTAGAAGAACGTGAAACCGATGATCAACCAGAAATACACGATCGTATTGAGCGGCGTCCCCCAGTCGAACCAGCGCGTGATGAACGCCGCCCACCCCGCCTGCGGGAAGAAGCTGGCGATGGTCAGGGGCAAAGCCACCAGCGAGGCGGCGAAGATCACGGGGATGACGCCGGCCTGGTTGACCCGTACCGGGATGTGGGTGCTCTGGCCGCCGTAGATGCGCCTGCCCACCACCCGCTTGGCGTACTGTACCGGGATGCGGCGCTGCCCCTCCGTCACCCAGACCACGGCCACGATGACCGCCAAGCCGATGATGGCCAGCAGGGCCAGCTGCCACAGCCGAACGGAGCCGGCCTGCCACATGCGCATGATGGTGACCAGCCCGGCAGGCAGGCGGGAGACGATACCGGCGAAGATCAGCAGGGAGATCCCGTTCCCGATCCCCTTGTCCGTGATTTGCTCGCCGATCCACATCAGCAGGACCGTACCGGCCGTCAGCGTGATGGCAACCACGGCCATGCCGGGAAACCCGGGCCATTCCAGTGCTCGGGCGCGGTTGAGGAAGAAGGCGATACCGCCGGCCTGGAGCAGCGCCATGACCACCGTCCCGTAGCGCGTGAGCTGGGAGAGCCGCCGCCGGCCCTCCTCGCCTTCCTTCGCCCATTCCTCCAGCCGGGGGATGACCACGGTGAGCAGCTGGACGATGATGGACGAGTTGATATACGGCGTGATGCTCATGGCGAAGACCGAGACGGTGGCCAGGGCGCCGCCGGCAAACAGGTCCAGGAGCGAGAAAATCGAACCGCTGGCGAACAGATCCTGAACCCGCTCGGGGATCACGCCCGGGGTCGGCACATGGACGCCGAGCCGGAACACCAGGAGCATGGCCAGCGTGAACAGGATCCGCGCCCGCAGGTCACCAATCTTCACGGCTCGGCCGAGGGTGGCCAGCACGTCAGATCACCTCGACCTTGCCGCCAGCCTGCTCGATCTTCGCCCTGGCCGACTCGCTGAACTTGTGGGCGCGCACCGTCAGAGCCACGCGCAGCTCGCCGTCCCCGAGGATCTTGATGCCGTCACGCGGGTCCCGCACTAGCCCCCGCTCCACCAGCAGCTCCGGGGTGACCTCGGTGCCGGGCTCGAAGCGGTTGAGCGCCTCCACGTTGACCACGGCATACTCCTTGCGGAACGGGGCGTTGGTGAACCCGCGCTTGGGAATCCGCCGGTGCAGCGGCATCTGACCGCCTTCGAAACCGGGCCCCTTAGCGCCGCCCGACCGCGCCTTCTGACCTTTCGTGCCGCGGCCGGCGGTCTTGCCGTGGCCCGAGCCGATACCGCGGCCAACCCGCTTCCGCCGGCGTCGCGCCCCCGGTGCGGGCCTGAGCTCGTGCAATCCTGCCATGACTCCCGCCCTCCGTCCGTCAACCGATGAGCTCCTCAACAGGCTTGCCCCGCAACCGCGCCACTTCCTCGGCGCTGCGCAGTGCCTTCAGCCCTTCCATGGTCGCGTACACCACGTTGGCCGGATTGGTGGTGCCCAGCGACTTCGTCAACACGTCGCGGATGCCGGCCAGCTCCAGCACCGCCCGTACGGCGCCCCCGGCGATGACCCCGGTACCCGGCCCCGCAGGCTTCAACAACACGCGGCCGGCGCCAAACTCGCCGATCACCGGGTGGGGGATGGTGGTGCCCACCCGCGGCACCTCGATCATGTTCTTCTTCGCCTTCTGGACGGCCTTGCGAATGGCATCGGGGATTTCGGCCGCCTTACCCATCCCCACCCCGACGTGGCCGTTGCCGTCGCCGACCACCACCAGGGCGCTGAAGTTGAAGCGCCGGCCACCCTGGACCACCTTGGCCACACGGTTGATGGCTACCAGCCGCTCCTGGAGCTCGTCACCTTCCTGCTGCCGCTTGCGATTGCGCGCCACGCCGTAACCCCCTTTCACCCGTCGTTCAGAACTTCAGCCCGGCCTCCCGCGCCGCCTCGGCCAGAGCCTTGACTCGCCCGTGGTAGCGGTAACCGCCGCGGTCGAACACGACCCGCTCGATCCCCTTGGCCAGGGCGCGCTCCGCGATGGCGCGGCCGACCACCTGTGCTGCCTTGACGTTGCCACCGTAGCCACCCACCGCCTCCCGCAGCTCCGGCTCGACGGTGGAGGCGGCCACCAGCGTCACACCGGCGTCGTCGTCGATGACCTGGGCGTAGATGTGTTTCAGGCTCCGGAACACGTTGAGGCGCGGGCGCTCGGCCGTTCCGTGGACCTTCTTGCGAACGCGGCGATGGCGCCGCTTGCGGGCTTCCTCGCGCGTCTTGGGCTTCCGCGCCATGATGGACACCTCGTTCCTGCGAATGATTACTTACCTGTCTTGGCCGGGCGCAGCGACACCCGTTCGTCCGTGTAGCGGATACCGCGCGGGCCGTCCGCGTAGCGGAAGCGGCTCAGCGGCCGCTTGGCCCGGATGGTGGCAGCCACATTGCCCACCAGTTCCTTGTCGATGCCGCGCACGATCACCGTGTTGGCCGCCGGCACCTCGATCTCGATCCCCTCCGGCGGCGTGTACTCCACCGGGTGCGAGTACCCGAGACTCATCACCAGCTTCCGCCCTTGCTTGCTGGCACGGTAGCCGGCGCCCTCCAGGGTCAGGGACTTCTCGTAACCCTGCGTCACGCCCGTGATCATATTGGCGATCAGCGTGCGGAAGAGCCCGTGCAGGGCGCGATGCCGGCGCTCGTCGGCGTGCCGGCGCACGACGACGGCACCGTCTTCAACGGCCACGGTCAGCTCCTGGGGAACGGTCCGCTCCAGCTGCCCCTTGGGGCCCTTCACCCGCACGACGTTTCCCTCGACGGTCACCTGGACCCCCTGGGGAATGGGGACCGGCTTCCTGCCGACCCGTGACACGTGGCCCACCTCCCGGTCACCAGATGTAACAGAGCACCTCGCCGCCAACTCCCTCCGCCCGCGCCTGCTTGTCGGTCATGATGCCGCGCGAGGTGGAGAGCACGGCGATGCCCAGGCCGCCCAGCACCCGCGGGATCTGGTCCTTGCGGGCGTAGATGCGCCGGCCGGGCTTGGAGATCCGCTTGAGCCCCTGGATGACGCGCCGCTTGCCGGGGCCGTACTTGAGGAAGATGCGGATCACGCCCTGCTTGCCGTCCTCGATCCACTGGTAGTCGTGAATGAAACCTTCCTGCTTGAGAATGTCTGCGATCGCCCGCTTGACCTTCGACCCGGGGATGTCGACCCGCTCGTGGCCAACCATATACGCGTTGCGGATCCGCGTGAGCATATCCGCGATCGGGTCGGTCATGGTCATGGGAAGAACCCCCTTTCCAGGCCTGGCCGAGGAGGCCTCACCAGCTCGCCTTCCGGACGCCCGGGATCTCGCCGCGGTGCGCCAGTTGCCGGAAGCAGTGGCGGCACAGGCCGAAACGGCGCATGTAACCGCGCGGGCGGCCGCAGAGCTTGCACCGGTTCCGCTTGCGGACCGCATACTTGGGCTCGCGCATCGCCTTTACGATCAAGGCCTTTCGCGCCATCGAGCCACCTCCTCACTGGCGGAATGGCATCCCGAGGAGCCGCAGCAGCTCGCGCGCTTCCTCGTCGGTCTCCGCGGTCGTCACGATGGTCACGTCCATCCCGCGCACCTTCTCGATGTCGTCGTAGTCGATCTCGGGGAAGATCAACTGCTCCCGTAGCCCCAGCGAGTAGTTGCCGCGGCCGTCAAAGGAGTCGGGATCCAGTCCCCGGAAGTCACGCACGCGGGGCAGCGCCAGGAAGATGAGGCGCGTCAGGAAGTCCCACATGCGCTGCTTGCGCAGGGTGACCTTGCACCCGATGGGCATCCCGGCCCGCACCTTGAAGGCGGAGATCGACTTCTTGGCCCGGGTGACCATGGGCCGCTGGCCCGTGATCAGCGCCAGCTCGTTCACGGCCGCGTCCAGCAGCTTCGGGTTCTGGATGGCGTCGCCCACGCCCATGTTGATGACGACCTTCTCGATGCGGGGCACCGCCATCACGCTCTTGTACCCGAAGCGCTCCATCAGGGCGGGGACGACTTCCTTCTCGTACTTCTCCTTCAGGTTCGTGACCACGGTCGCCATGGTCGCACCCTCCTGCGCCGGCGCCGCGCCGGCTGCCCGCCGGCCGTTCGCGCCGGACCTGGCTTGACGTCAGCGCGCTACCGGTCGATGACCTCGCCGCAGCGCTTGCACGCCCGTACCCGCCGGCCGTCGTCCAGCTGCTTCTTGGCGACCCGCGTGGGCTGCCCGCAACGCGGGCAAACCAGCATGACGTTGGACCGGTGGATGGGCGCCTCCTTTTCGATGATCCCGCTCTGCATGACCCCCGGCCGCGGGCGCTGGTGACGCTTGACGATGTTGACGCCTTCCACCACCACCCGCTCCTCCTGGGGAAGGGCGCGGATCACCTTGCCCTTCTTGCCCGCGTCCTTACCGGAGATCACCAGGACCGTGTCACCTGTGCGAATGGTCATCTTGCGACGCATCGGGGACCCCCCTTTCCGAGGCCCTGCCCGTCACAGCACTTCCGGCGCCAGGGAGACGATGCGCATGAACTGGCGCTCGCGCAGCTCCCGGGCCACGGGCCCGAAGATGCGCGTACCCCGCGGCTCGAAGGCGTCGCGCAGGATCACGGCGGCGTTGTCATCGAAGCGGATGTAGGAGCCGTCTTCCCTGCGCAGCCCGTGACGCGTGCGCACCACCACCGCGCGCACCACGTCGCCCTTCTTGACCACGCCGCCGGGCGTCGCCTCCTTGACAGAGGCGACCACCACGTCACCGATGTTCCCGTAGCGCTGGGCGGAGCCGCCCAGGACGCGAATGACCATGATCTCCTTGGCGCCGGTGTTGTCGGCGACGACCAGGCGCGACTGCGGCTGGATCATCGCTCACCCTCCTTCACGC
>DATCKH010000026.1:0-1651 GCA_036562425.1 Thermaerobacter sp. | reverse complement strand
GGCGCGTGCCCAGCTCGGCCTCCACGGCGGCCGCCCGCGCGGCCGCGGCCCGGATGGCCTCCGGATCCGCCTGCGCCGCGGCCAGGAAGCCCGGATCCCCCAGGCGCCGCGCCAGCTCGGCCTGCTCGGCTTCGAGGGCGGCAATCTCTTCCTCCAGTTCCGCCACGCGCC
Source organism: Thermaerobacter sp. (assembly GCA_036562425.1). GTDB lineage: Bacteria > Bacillota > Sulfobacillia > Thermaerobacterales > Thermaerobacteraceae > ZC4RG37. The sequence continues at coordinate 1,480 of DATCKH010000026.1, read as the reverse complement.
GGGCCAGGCGGGCGGTATCCTCGCGGTGCCGGGCCTGCTCGGGCTGTCGCGGCGGCCGTGGGCCGGCGCCACCGGGCGCGCCCGGCCGGGAGTGCCGGGGAGACTCCCCCGGCGCGGCCTCACCGCCTCCGGCCTCTGAATCCGCGCGCCGCCGGGCCAGCCAGTCGTCGATGCCGCCGGTGAAGCGTTCGACCCGGCCGCCTTCCACCCACCACACCTCGTCCACCAGGCGTCGCAGGAAGTAGCGGTCGTGACTGGTCACCAGCAGCGTGCCGGGGAAGGCGGCCAGGGCTTCCTCCAGCACCTCCCGTGTCTCCAGGTCCAGGTGGTTGGTGGGTTCGTCCAGGACCAGGGTGTTGGCGCGGAGCTGGTCCAGGCGGGCCAGGATCAGGCGGCTCCGCTCCCCGCCGCTGAGATCGCCCACCCGCTTGTCGACCTCGTCGCCCCGGAACAGGAAGCGAGCCAGCGCCGCCCGGGCCTCGGGCAGGGTCAAGCCGGTGCCGGCCACGAACTGCTCCAGCACCGTGTGCGCCGGGTCCGGGACGCCCAGCAACTGGTCGAGATAACCGATGCGTACACCCTCGCCCACCTGCACACGGCCCTCCGCCGGCGCCAGGCTGCCCGTGAGGATGCGCAGCAAAGTGCTCTTCCCGGCGCCGTTGGGCCCGAGAATGCCAATCCGGGCGCCGCGGCGGATCTCGGCATTCAGGTGACGGAAGAGCCACGGCCCGTCCCCGTACCGGTGCCCCACGCCGGCCAGGCGGAAGACCAGCTCATGGGAAGGCTGGCCGGCTTCCAGCCGGATGCGCGGCAACGGCCGCGGAGGCGGCGGTGGGGGCGGTGCCTCCGCCTCGAGACGGGCCAGCTTCTTCTCCCGGTCCCTGGCTTGCGTGGCGCGGCTTCCCGCCCGATATTTGTCAACGAATTCCTGAAGCCGCCGCCGCTCCGCCAGGTAGGCCCGGTAGGCTGCCTGGGCCCGGGCGCGCCGCCGCTCCCGTTCCTCCAGATAAAAGGAATAGTTGCCGGCGTAGGACTCCAGCCGGCCGCCGGCCAGTTCCTCGATGCGGTGGCAGGCGCGCGTCAACAGGCCCCGGTCGTGGGAGACCATCACCACCGCGCCCGGGTAGCCGGCCAGGTGTTCTTCCAACCAGGCCGACGTCTCCACGTCCAGGTGGTTGGTGGGCTCGTCCAGAAGCAGGACTTCGGGCCGGGTGACCAGCAAGCGGGCCAGGGCCAGCCGCACCCGCTGGCCGCCGCTGAGGGTGCCCACGGCGCGGCCCAGGTCGGCCTCCCGAAAGCCGAGGCCGAAGAGGATCTGGCGCGCTCGCGCCTCCAGGGCGTAGCCGCCTTCCCGCTCGAACCGTTCCTGCAGGCGACCGTACCGCTCCAGCAGTTTCTCCACCTCGTCGCCATGCCCGGGGCCGCCGGCGCCAGCCCGGGCCAGCCTCTGTTCCAGGGCGCCCAGCTGGCGGCGCAGGTC
>DATCKH010000025.1:0-7421 GCA_036562425.1 Thermaerobacter sp. | reverse complement strand
CACCGGCATGGCCGGCCGGGATGAGCCGGGGAACCCGGCCCGCCCCACGGGCACGGCCGCGGCGGAGGAACCTGCCTTCACGGCGCCCGATCAGGTCGCCCGGCCCGAGGACCTCTGGCCGACCGATTCCGAGCGCGATTCGGGCACGTGGCGCAAGTGGTTCCGCTGACCATGAGAGTCACGACCCTGGACACGCAGACGCCCATCCCGCGCGGACGCGATGGCTCCCAGCGCGTTCCGCGCGGGTACCGGGGAGGGACGGAAGGATGCCTGCTGAGCCGGGGACAGGCGGGGCACCGGGCGGGGTGCCCGGTGGCCGGGCCATGACCATGGAGCAACGCATCCAGTACTTCTTCCGGCAGAGCGGCGGCCCGAACAATCCCCGCATCGCCGAGCTGGTGGAAAAGCACCTCCTCTACGGGAAGGATCACGGGCTGCCGGGCTATCGGGAGACCTTCGCCGATGCCTTCATCGACGCGGTGATCAACGATCCCAGCCTGCTGCTCCTCTTCGAGCGGGTGCAGAGATGGCGGTCCCAGCGACAACGGGAACGGGAGCAGGAGCGGGAGCGGCTGGCGACAGCCCCCGCCCTGCTGGAGCGCATTGAACGCCTGGAACGGGAGGTCGCCCGGTTACGGGAGGCCGTGGAACGGCTGCTGGCGGCAAGTACCTCCTGAGGGCTGCGATCAAGGCGGCCGGAGGCGGCGGGCCTTCCACTCCCGTGCCCGTCCCCGTTCCCGTCGCCGGCCGCCGCGTGGGGAGGTCACTTCCATGAGTACCTTGCCGGGCAAGAGCAGGCGCCGGGAGTGCAGCGGGGACACCGCCCGGCGGAGCGTCCACCGGCCGGCCGGCCGGCTGCTGGCCCTCACCCTGGCCGGTGCCGTGATGGCGGCCGCCACCCTCCTGGCCGCCGCCGTCACTCCGGCTGCCGCTGCCCCCAACCAGTACGTGCGGATGAGCGACGGCGTCCTGATCGCGGTCAACGTCCGGATGCCGGACCACTACGTGAAAGGCAAGAAGTACCCCGCCATCTTCCTCATGGACGGTTACGACGGCGGTTCTTCCACCGGCCGGACGCTGGCCGGCACGCCGGACAGCCGTGCCCAGCTGACCTGGATGTTCAACACGGACTATGTCACCGTCCATGCCTCGATCCGGGGTACGGGTTGCTCGGGTGGGGAGTTCGACCTCTTCAGCTGGCGTACCGCCCTGGATGGCCGCGAGATCATCGAATGGATCGCGCGGCAGCCGTGGTCCAACGGCAAGGTCGGCATCATGGGGCATTCCTACAGCGGCATCACCGGCTTCATGGTGGCCGCGACCCAGCCGCCCCACTTGACCGCCGTGACGGTGTCGGGGCTGATCGACGACCTGTACCGCGGCCTCGTGTATCCCGGCGGGGTGTCCAACTACGGATTCCCCCTGCTGTGGACGGGCCTGATACGCCCCGCGTACGAAGCGGCAGGGGGCACGGCACCCGGCCTGGTGGCCGCGGATCCCACCTGTGCCCGCAACGTCGCGACCCATCGCCGCACCATCACCAACGACCCCATCCTGGAAGGCCTGATCTCAGACACGGATAACGACTGGTACCGCTCGCGGTCGCTCATCACCTACGCGGACAAGATCAACGTGCCCATTCACATCACCGGCGCCTATCAGGACGAGCAGACCGGTCCTCGCGGCCCGGCTCACCTGTGGGAAAAGGTGCGGGGCGTGCCCAAGCGGCTGGTCCTGACCAACGGTGTCCACAGCACGCAGGTGGAGCCCCCCGAAATCTGGCAGGACCGCCTGGCCTGGATGGATCACTGGTTGCGAGGCATCGATGGCGGTTTCGGCAAGCTGCACCAGGACCGGACGTCGGTAGTCACCCTGCTGGAGATGCACGAAACCGGCCAGGGGCTCCGGTCGAACGGTCGCAAGCTGTCACGGACCTTCCCGCTGGAGGACACCATCTGGACCAGCTGGTACCTGCGCGGGAACGGCAAGCTCTCCACCAGGCCGCCGGACCGGCCGGAGGAAGCGGCGTCCTACGTCTCCGGCCCAGGCCGCCAGTCCTGGAGCTACCAGCTCGGCCCCGGGATCGGCCCGCCCCTGACCACCGCCCCGGGACCGGACGAGGTGGAGTACCGGAGCGAGCCCTTCCGGGAGGACACGCTGGTCGCCGGTCCGATCACGGCGACCCTGTACATGGCCACCACGGCGCCGGACACGGAGATCTTCGTGCAGTTGATCGACGAGGCACCGGACGGCAGCCGCAGCTACCTGCAGCGGGGCATGCTGCGTGCCAGCCACCGCGCCATCGACTACGCCCAGAGCGATTACACGGCCCATGGCGTCCTCTACCGGCCGCACCGGCCCCACACCAACCCGCAGCCGGTAAGGCTGGGTAAGGTAGAAGAATACCTCATCGAAGTGTTTCCTGTCGGACACGTGTTCCGTGCCGGGCACCGGCTGGTGATCAAGGTACACGCGCCGCCGGTGGTGGACGGTTACTACGTGTACGTGCCGCGGCGGCTACCGGCCATCCACACGATCTATCACGGTCCCGAGCACCCGTCGCGGATCATGCTCCCCGTGGTGCCGCTGGCGGGCGTCAAGCTGGGGCCCGAGCTTCCGTGCGGCGCGCAGGTCGGGGTCCGGTGCGTGTCACCTGGAGGCAGGTAGGCGAGTTCCAAGGAAGCGGGCTGGTCCAAAGAAGCGTGTAGGAACGGGTAGGAAGTAGGAAGAGGAGAGGAGAGGAAAGGAAAGGAAACGGAGTCGGAGTCGGGGATGGGGGCGGGGGATCAACCGCTGGCCCATCGACCCCGCCCCCACCGCGGCCCGCACGAGCATGAAGGGCCCGGCACCGTGGCGGGCGATCGTTTCCACCGCCGGGGGATACCGTCAGGCCGGCCGATTGGAAGCGAGCCCGCCACTCCCCTACGGCACTAATGCCAGGTTGGCAACCCGCATGGCGTGTTCGGTTTCCCGCTGTAACCACTTCAGCTTGCGGGGGGTCAGGACTTCGGCCGCCCAGTCCCAGTGAATGGACACCACGTCGCCCGGCCGCACATCGTCGACGAAGCCGCGCCCGTCGATCTGCCGCTCCACCGTAACGACCACCGGCTCGCCCAGCACCAGCCGGTCGTTGCGCAGTTCCAGCGGCTGGCGTTCCACCACCAGGGACGGTCCCTGCACGGCCAGCACGCGTCCCCAGCTAATGCGGCACTTGTCCATGTGATGCAGCGCGATCTCGGCATTCTTGTTCCGCAACGTGCCTGCCTTGGTGTAGACGTCGAAGACGTGCCAGTTATGGTGCGGCCGGGCCCCGTGCTCGAGCTTGTTGGCCAGCCAGCGGAAGGCCTGCGGGGTCGCCCGCGGCCGGAACCGCTCGGTCATCATGTCGAACAAGGCCTGTCCGGTGACCCGCTCCAGCAGCTCGTTGCCGATCCAATAGGCCTCGACCACGCGGCAATGAAAGGGCTCGGGGATCCCGGCGGCGAGCGCGATCAGCCGCAGGTACGGCAGGGCACCGGCGAACTGGCGTTCCAGCTCCAGCAGTCCCTTGTCCGCATGTTGCTCGGACACGTAGTCGAGGATCGCCCTGGAATCCTGCGGGCCGCAGTATCCGAAGCGGTTGGGTGGAAAGCCGTAGCGCCCGAACAGAATGGCACCTTCCCGCACGGCGGGATCCAGCCCCACGTCGGTTCCCACAGCAACAACGCTCCTTTCGCGTCCAACTCTCCTTACGCCACGGCCGCCTGCGCGACGTTCGAAATACAAATACAAGGTTATCCATTTTCCATCTCATACCTGCTCATTCAAGGCCATTTTCTGCACAACGGCGATTCTTCTTACCGGCGGGATCGTTCTTCCGGTGCATCTGCTTCCGATGCATGTGCTTCCGGTGCATGTGCTTCCGGTGAATGTCCCTGCCACCTCCCCGGGACGATGACCCACGGCGGGGTCCCCCAGCCGTTGAGCCGCATGCGCACGAGAGGGACGCCGTAAAGGCGCGCCAGGGCATCTTCGTCCAGACCGCCAGGCACCGGCACGTCCCTCGCTTCCCCATCCGGGAAGAGGAGCAGGGCGCGGTCGGCGTACCACAGGACGTCCTCGGGGTGATGGGTGGAAAAGAGGACGGCCAGGCCTTCATCCCGGCTCAGGCGGCGCAGCAGGTCCATGACCGCCAGGCGGTGACGCAAGTCGAGGTGGGCTTCAGGTTCGTCCAGGACGAGAAGGCGAGGCTCCGCCGCCAGCGCCCGCGCGATGAGGACCAGCTGCCGCTCCCCGCCGCTCAGGGCCGGGAAGGGCCGCCCGGCCAGGTGCTCAATGCCCACGCGGCGCAGCGCGGCCGCGGCTGCCGCCTGGTCGCGCGGTCCCGGCAGGGCGAACAGGCCTACGTGCCGCGCCCGGCCCATCAGGACCACGTCCCGGACCGAATAAGCAAACGGCACGGCGGTCACCTGGGGCACGTAGCCTGCCATGCCGGCAACGGGCAGGCGGCGACCACCTTCGCTCCAGTGCACCTCTCCCCGGCGGAGCGGCATCAGGCCCAGGAGGCAACGGAGGAGCGTCGACTTCCCGACGCCGTTAGGGCCGAGGAGAGCCACCAGCTCCCCCGGCTGCACTTGAAAGCTAACGCCCGCGATGACGGTTCTGCCACCGTAGCCGCAAGCCAGGTCGCGCACTACCAGGCTCATCGCCACCCGCCTCCCGTCCGCTGGAGAAGGGCGAGAAAGAGCGGTGCGCCCAGCATGGCGGTGAGAATGCCCAGGGGAATCTCCGCCGCGGTGAGTGTGCGGGCGAGCACGTCGACGACAAGCATGAAACTTCCCCCGAGGATCATCGCGGCGGGAAGCAGCCGGCCGTGTTCGGGGCCCACGAGCATGCGGCCGATGTGCGGCACGATGAGCCCCACCCAGCCGATGACGCCCGTCGCCGCCACCTCCGCGGAGACCATCACCGTCACGGCGGCGATGACCAGCCAGCGAAGCACGGTGGCAGGCACCCCCAGGGCACGGGCCTCTTCATCCCCCAGCGAGAGGACGTTGAGGCGCCAGCGCAGGCCGAGGAGGACCGCCCCTCCAAGGGCCAGGGCCGTTCCCACGCGGGCCACATCACCATAGGAGGCGGCGGAGAGGCTGCCCATCAGCCAGTAGGTGATCGCCGGCAGCTCGTCGTTCGGGTCGGCCACGTATTTCACCAGCGCGATGAGGGCGCTCCACAGGGCCGAGGCGATGACGCCCGCCAGGATGAGGACAAGGCGGGGATCGCCGGCACGGGTACGGCTCATGGCCATGATGAGGGCCATGCTGCCCAGGCCCACCGCGATCCCCAGCAGCTGCGCGGCCGGGGAAAGGCCGAACAGGAGGATGCCGAGAACGACGCCGAAGGCCGTGCCCTGCGTCACGCCGAGGACATCCTGGCTGACCAGGGGATTGCGGAAGATACCCTGGTAGGCCGCCCCAGAGAGGCCCATCCCAGCGCCGGTCAGAAGGGCCAGCAGCGCTCGCGGCAGGCGCTGGGTGAAGATCACCGCGTGGACGACCGGGGCATCGGCCGGCGCAGGTGCGGGCCCGATGAGGCCTCCTGTGAGTACGTGAACCACCGTACCGGGCGGCACGGGGTACCGGCCGGCGAAGAGGGACAGCGCAAGGGCGGCCACAGGGAGTGTGGCAAAGAGGGCAACGACAGAAGGCCCGCGCCGCAGCAGCATCACCGCTCCGCCCCCTAATCCTTGATCACTGGCGGCACACGCCTTGCTCGTTGACGGCACGCCCGATCGTCGGCGGCGTGACCTCATTCACGGGACGACGTGGAGGCGGCGCTCGATTTCCTCCTGGGGGAGGTCGACGCCGTAGAACCGCTGGTAAAAGTCCCGGACCTTGGCGACCACGTCGATGTCACGGAACCGCTCGGGGTGGAGCAGCTTCCCGAGCCACCACATCATGAGGGGCGATTCCGGCGACGGAGGCTCCCACCGGTAACCCACCAGGGGGATCTTGTAGACGCGGCGGTTCTTGACCGCGGCGACGGCGCTCCAATCCTGCCCCTTGATGGTGTTATTGTAGAGATTTTCCGGCATCAGTTCGGTGAAGTTGCTGATGAGAATGACGTCGGGATTCCAGGCCAGGATTTCCTCCATGGTGACGTTGACCCAACCGGAATACCCCGCTGCCACGTTGACGGCACCGGCGGCATCCATCCACTCGTCGTAGTAGTGGCCGCTGCCGATGGTGCGGAGCTGCTCGTTGTAGAGGAAGAGCACGCGGGGCCGCTTCTCCTGGGGCAGGTCCCGCGTGCGGGCGCGAACGGCGGCGATCTCCTCCTGGTGGTAGCTGATGAGGGCGTCCGCCCGGTCCTCCCGGCCGAGGAGCTCGCCTACCATGCGGAACCAGCCCTCGAGGGAGTCCTGCTTGCCGAGATGGATGGCGAGCACCGGGATTCCCGCGCGCTCCATCTTTTCGATCTCCGCCTTCTCGCTGTCCCACTGGATGACCACGTCAGGCTTGAGTTTCAGCAGTTCTTCCAGGTTGACCACAAAGCCCTCCTGTACGAAGGCGGTGGACGCCCGTTGCTCAAGCGAGGGGTCAAACTGCCGGAGTACACTCTCCTTGAACGCCTTCATGGCCGTGGGGTGCATGCCGGCGATGCGCCGACCGCTGCCATCGAGGGCAAACACCACCGACGGCATGGGCATGGGCAGGAGAACGATCCGGTTCACTTGCGCGGGTACCCGCACCCGGCGCCCCAGCTGATCGACGATGACGCGGTCTCCCCCCGCCGGCGCCGCCCCGTCGCCGGCGGCGGAGGGCGTGTTGCCGCGTGTATCCCCCGGCGCTGTTTCCCCGGAGGGCGGAGCCTGCCGCGCTCCGCATGCCGAAAGAACGGCCGTCAAGAGACAAACGATGAGGGCAACTGTAACAATGCGCCATGACACTAAATGACAGCGCCAGGAACAGAAAATAATGGCCGCACATTCTTGTGGAAATGAGCATGGCCGGAGAAGGACGTGACGCGGGAGAGTACGGGAGCCTACCCGGTGATGACTGCCGCGGGATGCTGACTGCTAGAGAGCGCGCCTGCTACCCGGCCTCCACCTCGGCCCGCACGGGCATGGAGGGCTGGGCACCGTGGCGGGTGACGGCGATGCCCGCGGCGCGGGTGGCAAAGTGGAGGGCGTCCTCCACCGGGCGCCCTTCGCCCAGGGCCACGGCCAGGGCGCCGGTGAAGGTGTCCCCGGCGGCGGTCGTATCCACCGCCTGGACCGGCAGGGCGGGCACGGCCAGGGCCTCGCCTGCGGGTGGAACGTAGAGGCAGCCGCGCGCGCCCAGGGTTACGACCACGTGGGCCCGGCCCCCGCCCAGCCGGCGGGCCGCGGCCTCCACCTCCTCCCGGCTCCCGGTGGGAAGGGCCGTGAGCAACTGGAGCTCCGT
>DATCKH010000021.1:0-7003 GCA_036562425.1 Thermaerobacter sp. | reverse complement strand
TTCATGGGGGAGTACGGTATCTCCGAGCCGGGGGTGGCCCGCCTGGCCCGGGCCGCCTATGAGGTCAGCGGGCTGATTTCCTTCTTCACCGCCGGTGAGGAAGAGGTCCGTGCCTGGCCCATCCGGCGCGGGACCACGGCGAAGCAAGCGGCCGGCAAGATCCACTCCGACATCGAGCGCGGCTTCATCCGGGCCGAGGCCGTGGCCTACGACGACCTGGTGCGCCTCGGCTCCGTCGCCGCGGCGCGGGACGCGGGCCTGCTGCGCCTGGAGGGGCGGGACTACATCGTCCGTGACGGCGACGTGATCGTGTTCCGGTTCAACGTGTGAACGGGTTTGACGTGTGAACGTGATGGCGTGTGAACGTGGCGGTATGAAAGAACCGGAATTGACGGGAATTGAAAGAATGGAACGGGTGGTGGCACGGTTGCCTCCGGCATTCGAGCTGGTCCCCGTGCCTTACGAGGACAAGTCCGTTCTCGCCAACCTGATGCAGCTTTACAAGTATGACCTCAGCGTCTACGACGACGATCCGGAGGACCGGGACGTCAACGCCCACGGCCTCTTTACCTATCGCTATCTGGATCATTACTGGACGGAGCCCGGCCGCTATCCGTTCTTCGTGCGGGTGGAGGGCAAGCTGGCCGGGTTCGTCCTGGTCTGTACCCATGGGGAACGGTGCGAGGTCGCGGAATTCTTCGTCCTGAAGCGGTACCGGCGCCTGGGCCTGGGGGAGGCGGTGGCCCGTGAGCTCTTCCGGCGGTTTCCCGGCCCGTGGCGGGTGGCCGTGATGGCCGCCAACCTGCCCGCTCAGGCGTTCTGGCGGCGCGTGTTGGGGCGGCTCGCACCGGGCGGGTATCGTGAAGCCCAGGAACCCGGATGGGACGGGCCTGTGTTCCTCTTGGAGGTGAACGGTGCCGCGCCCGGTGCTGGCGATGGCGCGGAGCGCAGAGAGGGCGGGAAATAAGTTTCAGCGCGCCCGACACGTGCTAGCACCAGGGAGAGGGGGGCGAGCCGTGCGGGGGATCGTGACCGCTGACCGGCGGGACCTGACAGCACTGGCGGGCCGGGCCGCGGCCGGGCCCGCCGGCCCGGTGGAGGTCTTCTTCGAGATCAAGAGCGTGACCGGCCATATGGAAGAGCCGGTTTCCGGCGTCCACAACATGATCAGTTGCTTCGGCGACAACAAGGCCGTGGGCGAGCGGCCCGAGCTGGCGGCGGTGGGCCCGGACGGGATGCGGGCCGTGCGCACCGAGCCTTACTTCGACTGGGACTGGGTCTGCCCGACGCGCCGGGACTACCGCGACCGGCTGCTGGCCCTGGTCCGCCGGGCTGCGGCGGCGGGGGTCGCGGGTACCCGCCTCGACACCGTCAGCTTCCCGCGCGAGGGCTTCTGCCGGTGTTCCGCCTGCCAGGAGGCCCAGGCGGCGTCGGGTCTGGACTGGCCCGCCTGGCGGGCCGAGGTGATCACCGGCTTTATCCGCGAGGCCGCGGCCGTGGCCAGCAGGCCCGTGTCGGTCACCCTCTACCCCGATCCCTACGGGGATCACCAGCGGGAGCGTTTCGGGCTCGACCTGCCCGCCATCGCTCGCCACGTCGACTTCTTCGTGGTCCCCATCTACGACCTGCACTACGCCACGACCCACTGGCTGGAGACCCTGGCCTGGGGGTTCCGCGACCTGCTGGGGCCCGCCCCCTTCGTGGTGGAATTGTATGCCCTCAACGTGGACAAGAAGGCGCTGCTGCGGGCAGCTCGCGTGGCCGACGCCTACGCGGACGGGGTTCTCTTCGCCTATGAGCGCGCGGCGGAGATCCTGCCGCTGATCGAGGAACTGGGCCCCACCCCGGCTCACAGCCGCCTGCGCGGCCGGGCCGGCGGGAACGGCGCCTGATCAGACGGCTTGCTCAGACGGCTTGATCAGACGGCGGGACCGGCGCCTGATCGGGCCCGCCCGGTGGCCGGGGCTTGATCACGCCTGGGCGGCGCTGCTCACCCGTTCCAGCGCCCGCAGGCGCCGGCTCCCTATCCAGAGGGCCAGGGTCAGGATGATGGTGACCGCGGTGTAAGGAGCCAGGACGTGCAGGCTGAACAGGGCGCCGGCCACGGAGGGCCCCAGGACGCGGCCGAGGCTCTCGAAGGCGGATTGGATCCCCATGGCCGTGCCCTGGCCGAGAACGGTCCGCCGCGACACCAGCGACGTCAGGGGCGGCCGTAACAAGGCCAGGGCCACGCCCCACACCCCCACCGCCAATACCACCATCGGCACGCTGCGAGCCAGCAGCAGGCAGAGGAAGGCCGCGATGCCGGTGACCAGCCCCGCGGTGGCGGTTGAGACCTCGCCCCAGCGCCGGATGGCCGCGCCCACCACGCTGAACTGGACCAGGGCGGACGTTACCCCCATCATCGAGAAGGCCAGCTGGTTGGCCGTCTCGGGGGCACCCAGCCGGTCCATCAAGTAATAGCCCAGCATCGAGAAGATGCTGGACCCGGCGAAGGAGGAGATCAGCACCAGCCAGTAGCAGGGGGCCTCGGGGCTGGTGGCGGCCAGGACGAAGGCCCGGGTGAGCGGAATCCGGGGTCGCCTGAGGTCTGGGCGGGATCGGATGCCCGGAAGCACGAGCAGGGCCAGCACCGCGGTGATCAGGATGGCCAGCCCGCCGGTCAGCGCCAGGCCCCGGAAGCCGTAGCCCAGGGCGGTCAGGGGCATGCCCAGGAGCGGGCCCAGCATGAAGCCCAGGTTGGACACGCCGCCCATCCAGGCCAGGGCGGGACCGCGCTCCTCCGGTGGCGTCAGATCGGCCACCAGGGCCTGGGCCGAGGGAAAGGTGGAAGCCGAGAGCATACCCCCGAGGAAGCGCACCAGGATCAGGGACGGGACGGTGTGGACGAAGGCCATGGCCCCGAAGGAAAGGGCGAAGCCGGTCATGCCCAGGATCAGGACCGGCTTGCGGCCCACGCGGTCGGACAGCGCCCCCCAGAAAGGAGCAAAAAGAAATTGCGCCATAGCGTAAAGGGAGACCATCAGTCCCATTTCCACCGAGCCGGCGCCCAGCTCGCGGGCGAAGTAAGGCAGGACGGGTATCACGATGCCGAAGCCGGCAACGGTGAGAAAGATGGTCAGGTACAGGATGAAGAGGTGGTGGCGGGGCGCCCTGCGCGCCACAGCGGTCGGCCTCCCGGATATTTCGGTACTCTAACTAGTTAACTAGTTTAGAGCTCCAGGTCCGGGCTGGCCAGATGCCAACCGGCGGCAGGGAGCGCGGCCTGCCCCCGGCGGCATCACCACCCGCGCCACCGGCCGTACCACCGGCGCGCTCCCTGCCCTCGAACCATGCCTGCAGGTGCTCCGCCGCGAATGCCAGCCTCTGTTCCAGGTCGTCCCGGGAGGAGGTTCCGCCTCAAGGCGCGGGGCCGTAGGGTCCGGAAAGCCGCCACGCGCCCGAAGTCGCTACGCGCCGGAAGCCGCCACGCGCCCGAAGCCGCTACGCGCCGGAAGCCGCCACGCGCCACCCTGGCCGGCTTCACCCCCCGGCTCAAGGAAGGAAGCAGTAACCGTCGCCCGTACAGGCGGGGGCGGGTCACCGGGGCGGTTCGCCACCGTGGGGCCCGCGGGCAACGGCCGCGGGCCCCAGAGCCGCTTCCCCTCGGCGAGAACACCTGCCCCGGACGAAAACTCCTGCCCCGGGCGGGCGGCCGCCTGCCAGGCAGCAAGGAGTGTCATCCATCCACGGGCCAGAGGCCGCGTTCTTCCAGGAACCGGCGCAGCCGGTCCTTTACCTCGGCGGCGTCGCCCAGGGTCACCAGCTCCTCGGCCAGGCGCCGGGCATCGGCGTGGGTGATCCCGCGGATCACTCTCTTCACCGCCGGCAGCGCCGGCGCGCTCATGCTCAGTTCGGTGATGCCGGCGCCCACCAGGAAGGGCGCCGCCAGCGGCTCGCCACCCAGCTCGCCGCAGACGCCCGCCCAGATGCCCGCTTCCACGGCCGCGCGGCCTACTTCGAGGATCAGCCGCAGCACCGCGGGGTGGAAGGCGTCGTACAGCCCCGCCACCCGTTCGCTGGTCCGGTCCACGGCCAGGGTGTACTGGGTGAGATCGTTGGTCCCGATGGAGAAGAAGTCAACCTCCGCCGCCAGTTGCCGGGCGGCCAGCGCCGCGGCGGGAACCTCCACCATGATGCCCACCTGGACGGGGCCGTGGGGGACGCCTTCGCGGGCCAGTTCTTCCTCGATCTCGCGGACGAACCGGCGCAGGCGCCGGATCTCGTCCCGGGTGGTGATCATGGGGAACATCACGGCCACCGGCCCGCCGGCTGCCGCCCGCAGGGCTGCCCGCAACTGGGTGCGCAGGAGATCGGGCCGGTCGAGGCCGATGCGCGCCCCACGCCAGCCGAGGGACGGGTTCAGTTCTTCCGGCCAGTCCATGAAAGGCAGGCGCTTGTCGGCGCCCACGTCCAGCGTCCGCAGTACCAGCCGGCGCCCCGCCAGGGCGCGGACGGCCGCCTCGTAGGCGCGGTACTGCTCCTCCTCCCCCGGCGGCTGTGAGCGGTCGAGGAACAGGAACTCGGTGCGGAACAGGCCGACCCCTTCCGGCCCGTAGGGCTCGGCCGCCGCGATGTCCTCGGGGCGCCCGATGTTGGCCGCCAGCTCGATGCGGCGCCCGTCCCGGGTCACCGCGGGCAGGTCGCGCAGGGCGGCCAGCTCCCGCTGCCAGGCCTCGCGCCGGCGCAGGCGATCTTCCACCTCCCGGCGGCGCTCGGGCCCGGGATCGACCACCACCTCGCCGCGATCCCCATCCACCACCACCCATTGCCCGTCGGAGACCGCCGCCAGGGCTCCCGTGACCCCGGCCACCGCCGGCACGCCCGCGCCGCGGGCCAGGATGGCCACGTGGGACGTGGCTCCGCCCAGCTCCGTGACCAGGCCCAGCACCACCTCCCGCGGCCAGCGGGCGGTGTCCGAGGGGGTCAGGTCTCGGGCCACGATCACGCTCGGCCGGTCGGGCGCGGCGCCCTCCAGATCTACGCCCAGGACCGCGGCCAGAAGCTGCCGGCCCACGTCGCGGATGTCGGCGGCCCGGCCGCGCAGGTACTCGTCGTCCAGTTGCTCCAGCATGGAGGCGAAGGCCTCGGTGGCTGCCCGCACCGCGGCGGCGGCCGTCTGGCCTTCCTCCCGGACGCGGCGGGTGACCTCGGCGTCCAGTTCCGGATCGTCCACCAGCAAGCGGTGGGCCTCGAAAATGGCCGCTTCCTCCTCGCCCGCCCGCTCTCGGGTGCGCGCGGCCAGTTCGTCCAGCCGGGCCTTGACCTGCTCCCGCGCCTGCCGCCAGCGGGCCAGCTCGTCTTCCGGATCCGGCGCAGCGGCGCCCTCTGCGGGCTCAGGCGGCAGGGAGAGTTCCGCGGGCCTGTAGATCCAGGCCGGCCCCGCCACCAGCCCCGGCGCCGCCGCCACGCCGTGCAGGACCCGCTCCGTCAAGGCGTCACGACCCCTCACCAAAGTTGGATTCGACCAGTTCCCGCAGGGCGGCCAGGGCCTCTCCGGCGTCGTCTCCCTCGGCCGCGATCTCCAGCTGCGTTCCCTGCCGCGCCCCGAGGCTCAAGACGGCCATCATACTCTTGGCGTTCACCGTCTTGCCATTGGCGGTGACCTCGATCTGGCTGCGGAAGCGGCTGGCGGTCTGGACGAACAGCGCGGCTGGCCGCGCGTGCAGGCCGGTCGGGTGGGAAATGGTCAACGTGACGGTCTGCCGCATATGGAACTCCTTTCCACTCGGACAATAAGCTATGGACACCAAGGAGGGTGCCCATTGCGAGAGAGCCTACCACACGTGGTGATCCTGGGAGCGGGGTATGCGGGGTTCGCCGTCGCCCGCGGCCTGCGCGGGGCGCCCGTGCGCGTCACGCTCGTCAACCCCTACCCCTATCACTACTTTACAACACTGCTGCACGAGCCTATCGCGCGCCCGCGTGCCCGCGAGCGCATCGCGATCCCCCTCGCGCCCTACCTGCCGCCCAACGTACGCCTCTGGCTGGGCCGCGCCGTCGCCATTGACCCGGAGGAACCGGCGGTGGAGGTCGAGGAACTGGTGACCGCGGAGCGGCGGCGCGTGACGGCCGACTATCTGGTGGTGGCCGTCGGCAGCGAGCCTCTGTATTTTGGCATCGCGGGCCTGCAGGAGCGGGCGCTGGTGGTGCGCGACCTCGCTTCGGGGCCGCTGATCCGGGCTCACATCGAGCATCGCCTGGCGCGCTTCGCCGCGGGCCAGGGGCACCCGGCGGCGCGGCGCATCGTCATCGGTGGCGGGGGGTACACCGGGGTCGAGGTCGCGGCGGACCTGGCCGAAACCCGTCAGGAGCTGGCGCGCGCGGCCGGCCTGATGGCCGATGCCATCGAGATCTACCTGATCGAGGCGGCGCCCACCCTGCTGCCCGGGTTCGAGCCGCGCCTGGTCGAGTACACGACGGCGGTCCTGCAAAGGGCCGGTGTCCGCGTGATCACCGGCACGGCCATCCGCGAGGTGACGCCGGAGGCCGTGGTCCTGGCCGACGGGCGGCGCCTCCAGGCAGGAACCGTGATCTGGACCGGCGGCGTGCGCGCTCATCGCCTCGTGGAACAGTCGGGACTGGAGGTCGACCGGCGCGGTCGCGCGCTGGTCGAACCTGATCTGACGGCGCGCGGTCATCCCCGGATCTATGTGGCCGGTGACACGGCGGCCAGCGTGGGCGCGGACGGCCAGCCGCTGCCACCGACGGCCCAGGTCGCGGTGCAACACGGCGTCTACGTGGCCCGGGCACTCCGGCGGCGGCTGCACGGCCTGCCTGCCGTCCCTTTCCGGCCCCACCTGCTGGGAACCGTGATCTCGCTGGGCAGCCGCGACGGCGTGGGCTGGCTGCGGAACCGCTACCGCGTGACCGGCCGGGTGGCGCGGGCGGTCAAGACCATGTCATTGTGGCGTTACCTCTACCAGATCGGCGGCGCGGCGCTGGTGGCCCGGGCCATGGGCGG
>DATCKH010000017.1:0-2819 GCA_036562425.1 Thermaerobacter sp. | reverse complement strand
CCCAGGCTGCCGCGGGGCGCGCGGGGCGCGCCCGGCTCGTCCTCGTTCACCACCAGCCCCTCCACCACGTAGACACGCATGCCGGCCCGGGCGGCGGGGGCGATGTCGTCCCGCAGGTCGTTGCCCACCATCAGGCAGTGCGCCGGCTCGACGCCCACCCGGGCCGCCACCTCGCGGTAATAGTCCGGCTGCGGCTTGCACGTGTGCATGTTCTCCAGCGTGGTCACCAGGTCGAACTGGCCCGCGTCCAGGCCGGCCCAGCGGAGCCGCTCCTCGATGGCCACGCGGGGGAAGACGGGGCTGGTGGCCAGGACCACCTTCCAGCCGCGGGCGCGGGCGGCGGCCACCACCCGGGGCGCCTCCGGCCGGGGCCGAGCCATCCCGCGCAACCGCCCGAATTCGGTGCGGTAGAACCGCTCGAACCGGGCCATCGCCTCCTGCCGCCGCTCCGGCCGCGCGCCGGGGTGGCGGGCCGGGTCCAGCGCGCTCCAGAAGGCGTCGTAGAGCACCCGCTCGTTCGTCCGGGAGCGGTCGCGGTTCCCGATCACCGCCGCGGTGGCCCGCATCAACTGGCGCACGAAGTCCTCGGCGTCGAACAGGTCCGCCACGTAAGCGGCCAGCCGCTGCAGGTAGACCGGCAGAAAACGCTGCATGTCCAGCTCCAGCAACGTCCCGTCGAGATCAAAGAGAACCGCGCGGATCGGCAGGTCCTCCGGCAGGTTCTCCCGCAGGTTCTCCCGCAGGTCCTCCGTGCCTGCCCCCGCCGTTCTTGCTCCTGCCCCTGCTTCCCAGCGGCGCGCCTTCCCGGGCACGGTCATACCCCCTCCGCCTTCCCGGACCGGCCATCGGGAATCCGCCTCCAATGCGCGCCCCCCGCCCGAGCTCGCTCGGGGCGCGCTCCCGCTCCGGCCAGGGCTCTGGCCATCGGTCCGGCCATCGTTCGGTGCGTCGCTCCGGCCACCGGTCCGCCTGCGTCTCCTGGAATCCGTAACCAGCCCCAGTATAGCCGATTCTTGTTGCCGCATGGCGCGCGTCCGGTTGGCTCACACTAGCGGGTGCAGATCCCGGGCTGATAGGCCCGTTCTTCCTCTTTGACGAATACAGACGATCTGACGCACTCGGACGAACACCAAGAGACGAACGCAGACGAACACGGACGAAAACTTCGCGCGGGGTGACATCATGGCAGAGGCGGGCCGGGCCACCGTCCCGGAAGGCGAGCGAGGCACAGCGGCCGCCGGGACGACCGGCAGAACAACCGCGGAGGAACCGCGCCAGGCCACGCGACCGGCCAGCAAAGCGACGAGCAAGGCAGCCGCAGCGCACCGGTCTCCAGCGGCCGGAGCCCCCGGGTCCACGGCTGAGCCGGTGAAGGAGCGGGCGCGCTTTCCTGGCGAGCCGCATCGCTTTCCCGGCCCCGAGCCGGTCACCCGTCCCCGGCCCTCGGTGACGCCGGAGCGGTGGCCGCGGGAAGAACCCGGCACCGTGGTGGCACCCAGAGAGGTGGTGGAGCCGGATGTCTTCCCCCGGCCCGAACCGGCCACCGCGCCCCGGCCCGCGGAACCGGGGGATGCAACTCCTCCGCCTGCGGAACCGGGAGCAGCAGCTCCTCCGCCCGCGGAGCCCGGGGATTCGGCACCCGGCACCGCGCCGCAAAGGGCGGGCACGGACGCCGGTGCTTCCGCCGCACCGGGGCCCGGGACCGAAAAAGCCACCAGTTCTACCGTGGTGGTCACCGCCCCGCCGAGCTCGCAGCTGGACGGCTTGCCCGCCGGTGCACGCCCGGGCGACGCGCGCGTGAGCACGGTGGTGGTGGGCGGGCGTGCCTTCGAGCGGGTCATCATCCACACACACTGGTTCCAGCGGGACGAGGACCTGGCCGCCACCCTGCGGCGGTACCTGGGGCCGTGGCTACGGCCGGGCGACCACGCCATCATCAGCGAGACGGCGGTCATCGCCGCCCGCGGGCGCATGATCCCGGCGGCGGAGGTGCGCCCCGGGCGCCTGGCCACCCTGCTCGCCCGCCACGTGCGGCCTGTCGGCTGGGGCCAGGGGCTGTCCGTTCCAGCCAAGATGCAGGTGGCCATCGAGGAGACCGGCCGCCTGCGCATCCTGGCGGCCGCGGCGGCCGCGGCCCTGACCCGGCCGCTGGGCCTGCGAGGCGTGTTCTACTACATCGCCGGTAACGGCGCCCGCTCCCTGGACGGCATGCGGGAGGGCAGCCCGTACGAGGGGTACGTGATCCCGCCCCTGCGCCGCCACGAGGCGCGCGCCATCGCCCGGGAGCTGGCCGAGGCCCTGGGCGCGCCGGTGCACATCGTCGACATCAATGACAACGGCGGCACGATCCGGGCCAGCTCACATCCCTTCCCGTGCCGCCTGCTGCTTGCCATCCTGCGGGACAACCCCCTGGGGCAGGGCAACCGCTGCAGCCCCATCGGCCTGATCCGGGCCGCCGACGGGCCGCTGCCGTGCCTGGGGGACGAGTAAGGCCGGGGCCGCCAAGGACACGACCGGGGTGCTTGTGAGCTCGCCCCCACTCCCCGGGCGCTCGCCGCGTGGCTCCCGGCATCGCCCCGTAATCCCGGGTCCCGGGTGCCCGCCGGACTGCCCGCCGGACGGTCCGCGGCCCCTAGAGCGCGTTGTGCCCCGTGATATCCCGCCCCACGATCAGGGTGTGGATGTCGTAGGTCCCCTCGTAGGTGTCCACCGTCTCCAGGTTCAGCATGTGCCGGATGGCGCTGTACTCCAGCGTGATACCGCTGCCGCCCAGGATTTCCCGCGCCGCCCGCGCCGCCCGCAGGGCCGCGCGCACGTTC
>DATCKH010000013.1:0-46095 GCA_036562425.1 Thermaerobacter sp. | reverse complement strand
CTGCTGGGAGTTAAGGGGCCGGGGCGATCTGCAAGGGCATGCAGGCGTTGACCCTGACCCCGCGGAGGCCCATGTGCGTGGTGGCGCGGCACGGCCAAGCCGCTACGGCATGGGGTAAGAACCTGCATGCGGGATGACCGTGTGCAGCGTAGCCCGCCCTGCGTGGGTAGGGTGGAGGAACCCAACCGCCGGCGTGCTTCGGAGGGCCCCCGAACCGCCGGTGCGGTCTGAAACCCTACCTGCTAAACGGGCTAGGAAGCGCAGGGTGCCGCCGGGGAAAACCCCTAGGCTGTTTCCGTTACGGAAGGCATGCTGGGGATTACAGTGCGCGCTTAGTGGCAATCTAGCCCTGCTTGCGGCGACGCGGCAGGTCGGCTGCGCAAGGGGAAACCACCGGGCCGGCGACGGCCCGGTCAGCCGGCGGGAAATCCTGCTAGACCTAAGCCGCAACGTTTACTCAGCATGCTGCCACTCGCGGGTTTTTATTGTTTTGGATTCATGGCTTCTCCAGGAGGGAACCGGCTTGGCGAAGGGCCAGGGCGGCCGGTTCGGCGCCGCCTGGAAGCGCGGGCTGGCGCTGGGCGGTCTCACCTTCACCATCGCTCTGGTCACCTCTCCGCTCTCGGAGTCCGCCGTGCGGGCCCTGAGCCTGCCGCTGGCGGCGATCATCGTGGTGGTGATCGTCGCCATTGGCGTGTTATTTGACGTGATCGGCGTGGCGGTGACCGCGGCCGACGAGGCGCCCTTTCACGCCATGGCCGCCAAGCGCCGGCACGGGGCGCGGGCGGCGCTCGGCCTGATCCGGAACGCCGACCGCGTCTCCGCCTTTTCCAACGACGTCATCGGTGATGTGGCCGGTACCCTCTCCGGCGCAGCCGGGGCCGCCGTGGCCGTCCGTCTCGGCGACTGGCTGGCAGGAACCGGCGAGGAACGAATCCTGGCGCCCGTGGTGCTGGCCCTCGTCGCGGGGCTCATGGTCGGTGCCAAGGCCGCCGGCAAGGGGTTCGCCCTCCGCGAGCACCGTCGGATCCTTCTGATGCTGGGCATCGTGCTGGAGACCATCGAGCACTGGACACACCTGCGCCTCTACCCGGCCGTCAGGCGCGGCCGGCGCAGCCGGCGCCCGCCGCGGTCGAAGACGAAGGAGTGATCAGGGCTGGACGCGATCCTGCCGCGCCTGCGCGGTCCCCAGGACCTCAGGCGGTTGGGCGAGGAGGAACTGGCCCGGCTGGCGGCGGAGATCCGGGACACCATCATCCGGACCGTGGCCAGGAATGGCGGCCACCTGGGTGCCAGCCTTGGGGTGGTGGAGCTCACCCTGGCCCTGCACCGGGTGTTCGCGAGCCCGCGCGACAAGATCGTGTGGGATACCGGCCACCAGGCCTACGGTCACAAGCTGCTTACCGGGCGCTACGACCGTTTCCATACGCTGCGCGAGACCGGGGGTCTCAGCGGTTTCTTGAAACGCCGGGAAAGCCCGCACGACATCGTGGAGGCAGAGCACGCTGGCACCTCCATCTCCCATGCCGTGGGCCTGGCCCGGGCCCGTGACCTGCGGGGCGAGAAATACCACGTGGTAGCGGTCATCGGCGATGGCGCGCTGACGGCCGGCATGGCCTTCGAGGCGCTCAACCACGCGGGTCACCTGGGCACGGACCTCATCGTCGTCCTCAACGACAACAGCATGTCCATCGCGCCCAACGTGGGCGCCCTGGCCCGCCACCTGAACCAGTTGCGCACCGATCCCACGTACACCCGCCTGCGCCACGATCTCCAACGCCTGCTGGAACAAGTGCCCCGGGTGGGACCGCAGGTGGTGCGCCTGCTCCAGCGCATGAAGGACAGCATGAAGTACCTGCTGGTGCCCGGCATGCTGTTCGAAGCGCTGGGCTTCCGGTACATCGGCCCCGTGGACGGTTACCGCCTGCCCGACCTGCTGCGGGTGTTCAAGAACGTGAAGCGCTTCCGGGGCCCGGTGCTGGTCCACGTGCTCACCCAGAAGGGCAAGGGCTTCGCGCCGGCGGAAGGCGATCCCTGGAAGTGGCACGGGCCGAAGCCCTTCGATCCCGCCACGGGGCGCATGAAGGCAGGTGCGGCCGGCGGGCCGCCCTCCTACACCGGCGTGTTCGCCCGCACCTTGACCCGCCTGGCCGCTCAGGACCCGCGCCTGGTGGCCATCACCGCCGCCATGCCCGACGGCACCGGCGTGGACGCCTTCGCGCGCCAGTTCCCCGAGCGCGCCTTTGACGTCGGAATCGCCGAGCAGCATGCTGTCACCTTCGCCGCCGGCCTGGCCCTGGGGGGCCTCCGGCCGGTGGTGGCCATCTACTCCACGTTCCTCCAGCGCGCGTTCGACCAGGCCCTGCATGACGTGGGGATCCAGCGACTGCCGGTGATCTTCGCCATCGACCGCGCGGGGATCGTGGGCGCCGACGGCGAGACGCACCAGGGCCTGTACGACATCGCTTACCTGCGCCTGATTCCCGGCTTTGTCCTCATGGCTCCCAAGGACGAAAACGAGCTCCAGCACATGCTCAAGACCGCCGTCGCCTACGAAGGCGGGCCCGTGGCCATCCGCTGGCCGCGGGGCAACGGGGTGGGCGTCCCCCTGGACCCCGAGCCGAGCCCGCTGCCCATCGGGCGAGCGGAACTGCTGCGGAGCGGCCGGGACGTGGCGCTGATCGCCTACGGCTCCATGGTCCACCCGGCCCTGGCGGCCGCCCGGCAGCTGGCGGCCGAGGGTATCGACGCCGCCGTGGTCAACGCGCGCTTCGCCAAGCCCCTGGACGAGGAACTGCTGGCCTCTCTCCTGGCTGAAACCGGCGCGGCCGTGACGGTGGAAGAACACGCGCTGGCGGGGGGCTTCGGTAGTGCCGTGCTGGAGATGGCCAGCCACAGGGGGATCGCGGCTCGCATCCGCTGCCTGGGTATTCCCGACTGCTTCGTGGAACATGGAGATCCCGACTATTTCCGCGCCCGGTTCGGGTTGACGGCGGAGGGGATCGCCGCCGCGGCCCGCGCCGTTCTGGAGGAGATCCCGCGGCCCAAGCGGGTGCAGGCATGACATGGGCAGGAAACGCGTGCGTCTCGACACGCTGCTGGTGGAGCGGGGCTGGTTCGCCTCCCGGAGCCGGGCCCGGGCCGCCATCCTGGCCGGAAAGGTGCGGGTTGACGGCCGGGTGGTCGACAAGGCGGGGGCAACGGTGGACCCCGGCGCCCGAATCGAAGTTGCGGGCGACCCGATCCCGTACGTAAGCCGGGGCGGATTGAAGCTGGATCACGCCCTGCGCCAGTTCGACCTGGCTAAGGCCCTTGCCGGGGCGGTGTGCGCGGACATCGGGGCGTCCACCGGCGGGTTTACAGACTGCCTCCTGCAGCACGGCGCGCGCCGCGTTTACGCCATCGACGTCGGTTACGGGCAGCTGGCGTGGCGCCTGCGCCAGGACGAGCGGGTGGTGGTCATGGAACGCACCAACGCCCGCTATCTCAAGCAGGGCGACCTGCCGGAACCGGTGGACCTGATCACCATCGATGTGTCCTTCATCTCCTTGCGCCTGATCCTGCCCGCCACCTTGCAGCTGCTGGGTCCCGGCGGGGGCGTCATCGGCCTGATCAAGCCTCAGTTCGAGGCAGGTCCCGCCGACGTGGGCAAGGGCGGGGTGGTCCGCGACCCGGCCGTTCACCGCCGCGTCCTGACCGAGGTGACCGGCGCTGCCGCCGAGCTGGGCCTCGACCTGCTCGGACTCACGGCATCGCCCATCCTGGGGGCCGACGGTAACCGCGAGTTTCTCGCCCTGTGGCGGGCGCCGGGGGCGGGAGGCGGCCCGGTGGCGGCGGTGCTCAGCGACCGGCCCGCCCTGGCTGGCAACGAGCGGCGGCGGCGCATCGAGGAACTGGCGCTGGGAGCAGGGAAGGACGAGGATTGCGGACCCGGCGGCGTAGCCGGCCCTCCGGAACCGGGGCAGGACCGGCAGGAAGGAGAACAGGGGTGAGGGGGCTGCATCCCGCCCTCCAGGGAAGAGCCAGGAGACCCGAAAGGGACCCGCACCGCCGGTAGGGAATGACACATCTCAATGCTCCTTGGTGCCATCGCGGCGACCTGCATGAACCGCCTGCGGGAGGTGGAACCGTGCCCCTGGACCTCAGCGGTATCTGGGCACCGCTGGTCACCCCCTTTGACGAGAGCGAGGAGCTCGACCTGGAGGCCCTGGCCTTCAACGTGCAGCTTTACGGGCAGACACCCCTGCGCGGGTACGTGGCCCTGGGCACCACGGGGGAGTTCGTCCATTTGACCGATGAGGAGCGTGGCCGCGTCGTGGACGCCGTGGTGCGGGCGGCCAAGGCCGACGACCGGCCGGTGATCGCCGGCGCCGGCGGGCATTCCACCCGGGTGGCGGCCGAGCTGGCGCGGCGGGCCGCGGAGGCGGGCGCCGTGGCGGTCCTGGTGTGGCCGCCGTTCTATTACCGGACGCGCCTGGACCGCGCCGCCCTGCGTGCGTATTTCGAGACGGTGGCGGACGCGTCCCCGGTTCCCGTCATCCTGTACAACATCCCCCAGGCCACGGGCGTGCCCCTGGCGCCGGAACTGGTGGGCGAGCTGGCGGCGCACCCCAACATCATCGGGATCAAGGACAGTTCCGGCCAGCCCGCGCAGACCATCGCCTTCGTCCGCGAGGGCGGGCCGGGCTTCCAGGTGCTGGTCGGAGCCACGACCGCGCTGCTGGCGGGTCTGGCGGCCGGCGCCTGCGGCGGCATCCTGGCCACAGCCAACATCGCGCCCTGGGAATGCTGCGAGGTCTTCGACCACGCCCGGGCCGGTCGCTGGGCGGAGGCCGCCGAGGTCTACCGGCGCGTGGCCACCATCGATGAAGCGGTGGGACGCTACGGCATCGGGGCCATCAAAGCGGTGATGGAGATGCTGGGTTACCGGGCCGGCCCGCCGCGCCGGCCGCTGGCCCGCCCCGACGAGGCGGCGCTGGACGAGTTGCGGCTGATCCTCCGGGAGCAGCGGCTGCTGGGCTGTTGATCGACGAGCCCACGGGAGGCGGCCCGCCACCGTGACGGACGCCACTTTGCAACAGGTCGTACAGAAGATTACGGATTACCTCGAGTCCCGCCGGGAGGCCATGATCTCCCTCCTGGCGGAACTGGTCAACCTCGATTCACCCAGTGACGACAAGGCCCTGCTGGACGCCTGCGCCACGCGGCTGGCGGCCGAGCTGGCGGCCCGCGGCTGCACGCTTGAACGCGTGCCCGCGCGTGCCGCGGGCGACCACCTCATCGGCCGTTTCGGAAGCGCTGCCACCAGGCCCGAGCCTCGGAGCGGTGGTGACGGCGCGGCGCCGTGCCCGGCGGGTGGGCGGGTGTTGTTGCTGGCCCATTACGACACCGTGTGGCCGGCCGGAGAGGCCCGGCGCCGGCCGTTCCGCCGCGAGGGACGGCGTGGCTTCGGTCCCGGTGCCTTCGATATGAAAGGCGGGATCGTCATCGGGCTTTTCGCCCTCGAGGCGCTGGCCGCCATCCCCGAAAGCGGCATGCCCCGGCCCGGGGTCACGTTCCTCCTGACGTCGGATGAAGAGGTGGGCAGCACGACATCCCGCCCGCTCATCGAGCGCCTCGCCCGGGAGCACGCGGCGGTGCTCGTCCTGGAGCCGGCGGCGGGAGGCAGGTTGAAGATCGCCCGCAAGGGTGTCGGCGACTTCGTCCTGCGGGTGCGGGGGCGGGAAGCCCACGCCGGCAATGATCCCGAGCGCGGCGTCAGCGCGGTGGAGGAACTGGCCAGGCAGGTGCTACGCCTGCACGCGTTGACGGACCCGGGACGGGGGACGACGGTCAACGTGGGCGTGATCCGGGGCGGGCTGCGCCCCAACGTGATCGCCGGCGCCGCGGAGGCGCAGATCGACGTGCGAGTCAGTTCCCAGGCCGAAGCCGCACGGATCCTGGAGCTGTTCCGCTCGTGGCAGCCGGTCCTGCCCGGTGCCCGGGTGACGATCGAAGGCGACTTCAACCGGCCGCCCATGGAGCCGACTCCGGCCAATCTCGCGCTGCTGGAGCGTGCCCGGGCAGTAGGACGCCTGCTCGGCCTCGAACTGGCAGGAGCCTCCGTGGGCGGTGCCAGCGATGGGAACTTCACCTCCGCCCTGGGCGTCCCGACCCTGGATGGGCTCGGTGCCACGGGAGACGGCGCCCACGCCCCCGACGAGCACGTGCTTCTGGATGAGCTGCCCGTGCGCGCCGCCCTGCTGGCCGGCCTGCTGGCCGACCTGGCGGCCAGGCCCCCGGGCCCGACCTCGGCCTGAAGGCGAACGAACCCTGTGCCCCCGGTGGCGAATGCGGCCGGGCGGAAAGCCGCCCGGCCGCTGCATGCCCGCGACCATGCCGGCGGACGCTGCCGGCATGGCTGATATGGTGGCTACGGTCCTGAGCGCGAGGGGTCAGCCGCGCACGCGCTCGGCAATAGCCCGGGCCATCTCCTGGGTCCCGGCATTGCCGCCCAGATCGTAGGTGACCGTCCTCCCCTCGGCGATGACGTCGGCCACGGCCCGCTCCACCCGGTCCGCGGCATCGCGCTCGCCCAGGTGACGAAGCATCATGACCGCAGAGAGGATGAGGGCTGTCGGGTTGACCTTGTTCTGCCCGGCGTACTTGGGCGCGCTGCCGTGGATGGGCTCGAAGACCGCGTATTCATCCCCGATGTTGGCGCCCGGCGCGATGCCCAGGCCGCCGATCAGGCCGGCGCAGAGGTCGGAGAGGATATCGCCGTAGAGATTGGGCATCACCAGGACGTCGTATTGCTCGGGCTTCATCACCAGCTGCATGGCCATGTTGTCGACGATGCGGTCCTCGAACTCGATGTCGGGGTACTGCTCGGCGACCTCCCGCGCCACCTGCAGGAACAGGCCATCCGTAAACTTCATGATGTTGGCCTTGTGCACCGCCGTCACCTTGCGCCGCCCGTTTTCCCGGGCGTAGCGGAACGCGAACTCGACGATGCGGCGACTGGCCTTGCGGGTGATGATCTTGATGCTCTCCGCCGCGTCGTCGCCGACCATATGCTCGATGCCGGCGTAAAGGTCCTCGGTGTTCTCCCGCACGATCACCAGGTCGATGTTCTGGTAGCGGGAGTTCACGCCCGGGTAGCTCTTGGCCGGACGAAGGTTGGCGTACAGATCCAGCTCCTTGCGCAAGGCCACGTTGACGCTGCGGTAGCCGCTGCCCACAGGCGTGGTGATGGGACCCTTGATGGCTACCTTGTTGCGCCGTACGGACTCGAGAACCTGCTCGGGGAGCGGCGTGCCATATTTCCGCATGGCATCAGCGCCGGCGTCGACGCGCTCCCACTCGATGTCCACCCCGGTGGCATCGAGAACGGTGAGCATCGCCTCAGCCAGCTCAGGACCCGTACCGTCCCCGGGGATCAAGGTCACCCGGTGTTTGGCCATCCACATGTCACCTCGCGAGAATGGGATGCACGGGGGCCGGCGGGACCGCTGCCGGGCGGCCACGGGCCCGCGCGCGGGGCTCCCCCCGCGGGCGGCCGCCGGGCCCGGCAGGCCTTGCCGCCGGAAGACAGCCTCATGATAGCACAACGGGTGCGGGGCGCCGGGGGGATTGCGCCGCGCGCGGCGAAGGCGCAGGATTGATCAGCGGGAAGGAGAAAGCAGATGGTGAACAAGCCGGCCACCAGCAAGGCGAGGCGTGGAAACCGTGGCAGCAGGCCATGACCGGCGGCAGGCGCGCCGGATCGGGTTGTTCTTCACCAAACCATCCGGCCAGGAGCTGGCCGCCCACCTGTCCCAGTGGTTGCAGCAGCGGCGGTACGAGGTGATCCACCTGGCACCGGGCTCCGGCGGGACGGCCGTTCCGCCCCCCGCCGGAGCCGGCGAGCCGGAGAGCCCGGTGGCTGGCGGCCGACCGGCCGGCATGACGCCCGTGCCCGATCTGGTCGTCTCCCTGGGCGGCGACGGGACGTTGCTGCGTGCCGCCCGCAGCGTTCCCGCCGGAACGCCCATCCTCGGGGTGAACCTGGGACGGGTGGGCTTCCTGTCCGAACTGGCGCCCGACGAGCTGTGGGACGAACTTCCCGGCATCCTCGCCGGGCGCTATGAAGCCGACGATCGCCGCCTGTTGCGGGCAGGGCCGGCAGGCGGGAGCGCGCCCGCCCTCTGGGCCGTGAACGAGCTGGTGGTGCGCAGCGCCGGGACCCCGCGGCTACTGCGCTTGCGCCTCTGGGTGGACTCGGAATGCGCTGCGGAGATCGATGGCGACGGCGTGATCGTGGCCACGGCCACGGGCTCCACGGCCTACGCCCTGGCCGCCGGTGGCCCGGCGGTACCGCCGGAGCTGGAAAGCCTCGTGGTCGTGCCCCTTTGCTCGTTCACCCTGGCCGCCCGGCCGTTCCTCGTGCCCCCCGGGCGGCGGGTCGGCGTTGAACTGGTCGAGGGCCCGCCCGCTCGCGTCACGGCCGACGGGCAGGAAAGCACGGATCTGGAAGCGGGCCAGCGGCTGGAGGTGGCACTGTCCGATCAGCGGCTCCGCCTGGTACGCCGGCGGCGCTGGCCCTTCTACGAGACCATGCGCACGAAGCTGCTGGCAGCGCCCGAAGGAGGAAGGCGGGGGTGAAGGCGAAGCGGCAGCGCCTGATCCTCGACATCATCCAGTCCATGCAGATCGAGACCCAGGAAGAACTGGCCCGGGAGTTGAACCGGCGCGGCATGCAGGTCACGCAGGCGACCGTTTCGCGCGACATCAAGGAACTGGGACTGATCAAGTCCCCGACTGCGGACGGCCGCTATTGTTATGCGCTGCCGGATAGCGCTCCCGGTGGGCGGGAGCGCTTGCGCCGCCTGTTCCGGGAGGCGCTGCTGGATGTGGACACCAGTGAGAACATAGTGGTGGTCAAGACCCTGCGCGGCACGGCCGCGGCCGCGGGGGAGGCCATTGACCAGCTGGGCTGGCCCGAGATCGTCGGCACCGTGGCGGGCGACAACACGGTGCTGGTGGTGGTGCGGTCCCGGGACGTGGCCGAAAGCGTCGCCGAGCGATTCCGGGAGCTGGCGCGCTGAGCCGGCGGTGTTGCGGGACGAGCAGTGCGAGGTCCCGGCCAAGGTGGGTGAGGACCGTGCTCGTCGAATTGACGGTCGAGAACATCGCCCTGATTGATGCTGCCCGGCTGGAATTCGGCCCGGGCCTGAACCTGCTCACGGGAGAAACCGGCGCCGGCAAGTCGATCCTGATCGACGCCCTCGGCCTGGCCGTGGGCGCCCGTGCCAGCCCGGAGCTGGTGCGGGAAGGAGCCGCGGCCGGGCGGGTCGACGCCGTGTTCGCGCTCGAGCCCGGGGCCGTGCCCCGGCGCCTGCGCGCAGCACTGGAGGAACTGGGTCTCGAACTGGAAGAGGACGGCCAGATCATCCTGAGCCGCGAGCTATCCCGCTCGGGCCGCAGCATGGCCCGCATCAACGGTCGCCCGGTCACGGCCGCCGTACTCCGGCGGGTGGCCGCGGGGCTGATCGAGATCCACGGTCAGGGCGACAACCAGTCCCTGCTGGACCCGGCTCACCAGCTGGAGTTGCTGGACGCGGCAGGCGGGGAGCGGATCCGGGGGCTGCGGGCCGTTGTCGCGGAACTGGTGGGTCGCCTGCGCGACATCGATCGCCAGCGGGAAGCGCTGGCCGGGGGCGATGAGCGCGAGCGCGCGCGCCGGCTGGACCTGCTGCGCTTCCAGCTGGAGGAAATCGACGCCGCTGGCATCGAGCCCGGCGAGGAGGAGCGCCTGGTCGAGCGCCGGCGCCTCCTCAGTGGCGCCGAGCGCCTGGCGCGCGCGCTGGCGGAAGCTTACGAGGCGCTATATGCCGGTGCGGGCGCCGCGGTGGACCAGCTGGCGGCGGCCGCCCGGGCCCTGGAGGAGGCGGCAGCCATCGACCCGGCGCTGAAACCTCTCGGCGAGAGGCTGCAGGCGCTGGAGTACGAGGCGGAGGACGTCGCCCGCGAGGTGCGGGCGCGCTCCGAACGGGTGGAACACGACCCGGCGGAACTGGCGGCCGTGGAAGAGCGGCTGGCGCGGCTCCAGCAACTGAAGCGGAAGTACGGCGACACCCTGGAGGAAGTGCTGGCCTACCGCGAGCAGGTGGCGTCGGAACTGGCCGCTCTGGAAGGTGCTGCCGAGCGGCTCGCCAGGCTGGAACAGGAGCGGGAGGAAGTGGTGGCACGGGCCGCCGCGGCCGCCCGGGAGCTGCACGAGGCGCGCCGCGAGATCGCGGAGAGGCTGGCGGCGGAACTGAGGCCGGTGCTGGCGTCCCTCGGCATGCCCGGCGCCGGTTTCAGCGTTGACTTCTCGTTCCACCCCGACCCTCACGGCATCCCGTGGCAGGATGGGCGCGCGCGCCTGACGGAGCGCGGCGTCGACCGCGTGGAGTTCCTCCTGGCTCCCAATCCCGGGGAGCCCGCCCGGCCTCTGGCCCGGGCCGCCTCCGGCGGCGAGCGCTCGCGCGTGATGCTGGCACTGCGCAGCCTGCTGGTGGCCATGGACGATGTGCCGACCGTCATCTTTGACGAGGTGGATACCGGCGTGGGCGGCGAGACGGCCTGGGCCGTGGGCGAGCGGCTGGCGCGCATCGCCACCACCCGGCAAGTCCTGTGCGTCACCCACCTGGCGCCCATCACCGCTCTGGCCGACCGCCACTTCGCCGTGCGCAAGGAGACGCGCGGCAGCCGCACGCGCACGCGGGTCAAGCTCCTCTCGGAAGAGGAACGCCTCCAGGAACTGGCCCGGATGCTGGGCACCGGCGCCGTCGAGGAAGGAACCGAAGCCGCGCGCATCCTCCTGGAGCGCGCCCGGCGCGCACGGGCGGCCGTCTGAGCATCCACCCACCACGACGTTTTCCTGCCACCGGGCGCAACCTTTCCGTAACATGCGCCGGCCCCGCCTACCCGACACTAGGTTTGGCGTCGCGCTTGCGCTTCGCCCCTTGACAGCCCGGATAGCCGAACACCGGCCCGGACGGCTCTGACCGGGACGATCGGACCGCCGCGCAGGCGCGGGGTCCCCGACCGCTGAGGAGGGGATCCCCTTGCGCGACACGCGTGCCCGGAGCGTCGGGGCTCTGGTGTTGGCATCGCTGCTGCTTCTATCGGCGCTCGGTTCGCGGTTCCAGGTGGCGGTTCCCGACCGGGTGCGTCTGGCGCCGGACGCGACCCGGCAATTGGGTCCCGGCCTGCCGCTGCCGGTAGCCGTGCGCGCTCATCCCCCCGGGATCGTGCGCGTCGGCGGCGAGCCGGCCGGGCGGCACGGCGTGGCAACGCGCCTGCCCCTTGCCGTGGAGGCCGAACAGTCGGGCGTGGCCACGCTCGACCTGAGCCTGTTCGGGTGGGTGCCCATCCGGCAGGTCACCGTTGAGGTCGTGCCCCGGGTGCAGGTCATCCCGGGCGGCCAGTCCGTCGGCGTCATGTTGCAATCCCGCGGCGTGCTGGTGGTGGACTATGCGCCGGTACCGGCAGGTGACGGGAGCAGCGTCATCCCGGCGCGTGAGGCCGGCATCCGGCCTGGCGACATCATCCAGCGCATCAACGGTACGCCGGTGGAGAATGACCTGACGGCCGCCCGCCTGATCGATGCGGCGGGTCGCGCCGGCCGCGCGGTGGAGCTGGAATTGATCCGGGACGGCCGGGTGGTGCGCCGGACGCTGGATCCGGTGTTCAACCGGGACCAGCAGCGGTACACCATCGGGGTCTGGGTGCGGGACAGCGTGGCCGGCGTGGGCACGCTCACCTTTTACGATCCCCGGACCCAGCGGTACGCGGCCCTCGGCCACGTGGTGACCGATGTCGAGACGCAGGCCCCGCTCCCCGCCGGGGGCGGCGAGATCCTGCCGGCGCGGATTACCGCCATCGAGCCGTCGCGACGCGGTGATCCCGGAGAGAAGATCGGTGTCGTCGCCCCGGGCGCGTCGCCCCTGGGCACCATCGACCGCAACACGCCCGTGGGCATTAGCGGCAAGCTGTTGCGCCAGCCGCCTCCGGGTCCCGAGTCCCGGCCGGTGCCGGCGGCCCTGGCCGGCGAGGTGCGGCCGGGACCGGCGCGGATCATCACCGTGGTGGAAGGCGAGGAGCCACGGGCCTTCGACATCGAGATCGAACGCATCAACCCTTCCGGTGGTGCCGACGGCAAGGACATGGTGATCCGCGTCACGGATCCCGAACTGCTAGCCCTCGCGGGCGGGATCGTCCAGGGGATGAGCGGGAGTCCCATCCTGCAGGACGGGCGCCTGGTGGGGGCGGTCACCCACGTGTTCGTCAACGACGCGACCCGAGGCTACGGTGTCTTCATCGAGCGCATGCTGGAAGCGGCCGGTCTGATGCCGGGCCGGCCGCCCCAGCAGGCGAGTGCCGGGCCGGGATCCCTCACCGGGGTTCCGGCCCGGTGGCGTGTTGGCCAGGGAGCACCCATGGCCGGCACGGAAGGAGCGGTCCCCGGGGCTGCCGGCGTTTTCTGTCGAAGAAACGGAGGCGTCATGTCAGAATCCGTCGATCGATTCGTCCGCGATTTCGGGAGGAGTTGGCAAAACAGGCTGAGAACATACGTGGCGGGCAACGCGGGCAGCTAAAGGGGGAGATGGCAGAGAATGGCACAGCTTGCCAGCCTGGCGAGGCCCGCCGCGATCCGGGTACTGGTGGCAGATGATAATCGCGAATTTTGCGAGTTGTTGAGTGAATACCTGAGCCGCCAGCCGGATTTCGAACTGGTGGGCGTGGCCCACGACGGCCACGAGGTTGTGGAGAAGATCCGTGCCACGGCGCCGGACGTGGTACTGCTGGACGTGATCATGCCGCACCTGGACGGGATTGGGGTACTGGAAATCCTGGCGCGGATGGAATTGCCGCGCCGGCCCCATGTGGTGATGCTGACCGCCTTTGGGCAGGAGTCCGTCAGCCAGCGCGTGGCGGAGCTGGGCGCCAGCTACTTCGTCCTCAAGCCTTTCGACCTCGACGTCCTGGCCGAGCGGATCCGCCAGATTGCCGGATCGCCCGCCCGCACACCTCGCCGCGGGCAGGCTCCATCCCGTGACCGCAACCTGGAGATTGAAATCACCAACCTTCTGCACGAGATCGGCATTCCCGCCCACATTAAGGGGTACCTGTACCTGCGCGAGGCCATCCTGCGCGTCGTGGCCCGGGTCGAGCTGCTGGGCGCCGTGACCAAGGAGCTCTATCCGGCCATCGCGGACAAGTACGACACGACCCCCAGCCGGGTGGAGCGGGCCATCCGGCACGCCATCGAGGTGGCCTGGAACCGGGGGAACATCGAGCTCATGCACAAGCTGTTCGGTCACACCATCCATGCCGAGCGCGGGAAGCCCACCAACTCCGAGTTCATCGCCATGGTCGCCGACCGCCTGCGCATGGATATGAGGTAACCGGAGCTGCCGGGCGCCCCACCACCGGCGATACGATCCGCCATCCGGCGGGCGCACGCCGCCGTGCCTACGGGCAGCCACGGCAGCGTGCGCGCTCGCCCCATGTGTACCGCAGGACGCGTGGAAAGCAACCGGGGCCGCGGTCATCGAGACCGCGGCCCCTTGGCGTTGGCTGGGTGTCACCCCGGCCCGAAGTGCCCTGGTGCTGTCTCGGGTCCAAGAAGTGCCCTGGAGCTGTCCCCGCCCCACGAAGTGCCCTGGTGGTGTCCCGGCCCTTGAGTACGGAATGAGCACGGTGCGCCCCCCAATGACTGCCCCCCCGGCCGCCACCCGCCGTGCCCTGTCCGCAGGGGAAGCAAGATAGCCCGGCCCGTGCGCGGGCTGCCCGGGAGTAAAGGGGAACCGGCCGTTCCATACTATTCCCGGCCCTGGTGGTTGGTGGGAATCATGCGCATCGAAGGCATTGCGCGAGTGGATCGGCGCACGAAGCGAGTGGCCCGCCGGCTGCGGCCGGGAGAGATCGCGGTCGTGGCCCACCGGGACATGGATGAGGTGGCCGCGCGGTCATTGCTGGACGCCGGCGTGCGGGCCGTCCTGAACGCGGAGGAAACCTTGTCTGGACGCTACCCCGCCCGTGGGGCGGAGATCTTGCTGGCGGCCGGGGTTCCCGTCCTCGAAGGGCTGGGGGAGCAGGTCCTGGAACGCGTCGCCGACGGGGACCGGATCGTCGTGGACGATGCCTCCGTCTGGCGCGGCGGTGAGCAGGTCGCCCACGGCGTCCTCCTCAGCCGCGAACGGCTGGATCAGCGGCTCGCCCTGGCCCGCCAGAATCTGGACCGCGAGCTCCTGCGCTTTCTCGAGAACACGCTCGAGCGGGCGCGCTCGGAACGGGACCTGGTGCTGGGTGACTGGCAACCGCCTCCCTTGCGCACGTCCCTGCGCGGCCGCCAGGTCCTGCTGGTGGCACGCGGCCACGCCTACCGGGAGGACCTGGAAGCCATTCGCCCGTACATCGACGAGGTTCGTCCGGTGCTCATCGGCATCGACGGCGGCGCCGACGCCCTGCTGGCCGAGGGGTACCGGCCGGATATCATCTTCGGCGACATGGATAGCGTTTCGGACCGGGCGTTGCGTTGCGGCGCCGAGCTGGTTCTGCACGCCTACCCGGACGGAACCGCCCCCGGCGAGGAGCGGCTGCGGGAACTGGGGCTGGCCGCAGCCCGCTACCCCGCACCGGGAACCAGTGAGGATGCCGCCATGTTGCTGGCGTACCAGGCCGGCGCCGAGCTGCTGGTGGCGGTGGGCACCCACACCAACGTGGTCGATTTCCTGGACAAGGGGCGGGCCGGTATGGCCAGCACGTTGCTTGTCCGGCTGAAAGTGGGCACGCACCTGGTGGACGCCAAGGGCGTCAGCAAGCTCTACCGCGTGCGGCCGGCGCCCCGCCACCTCCTGCACCTGTTCGTGGCCGCCATGGTCCCGGTGGCCGCGGTGGTGGCCGTTTCGCCCTGGCTGCGGGCCCTGGTGGAGCTGTTCTGGCTCCGGGCCCGGCTGGCCATCGGGTTGTGAGGCAAGGGTGCGATGGGGAGGCGAGGACCGCTGGGCTTGCGGTATCACATCCTGACGCTATGCGCCGTGTTCCTGGCCCTGGGGATCGGCATCTTCGCGGGCGCGGGCCTGCTGGATGACGACGCGGTCCTGGACCGCCACCAGGCCCTGATCCGCGCGCTGGAACAGGACTTCGCGGCGCTGCGGCGGGACACGGCCGCCCTCCGGGCGGAGAACCGGCGGCTGAGCGCCGAGCTCGCCCGCTACGGGGAGGCCGAGCAGGCCCTGGCGTCGCTGGCCGTAGAAGGCCGGCTCGCCGGGCGCCGGGTGGCGCTGGTGGAACTGGGCCGGGGCGATGCCGACACCGCCCTCTCCCTCACCCGGCTTCTCCAGGCCGCCGGCGCCGAAGTCGCGCCGCAGGTCCAGGTGGACGCCGGCCTCGCCCGCCTGGACGGCCACTGGCGGGAGCTGGCCGGGGCGGCCCTGGGCACGCCAGGCGCGTCACCGGAGGCACTGGCCGCAGAGCTGGCACGGGCGCTGGTGGCCACCCTCATGGCGCCGGGCGAGCGCACGGGCGGCGCCCTGGCGTCACTGGAGGCCGCCGGCGGCCTGGCCTGGCAGGGCGGGGAGAAGCCGCCCGACGCCGTGGTGCTGGTCCACGACCAGGCGACGGCTCCCGAGGCGCTCCTGCAGCCGCTACTGGCGGCGCTGGCGGGCAAGGGCCTGCCGGTGGCGGGCCTGCAGCCCGGCTCGTCCGGACGCGACAGCGTCTATGCCGCCATGGACGTGCCCGTGGTCTCCGGCCGGTCGGCGGCAGGGCGGGTGATGCTCGTGCTCACGCTGGCCGGGCAGAGGGACCGCCTGGCCGGCCTGGAGGGGGCGGAACGGTGAGGAGCGACGGCGTGCCGGTTCCCGGCCCGTCCTGCCCCGCGGCACCCCCCGGCGGCGGCCCGCCCGCCGGCCTGCCCGATCCGCCCCCGCGCGTCTCCGCGGTGGTGCCGGCTTATAACGAGGCCGGGCGGGTAGCCGCCACGGTGCGTGCGCTCCTGAACCACCGGGTGGCGGACGAGGTATGGGTGGTCGACGACGGATCGACGGACGGCACGGCAGAGGTGGCGGCAGCCGCGGGGGCTCGGGTTCTGCGCCTGCCCAGGCGGTCCGGTAAGGGGCGTGCCCTGCTGGCCGGAGCCCGGTGCGCGCGGGCCGGGGTGCTGCTCTTCGCCGATGCCGACCTGGGGGAGTCGGCGGCCGGCCTGGCCCGGCTGGTGGCACCGGTGCTCGGGGGAGAGGCCGACATGTGCATCGCGGCCCCGCCGCCGCGCCCGGGCCGCAACGGGCTGGGGGTGGCCGTGGGCGTGGCCCGTTGGGGCGTCCAACGCCTGACCGGCCGGCGTTTCAGCGCGCCTCTTTCGGGCCAGCGTGCGCTCTCCCGCCGGGTGCTGGGAGCCCTGGCTGACACCTTCCGGCCCGCGCCGGCCGGGTGGGGCATCGAGGTGGCCCTGACCGTCGCCGCGCTGCGGGCCGGCCTGCGGGTCGCAGAGCTGCCCCTGGACATCGCCCACCGGGTGACGCGTCTCGACTGGCACGGCTTCCGCCACCGCGGAACACAGCTGGCACACATCGCGGTCACCCTGGCCCGTTGCTGGGCCTTGCCGGCACCCGCCGGGCGGCAGGGAACCGCCATTAGGTGGTGAGGGGGATGGTGCTCCTGGGCCTGGTCGCCTCCGCGGCGGCCACGGCGGCACTGGCGGCGGTCATGCTTCCGCGCCTGGAACTGGCCGGGCTCCGGAGGCCCAATTACCGCGGCCGGGAGATCGCCACGGGAGTCGGCGTGCTTCTCCTGGCCGGCCTCCTGGCCGGAACCGCTGTCCTGGCGCTGGCGGAAACGGGCGGCGATCTTGCCCGCATGACGGGCGCCCCCGGGAGCGGGGGGAGCGGCGCCCTCACCGGTCAACCGGCGGCTGCCGGCTCCGGCGGCCTGCACGGCCCCCCTCGCGCGCCCGCCGGTGGTTCCCCGGTGCCCCCCGTCCAGCTCTTGACCGCGGTGGCCGTTGCGGCCCTGGTGGGCCTCATGGACGACCTGCTGGGCGATCCCGTCCGCGGCTGGCGCGGCCACCTCGGCCAGGCGGCCCGGGGTCACTTTACAGGCGGGCAGATGAAGGTGCTGCTGCTGGGCATGGCATCCCTGGTGCTGGTTCCCGCCGCCGGAGCGGCCGGGCGGCTCCTGGCCGCGGCGGTCATGGCCGGTACGGCCAACGCCCTCAACCTCCTGGACAGGCGTCCGGGCCGGGCGCTGAAGGCTTTTCTGCTGGGGTGGCTGGGCCTCGCGGCCACGGTGCCGGCGGCCGCCCTGGAGCTCCTCCCCGTGGCCGGAGCGGCCCTGGTGCTACTGCCCCTGGACCTCGGTGAGCGGGCGATGCTGGGGGACGCCGGCAGCAACGCCCTCGGCGCCGCCCTGGGCTGGGCGCTGGCCGCCCACCTGGCTCCCGTCGCCCAGGGCACCTCCCTGGCTGTCCTGGTGGCCTTGCACCTGCTGGCCGAGTACCGGTCACTGACCGAGCTCATTGAAGCCGTGCCGCCGCTGCGCTGGCTGGATAGCCTGGGGCGCGGATGAGCCTCCCCCAACCCGGCCAGCCCGCCGGCCACCACTCGCTTCCACATCTGGGGGCCAGATCCCAACGCCACAGGTCCTCCCTGCCCGGCAAAAAGGATCTTTCTGGCTGTAGGCGTAGATTTTATAGAGAACCCGTTCAGTCCCGGTGACGAAAGGGGTCGGAGAAGCAATGGGCAGCCCCGGCGGTCCGATCCGGCGGCGCGGGTGCGCCGGCCGGCACGCGTCTCAGGGCGGCCCATATCATTTTGAGGGCGCCGTGCCTGGAGCCGGGAGCAAGGCTTTTGGCAATGCTTTCCGTGGTGGCGTTTCGGGATGCCACCACCGTGTTCCCGTGTTTCCGCGGAATGCTCGAGCGAACCGGGCGGAGACACGCCGCGGTGCAGCCCGGACCGCCGGAGGCGCAAGTGGAACCGCAGCGAGCCGGGACGGTGAAGGGTTCTTCCGGGGGGATGCGCGTGTCGATTTTCCGGCAGATGGAAGAAGGGGGCCACGAGGCACTCATCTTTTGCTACGACCGGCCTGCCGGTCTGAAGGCCATTATCGCCCTGCACGACACCACCCTGGGCCCCGGCCTGGGTGGTTGCCGGATGTGGCCCTATGCCAGTGAGGACGAGGCGGTGCGGGACAGCCTGCGGTTAAGCCAGGGCATGACGGCCAAATCGGCCCTGGCCGGCGTGAATTACGGCGGGGCCAAGGTCGTCATCTGGGGGGATCCGCGGAGCGACAAGAGCGAGGCCCTGTTTCGGGCCCTCGGCCGCTTCATCGAGAGTCTGGGCGGCCGGGTCATCACCGGCACGGATGCGGGCACGTACCCCGAGGACTTCGTCCTCGCCCGATCCGAGACCCGGTACGTCGTAGGCCTTCCCGTGGAGTACGGGGGTAGCGGGGATACCTCCGAGACCACCTCCTTTGGCGTGTTCGCCGGCATCCAGGCCTGCCTGGAGGAAGTTTACGGGACCGATGACCTGCGTGACCGCCGCGTGGTGGTGCAGGGCTGCGGCAAGGTGGGCAGCCGCCTGGCCCGCCTGCTGGTGGAAGCCGGCGCGGCAGTGACCGTCGCTGATGTCGACCTGCAGCGGGCCCGGGAGCTGGCGAGTTCATGCGGAGCCCGGGTTGTCGCCGCCGAAGACGTTTATGACGAGCCCTGCGACGTGTTCGCCCCCTGCGCCCTGGGCGGCGTTCTCAACGACGACACCATTCCCCGCCTGCGTTGCCGGATCGTGGCGGGCGCCGCCAACAACCAGCTGGCCGAGCCCCGCCACGCCGAGGAGCTCCGCCGGCGGGATATCTTGTGGGCACCCGACTACGTGATCAACGCCGGCGGGTTGATCCAGGTGGCGGACGAGCTGGAGGGCTTCGATCGCGACCGCGTCCTGCGCAAGACGGCGGCCATTCGCCCTCTGCTGGCCGAGATTTTCCGGGTGGCCCGCCAGCGCTCCATCACGACCCTGGAGGCGGCGGACATCCTCGTGCGGCGGCGGCTCACCGGCGCCGCACACTTGCGCTCGTTCTACCGGCCGCCCGCTCGCACAGCGCGATGAGTGGCGCCGGGGACGTCAAGAAAGGAGCGAGACCTTTGGTCTTCGACCGCATGGAACAGCTTGGGCATGAACAGGTCGTCTTCTGCCACGACAAGTACTCCGGGCTGAAGGCCATCATCGCCATCCATGACACCACCCTGGGACCCGCCCTCGGCGGCTGCCGGATGTGGCCCTACGCATCGGAGGAGGAGGCCATTATCGACGCGCTGCGCCTGGCCCGCGGCATGACCTACAAGAATGCCGCCATGGGGCTGAACTACGGCGGCGGCAAGAGCGTCATTATCGGCAACCCGCGCACCGACAAGTCGGAGGCGCTCTTCCGCGCCTTTGGCCAGTTCGTCGAGTCCCTGGGCGGCCGTTACATCACCGCCGAAGACGTGGGCACGACCGCCGAGGACATGGCTTTCATCGCCATGGAGACCGCCCATGTGGTCGGCCTGCCCGGCCGCAGCGGCGATCCCTCGCCGGCCACCGCCTACGGGGTCTTTTGCGGCATCAAGGCATGCCTGGCCGAAGTATATGGTGACGAGTCGCTGCAGGGGCGCCGGGTCGCCATCCAGGGCCTGGGCCACGTGGGCTACCACCTGGCCCGCCTCCTGCGGGAAGCCGGTGCCGAGTTGATCGTCACCGACATCGACCCTGAGCGGGCCGAGCGGGCGGCCCGGGAGTTCGACGCCCGGGTGGTGCCCCCGGACACGGTGTACGACGCGGAGTGCGACATCTTCGCACCCTGCGCCCTGGGCGCCATCCTCAACGACGAGACGATTTCCCGCCTGCGCTGCCGGATCGTCGCCGGTTCCGCCAACAACCAGCTGGCGGAGCCACGGCACGCGGCGGAGCTGGAGCGGCGGGGCATCGTCTATGCGCCCGACTACGTGATCAACGGGGGCGGGGTGATCCACGTGGCGGAGGAAACCGCGCCCGGCGGTTACAACCGGGAGCGGGCCTTCGCCAAGGTCGCGACCATCTACGACAAGGTACGGGCGGTCTTGCGCATCGCCCGGGAGGAGGGCATCACCACGGCCGAGGCCGCGGACCGGCTGGCGGAGCGCCGCCTGGAGGCCATCGGCCGGCTGCGGCGGTTCCACCTGCCCTCACGGTAAGCGCCCATGCCCTTCGCCCGGCGAGCCACCCGGTCCCGGATCCGGGGTCACCAGCAGCGGCACGTGACGCCACCCGGGCCGCCGCCGACCACGAGGGGGGCTATGCGTGAGCGAGGAGCGCACGACACCGCCGTCTTCGCCGTCCCGCACGGCGGTCCGCAGGTCTGAGATCGAGGACCTGCTGTCACGCCTGCCGGGCGTCCTCGCCGTGCGGCTGAGCGTCAATGACTGGGGCGCCATCGAAGCCGTGCACGTGCTGGCCACCGTCGAGCGGGGCGCCAAGCAGATCGTCCGGGACATCGAGAGTGCCCTCCAGGCCCGGTTCGGCCTGCGGCTGGACCACAAGAAGGTCAGCATCGCCCAGGTCAGTGGCCTGGGCCCGCTGCGCGACCCGGTACGCCCGGAACTCACCGGCTACGTGGTCCAGACCGAGGCGACCACCGGTGAGACGCGGGTCGAGGTCACTTTTGGCGACCCGCGGGACGACTCCGCCAGGTGGACGGGCACCGCCACCGGGGGGTCGCACCGGCGCCAGCAGGCCCGCACCGCCCTGACGGCCGTCCTGGATGCCCTGCGCCCCTTGCTGATCCAGGAACGCGAGCTCGAACTGGTCGACTGCGACCTGATCCATCTCGGCGAGCAGGAACTGCTGGTGGCGCTCTTCGCCCTGCCCTCCGAGCGGGGCGCCGAACCCCAGCTCTTCGCGGGGGCCGCACCGGTAGGCTCCGCCGTGGTGGAGGCCGCCGTGCGCGCGTTCCTCCAGGTGTACTATGAACTGATCGAGCTGCGGTGGCAGCGCGCCCGGCGCTCGCCCGCCTACCGGCTGCTGGAGCTGGGCCGGCGCCTGCAGGGCGGCCCGGGCACGGAGGCGGGAAGCTCCGGCCCCGCGGGAGCCGCCGGGGAGGCGGTGCTGGACGCGGGCAAACCTGCCGGTCCTGACCCCGGCGTCGCCAGCGCGGCAGCGCGGGAAGCGGCGGCCGCGGCCGACGTAGACGACACCGGGGAAGGACCAGACCACTGACGGGACGGAGCGTCGCGTCCAGCGCGGACGGTCCCGCCGTGCCGGAGCGGTGCCAGCCCCCGGGGCGAGGGCGGGGCGACCGGGGGCGCCGGCGGGAGGAACCAGCGGGGGAATGGGCAGATGCTGCGAGCCCGCTGGGGCCGGGTCCGGGCGGTGCTGGCAGAAACGGCCCGGCGCCAGGAACTGGCGGTCGAAGTGGAAGGGCGGATCGAACGGGCCATCGCCTATCCCGACCTGACCGGCCGCGTCCGCCCGGGCGACCGCGTCTGGCTGAACACCACGGCCGTGGAGCTGGGCCTGGGCACCGGCGGCTACCATTTCGTCATCGCCGCCCCCGGCCGCCAGCCCGCTCCGGGCCGCGGCCATTACATGAAGCTCCGGTACACGCCCTTCCAGGTCCAGGTCGAGGTCCTGGAAGACTTGCTGGCCCCCCTGCCCTCGGGATTGGACGGGCTACCGGTGGTGGTGGCCGAATTACACAGTCAGCTGGCACCGGTCCTGGCGGGGTGGTGGTGGGCAGGCGGCGGGGGACCCGTCGTCTACGTCGCCACCGACGGCGGAGCGCTGCCCCTGGCCTTCAGCCGGCTGGTGGACCGGTTGCGCCGCCGGGGCTGGCTGCAGGTGACCATCTCCGCCGGGCAGGCCTTCGGGGGCGACGGGGAGGCGGTCAACGTCGCCTCTGCCCTGCTCTGTGCCCGCGCCCTGGGCGCGCGCCTCGCGGTGGTGGCCATGGCGCCGGGGGTCCTGGGCAGCGGCTCCCCTCTGGGCCACTCGGGGGTCGAGCAGGCGTGGGCGCTGCAGGTGGCGGCCCAGCTCGGCGGCCGCGTCGTGGCCGTACCGCGGCTTAGCGAGGCCGACCCCAGGCCGCGGCACCGCGGGCTCAGCCACCACACCGCGGCGGTCCTGGGTTTGACCGGCCGCCCCGTTTGGCTGCCGCTGCCGCGGGGCGTGCCTCGGGAGGTGGCGGCGGCGCTGTCCCGCCTGGCGGCCGCCGCTGGCTGCGTGCCCGTGGACGTCCCCACGGCCGGAGCCGCCCGCTGGCTGGCCGCCAGCGGGATCGGCGCCGAGAGCATGGGCCGCGGCCTGGGGGAGGACCCGCTGTTCTTCCACGCCGGCCTGGCCGCGGGCATCGCCGCGGCCGCCGCCGGGGCTCGCGCACCTCATGGGCACCGCTCGCAGGCCTGAACCCGGCGGGCACCCCAGACTGGCGGCGAGCTGGAGCCGGCGGGAGCGGGCCAGGCCCGCGGCCGGGACGCACGGCCATCCCCAGCGGGGGATGCCATGCCGGGCACAGGGGAGGGACGAGCTCGTTGGTGACCACGCTCGGGAGCGAGACGGTCTATCGAGGCAAGATCTTCAACCTGCGCCGGGACACCGTGCGCCTGCGGGACGGCACCGTGGCCAGCCGGGACATCGTGGAGCACCCGGGGAGCGTCGTCATCGCCGCCGTGACGGACCGGCGTGAGGTCATCCTGGTCCGCCAGTACCGCGAGCCCGCGGGCCGGTTCCTCTGGGAACTCCCCGCCGGGCGCCGCGATCCCGGGGAAGAACCGCTGGCGGGGGCCCGGCGGGAGCTGGAGGAGGAGACAGGCCTCCGCGCCCGCACCTGGCGACTCCTGGCCACGTTCTACGCGTCGCCCGGTTACACGACGGAATTCAAGTGGCTTTTTCTGGCCCAGGACTTGGAACCGGGGTCCCGCCGGCCGGACCCGGACGAGGACATCGAGGTCCGGGCCGTTCCCCTGGCCGAGGCGCTGGCCATGGCGGCCCGGGGCGAGATCCTGGACGCCAAGACCCTGATCGGGCTGCTGGTCGTCGAGCGGGGTGGCCTGCTGGCGGAAGCCGGCGCGGGACCGGCGGGGGCGGCGCAGCCTCCGGCCGGCGCGGGCGGCTGAGCGCGGCCGCAGCAGAGGGGCGACACCCAGCCCGGTTGGGCGCCGGCCCGGCGCGGGCTCGTGCCGGCGCGTTGCGACCATTCATCGGCGGAGTACCGGCCCACATGGCCTGCGTGCCGCAGGCATACCGTGGAAGGGACAACAGCGGTGGGGGGCCGCGGATGCTGGATTACATCGCCCGGGCGCTGGCCCGTCATCTCCGGCAGCACCTGCCCTACATGGCGGTAGCCCTCTTGATCCTGACCGCGGGCATCGTGGTGGGTGCCCTGCAGCTGGTGCGGCTCGACCCCGCGGACCGCGCCCAGATCGGCCAGTATCTGGACCATCTCACCCGGGAGGCAGGGGTGACGGTGGAGGCGCCCGGCAATGGGTCACCGCCCGGGGCGCCCCGCTGGCGGCCGGTGGTGGCCGGCAACGTGGGACAGGTCGCCCTGGCCTGGGGCTGCGGCCTGCTGGTCCTGGGACTGCCCGTCACCCTTGGCCTGCTCTTCCTTCACGGTTACACCATCGGCTTCACGGTGGGGGCCCTCACCGCCCACTGGCAGTGGCTGGGGGTGTTGCTTGCGCTGGCCGCCGTGTTCCCGGCCAACCTGCTACAGGTCCCGGCCCTGACGCTGGTGGCGGCCGGAGCGGTGCGCTTCGCCGGCCAGATCACGGTGGGCCGCCTGCGCCGGGGCCTGCCGGTTCCCATCCCGCCCTGGTCGGCGTACCTGGCGCTGGGTGGCCTGGCACTCCTTCTGGCCCTTGGAGCCGGTTTCCTGGAAGCCTACGTCGCCCCGACCCTGATCCGCGTCGTGGGGCGCTGGGTCGCCTGACCATGACGCCCGCCTTGCCGGGGCCCATGGGCTGTGTTACCATCGGCTCGCGAACCGCAGGGTGACAAGCCCCGGGGATGGCCCCGGCTTGGCGCGG
This sequence comes from Thermaerobacter sp., assembly GCA_036562425.1. Taxonomy (GTDB): domain Bacteria; phylum Bacillota; class Sulfobacillia; order Thermaerobacterales; family Thermaerobacteraceae; genus ZC4RG37. The sequence continues at coordinate 22,049 of DATCKH010000013.1, read as the reverse complement.
AGCGCCAGGGGCCGCGGGCATCGCGAGACCGCGTGGCCACGGCGGCCCGGAGCCTGCGGCTCCGCGAGCTTAGGCGCGGTGGGAAGGGGTCGAGCATGCGAATCGGTGTGCCGCGCGAGATCAAGAGCAACGAGAACCGCGTGGCTTTGACGCCCGCAGGTGTGCACGCCCTGGTGCAGGCCGGCCACAGCGTGGTGGTGGAACGGTCCGCCGGGGCGGGCAGCGGTTTCTCCGATGCGAGCTACCGGGAAGCCGGGGCGGAGATCGCGGACGACCCGGCGCGAGTCTGGGAAGCCGATCTGGTGCTCAAGGTGAAGGAACCGCTGCCGTCGGAGTACCGTTATTTCCGGCCGGGCCTGGTGCTCTTCACCTACCTCCACCTGGCGGCAGAAGAAACCCTCACCCGTGCCCTGCTGGAGCAGAAGGTGACCGCCCTCGCCTATGAGACGGTCCAGCTGCCCGACGGCTCTCTGCCCCTGCTGACGCCCATGAGCGAGGTGGCGGGGCGCATGGCCCCGCAGGTGGGGGCGCGGCTGCTGGAGAAGGTCCACGGCGGTCGGGGGGTCCTCCTCGGGGGCGTGCCGGGCGTCCCGCCCGGCGACGTGGTCATCATCGGCGGCGGCACGGTGGGCCGTAACGCCGCACGGATCGCCCTCGGGCTGGGGGCCCGGGTGACCGTGCTGGACATCCGGCCCTCGGTCTTGCGCTGGTTCGACGATACCTACCGGGGCCAGATCACCACGCTCATGTCCAACGAGTACAACATCGCCCAGGCCGTGAGGCGGGCCGACCTGCTCATCGGCGCCGTGCTGATCCCGGGCGCCCGCGCGCCGCGCCTGGTCACGGAGGATATGGTCCGAACCATGAAACCCGGGTCGGTGATCATCGACGTGGCGGTCGACCAGGGCGGGTCCATCGCCACCATCGACCGGGTGACCACCCATGACCAGCCGACCTACGAGCGTTACGGCGTGGTCCACTACGCCGTGGCCAACATGCCCGGGGCGGTGCCCCGGACCTCCACCCTTGCCCTGACCAACGCCACGCTCCCCTACGTCCTGGAACTGGCCCGGGCGGGGGTCGTGGAGGCCGTCCGGCGGAACCCGGCCCTGGCCCGGGGAGTCAACACCCACGCCGGCCACCTGACCCACCAGGCGGTAGCGGAAGCCCACGGGTTACCGTACACGCCCCTGGACGAAGTCATCGCCTAATACCCGCGCGCGATGACCGGGGGCCGGCCACCGGCGGACCGCGGCCGGTCTGCGGCCCGCCGGGCGGGAGGGTGGCGCATGGCGGCGCTCAGCGATCAGGACGTTCCGGCTACGGTCCCTGAGAGGGGCGAGCGGATCGATCGGCTCATCCAGGAGTTCATCGACTACTTGCGGGTGGAGCGCGGCCTCGCCAGCAACACCCTGGCCTCCTACGGCCGCGACCTGGCCCACTTCGCGGCCTTCCTCCGGGACCGCGGCCTGCCGCTGGCGGCGGTCGACCGCCCCCTGCTCATGGCCTACCTCCACGAGTTGCACCGCAGCGGCCGCAGGGCGGCCACCCGCGCCCGCCGGCTGGCCGCCCTGCGGGGGTTCTTCCGCTATCTCCACGAAGAGGGCTACCTGCCGGCCGATCCTACCGAGGGACTGGCCTCGCCGCGCCTCGAGCGGCGGTTGCCTCGCGTCCTGTCCGTCGCCGAGGTGACCAGGTTGCTGAACGGGCCCGATGCCTCCCGGCCCGAGGGATTGCGGGACCGGGCGATGCTGGAGCTCCTGTACGCCACGGGCATGCGCGTGTCGGAGCTGGTGGGACTGGATCTCGACGATGTTCACCTCGACCACGGGTACGCGCGCTGCCGCGGCAAGGGGGGCAAGGAGCGGGTCGTACCGGTGGGGGTGCCTGCGCTGCGCGCGGTTCGCGACTACCTGTTGCGGGGACGGCCCAGGCTGGTCCGCCGCCTGGGCGAGCGGGCGCTGTTCCTGAACCGCCGGGGCGGGCGCATCAGCCGGCAGGCCGTCTGGAAGCTGCTCAAAACCTACGCCCGGGCCGCCGGTATCGGGCGCCCGGTGACGCCGCACACCCTGCGACATTCCTTCGCCACGCATCTCCTGGCCCATGGCGCGGACCTGCGCTCGGTGCAGGAACTGCTCGGCCACGCAGACGTGACCACGACCCAGATCTACACCCATCTAACCCGGCGGCACCTGCTGGAAACCTACATGCAGGCCCACCCCCGCGCCCGGCGCGAGCCGGACCGGTGAGCGGTACGCCGCCCGCCAGCTCAGCGCCAGGACCCACCGCGCCGGCAGCGGCACGGCTGGCAGCCGGCGCCGCGGGGCGCGCTGGCCGGGGAAGGGAACCGGCGGCAACGATGAAGGACGCTGCCCCTCAGGAGGACGGAGGTACGATGGACAAATCCGGCGATGAGGCGTACGAGCGTGAGCGCCATGCCGTCGCGGGCAGGCCGGAGGGCGAGCGCCCCCGGCCGGAACAGGCCCTGCGGTCGCTGCCGGCGGTGCACCGGCTGGCCCGCCATCCCGCCGTGCGCCAGGCGGCCGGCCCCCTGCGGGAGGAATGGGTGACGTCCACCGTCCAGGAGGTCATCGCCAGGGAGCGGGAGCGGGTGCTGGCCGGAGCGGATCCCCGGCCGGAGGACGTCCTGGCGGCGGAGGTCGCCCGGCGCCTGCAGCGGCTTCGCCGCCCGTCCCTGCGGCCGGTGATCAACGCCACGGGCATCATCCTCCACACCAACCTGGGCCGCGCCCCCTTGCCGGCAGCGGCTGTGGAAGCCGTGACGGGGGTGGCCGGCGGTTACTGCACCCTGGAGTTCGATCTGGAATCCGGCGAGCGGGGGTCGCGGCTGGACCACGTCCGCGACCTGCTCCGCCTCCTGACCGGTGCCGACGACGCCCTGGTGGTCAACAACAATGCCGCGGCCGTGCTGCTGGTGCTCAGCGCCCTGGCGGCGGGGCGGGAGGTGATCGTCTCCCGCGGCCAACTTGTGGAGATCGGCGGGTCCTTCCGCATCCCCGAGATCCTCGCCCAGAGCGGCGCGCGCCTGGTGGAGGTGGGCACCACCAACAAGACCCGGCTGTCGGACTACGCCGCCGCCATCACCGAGCAGACGGCCCTGCTCCTGCGGGTTCACGCCAGCAACTACCGGATCATCGGCTTTACCGCCAGCGTGCCGCTGTCGGACCTGGTGGACCTGGGCCGGCAGCACGGCATCCCGGTGGTCGACGACATCGGCAGCGGCCTCCTGTTCCCCCAGCCCGAACCGGCCTTTGCGGACGAACCGGCGGTGACGGCCAGCCTGGAGGCAGGCGCGGACCTGGTGACCTTCAGCGGGGACAAGCTGCTGGGCGGGCCCCAGGCAGGCATCGTGGTGGGGCGCGCCAGCCTCATCGGGCGCTTGCGCCGGCACCCGCTGATGCGCGCCCTGCGCTGCGACAAGCTGGTGCTGGCCGCCCTGGAGGCCACGTTACGCCAGTACCTGGACCCCGCCGCTGCCCGCCAGCGCGTGCCGGTCCTGAGCATGCTGACCCGGGACCCGGCGGAACTGGAGAAGGCCGCCACGTCCCTGGCGGGCCTGTTGCGGCGGCGGCTGCGTGACGCGGCGGAGGTAGTCGTGGCGCCGGGCCGCTCCCAGGCCGGGGGCGGCAGCCTGCCCGCCGTCGAGCTTCCCACCACGCTGGTCGGCATCCGGGCGGTCAAAGCGCCCGCGGCTCACCTGGCACGGGCCCTGCGGGCGGGAGAACCGCCGGTGATCGGCCGCGTCCGGGACGAAACCCTGTGGCTCGACCCGCGCACCGTACCGGAGGCGCAGTGGGAACCCCTGGTGGAAGCGGTGGCGGTGGCGGTGGAAAGGCTCACGGGCGCATCGCCCGCCGGCACCGGGCGGTGACCGCCGGCAAGCGGCAGCCGCCAGCTCCCGGGCAGCGCCATCGCATACCGCCGGGGCGCGGGGACACCCTACGCTGGGACAGAGTCCTCAGACCCTGGAGGAGGGATGCGGGGTGCCCCTGCGATGCCGACACCGGCGGGCATCATGGCGGCGCCGGGCGGCGACCGCCGGCCTGCTAGCGCTGATCCTTCTGGCGCGGGCCGGTCCGGTGAGCGCCCAGGCAGGACGGCCGGCGGCACCGGGACAGCCGGCGAAGAACCCGGCTCCAAGCTTCCGCGTGCAGTCGGCGGCGGTTCTGGTCATGGATCCTGCCAGCGGCCAGGTGCTGTGGGCGCGGAAGGCCGATGAACCGCGCCACCCGGCCAGCATCAGCAAGCTGATGACCTTGCTCCTGACCCTGGAGGCCGTCGACGCCGGGCGCATCCGCCTGACCGATCAGGTGACGATCAGCCCCCGGGCCGAAGGGGTTCCCGGCAGCACGGCCTTCCTGGAGGCAGGCGAGCGCCTCTCCGTGGAGGACCTCATCAAGGCCGTCGCCATCGGCTCGGCCAACGACGCCAGCGTTGCCCTGGCCGAATATGTGAGCGGCAGCGTCGACCGGTTCGTCCAGCGGATGAACGAGCGGGCTCGCGAGCTGGGCCTCACCAAGTCGACCTTCGTCGACCCCCACGGCCTCACGGACCGGCCCGGCAACCGCATGAGCGCGCGCGACATTGCCATCCTCAGCCGCCATCTCATCAACCACCACCCGCAGATCCTGAAGTACACCTCGACCTGGGAGGACTGGCTACGGAAAGGGACCGACCGGGAGTTCTGGCTGACCAACACCAACAAGCTGGTGGCCCGGTACGAGGGCGTGGACGGCCTCAAGACGGGCCTGACGGACGAGTCGGGTCCCTCGGTGGTGGTCACCGCCCGGCACGACGATGACCGCTTCCTCGTCGTCATCCTGGGCGCCCCCGACAGCGACACACGCTGGCGCGAGGCCAGCCGGCTGCTGGACTGGGCCTTTGCCACCTTCGACTCCATCACCGTGGCGCGTCCGGGCCGGCCGCTGGCGGAGGCGCGGGTGGCAGGCGGGCGGCGGCTGACGGTCCCCGTCGTCGTCCGCGATGTGGTCGGCGTCACCGTTCCCAAGGACGAAGCCCGTGGCATCACGTGGGCGGTGGAGGTGAGCGAGCCGCTGGCGGCGCCCCTGGCCGGCGGGCAGCAGGTCGGGCGCATCGTGGTCCGCCGGGGCGACCGGGAGCTGGCCTCGGCGCCGGTGGTGGCGGGACAGGACGTGGAACGGGCGGGCCTGCCCCTGCTGATGGCCCGGCTCTTCGGCTGGACCTGGCCCATGCGCTGAACCCGCGGAACCCTGGCGGGACCATGCGCGACACGGCCGCACGCAGGGCGGGGGCGCTCGCGTCCTCCTGCGCTCCGGTCGCGACCACGTGTGATCCAGGTTGCCGGCCTGGCAGGGTTGTCCACCCGGCCGGAGAATTCAAGACCCCGGGGAAGGGACGGGGAGGGAGGGCGATAGGAGGAGTGACCATTGCAGGTCGAACTGCAGTGGGTGGGACGCACCCTCATCGCCCGCCTGTCGGGTGACCTGGACGAGCATGGCGCCGAGGTGTTCCGCGACGCCGTGGAGCGGGCCGTGCGGCGGCGCGCCTACGATCAACTGGTGATCAATCTGGAGCGCGTCGCTTTCATCGACAGCTCCGGCCTGGGCGCCCTGCTGGGCCGGTACCGGCGCGCCAGGGAAGACGGTGCCCGCGTCACGGCCGTGGGAGCCCCTCCCCATGTCAAGGCCGTGTTGCAGATGGCCGGTATCCTGCAATTCATCCCCCTCTTCGCCGGTGAGGCGGACGCGCTGGCGGCGGGTCAGGAGGTGCGATGAGCGTGGCGACGCGGGACAACGGGCAGCCCATGCGAGAGCCCCAGTCGCACCGTGACCCCCAGCAGCAGGCCCAGCCTGCCCATGCCGGCCAGCCCGCCGAGGGCGAGAGCGGGACGGCCCGTCCCCGGAGCAGGCGGCCCGAACGGCCGGCCGGGCAGGATGGGACGGCCGCGCACCGCTGGATGGAACTGCGCCTGGCCAGCGTGCCGGAGAACGTCGGCATCGCCCGCGTGGCGGTGGCCGCCTTCGCCGGGCAGCTTCCCTTTACGCTCAGCGAGATCGAGGAGATCAAGGTCGCCGTCTCCGAGGCCGTGACCAACGCCATCGTGCACGGGTATGGACACCCCCATGGGGTCGTCACCGTCCGCGCCGAGCACAACGGGTCCCGCCTGCTTGTCGTCGTGGAAGATCGCGGCCGCGGGATCGAGGATGTCGAGCAGGCCCGCCAGCCCGCCTTTTCCACGGATCCCGAGCGCATGGGCATGGGATTCGCCTTCATGGAGGCGTTCATGGACGAGGTCGGGGTGGAATCCGCCGTGGGCGTGGGTACCACCGTGCGCCTCTACAAGCGCCCGCGGCCGCAGGAAGGCGCCGCAGCCGGCGATGCGCCACGGAGCCAGGCCGGGAAATCGGGACCGGACGCGGCCGATGCCGCGCGGCTGGAAGCCGCGGCGGGGCTCGGTGACGGCGCCCGCGAGGCCGGTAGCGGCGGGCGTCGCTGACGGGGGCGCCTGCCGTGGAACGCGCCTTGTGGGAACGGGCGCGGCGCGGGGACCGGCAGGCTCGCGAGGAACTGGTGGCGAGGAACCTGCCGCTGGTGCGCCACGTCGCGCGCCGCTTCACCGGCTACGGCCACGATTTCGACGACCTGGTCCAGGCCGGTACCGTGGGCCTGCTGCAGGCCATCGACGGCTTCGATCCCGACCTCGGCTACCAGTTCTCCACCTACGCCGTACCCGTGATCCTGGGCGAGATTCGCCGCTTCCTGCGCGAGAGTGACCCCGTGGGCATGGGCCGGGCGCTGCGGGCGCGGGTCGCCCAGGTCAAGCGTGCCGCCGCCGAGCTGGAGCAGCGGCTGGGGCGGCGGCCCACCGCGGCGGAGGTGGCCGGGGAACTGGGCTGGGACGTGGCGGAGGTGGCCTTCGCCCTGGAAGGCGCCCAGGCACCGCTGTCCCTGGACGAACCGGCCGGCGACGATCCCGATGCCGTCCCGCGCCTGGACCGCGTAGCCGCGGAGCCGGCAGCGGACTGGCACGACGTCATCGCCGTGCGCGCGGCCCTGAGCCGCTTGCCGGAACGCCTGCGGACCATCGTCGCCCTGCGCTTCTTCCAGGACCGGACGCAGGCCGAGGTCGCTGCCGCCGTGGGCCTCTCGCAGCCCCAGGTCTCGCGGCTCGAGCGAGTGGCGCTGGCGGAACTGCGGCGGGTCCTGGAGGCTCGGGAAGGCGTGGCCGCAGGAGAGGAGGCCGCCGCCGGCGGGTCCGACCCGTGACCTGGGACCATCCAGAACGCGGAACCCCCGCCGAGTGACCGGTCGAACCCCGCGGGGTCCGGAAAAGGCCGCATTCCGGAAAAGGCCGAATACGGGGAAAAGGCCGACTACGGAAAAGGCCTCGAGCTGGCATAGCGCAAACCACCACCGGAAAGGCGGGTGCCCCGGCCGGCGCAGCCCGGGGCACCCGCCTTTTTCCCGCCCCGGTCGCGGGCCGGCGGGGCTGCGGAGCGCCGCCGGCCACGCCGAAGCTGCACAGCGCCCGGATCCCGAATGATGGGCAGAAGCCTCGGCGTCCGCGCAGGACGCGCAGGATGGGACGCCGTCGTGCCGCGCTCGCGGGGTCCGCGCCGGCGTCCCACCCTCCCGTTCCTGCCCCCCGCCGCGGCATAGGCGCCCCGGGGGACGGGCACGATACCAGCGAGACGTGTTCCCGGTCATGCCGGGCAGGCGCGCGTGCCGGGCCCGCCAGCGGCCGGGAACGGTGCCACGCAGCACTGACGCCGCGCTGGACAACGGCACCAGGCAGGACAAGGAGGGGTGGACGGTGGCCGAAGTCGTCAAGGTCATCGAGCTGGTGGGAGAGTCCACCAAGGACTGGACCGATGCCGTCAACAACGCCGTCGCGGAGGCGTGCAAGACCCTGGACAACGTGTCCGGCGTCGAGGTCTACAACCTGACCGCCAACGTGGACAACGGGCGCATCGTCGAGTGGAAGGCGAACGTCAAGGTCGCCTTCAAGGTCGACAACCGGCGCCGCGGCGTCTGAGGCGCCGCGGCGCCTCGGAGCCGGCAACGAGGAAGCGCCATGGCACGGGCCAGCAAGGACCAGACGCAGGCTTACCAGCAAGCCGTCCAGCACGTCCTGCCCCCCAAACCCATCGCGCGCAACACCCTCATGGCGTTCCTGGTGGGCGGGACCATCACCACGGCCGGGCAGGTGGTGATGAACCTGCTGCTGGCGGCGGGGCTGCCCAGGACCGAAGCGACCAGCTGGACGTCCGTCGTCTTCATCCTCATCGGGCTCTTGCTGACGGGTTTGGGAGTCTACGACAAGATCGGCAGCGTGGGCGGCATGGGGGCCTTCCTGCCCATCACCGGCTTCGCCAACTCCATCGGCTCGGCGGCCATGGAGTTCAAGCGCGAGGGATGGGTGCTGGGCGTGGGTGCGGGTATCTTCCAGATCGCCGGGCCGGTCGTCGTCTACGGCCTGGCGGCAGCAGCGGTGGTGGCCGGCGTGACGCACCTGCTGCAAGGAGCCCGCGCCGCCCTGGGAATGCCCTGAGCCGCCCGCCAGGGTACGGCGCCGCGTCGCGGCGGGCGCCAGCACGGATGGCCGTGCCGGGGTGAAGGGAGGGATGCATGTGACGGTATCCCTGAAGGCGGTCACGCCTCTCCTGGAAAAAGGGCGGTCCACGGAGAAGGGCGGCGGGACCGGCAGCGCCACGCGGGAGCGGCGCGTGGGCCAGCAGACGCTGCTCTTTCGCTCGCGGCCGCGTGTGGTGGCCGCGGCCGCCGTCGCCGGCCCCAAGGAGTCCCAGGGCCCGCTGGCCGCCTACTGGGATCGCACGTACCAGGACCACCTGCTGGGCCAGCGATCCTGGGAGCGCGCCGAGCGACAGATGTGCCTGGACGCCGCCAACCTGGCCCTGGAAAAGGCCGGGCTGCGGCCCCCCGATATCGACCTGCACCTGGGCGGCGACCTGATGAACCAGCTCACCTGCGCCAATTTCGCCGCGGTCGAGCTGGACATCCCCTTCGTGGGCCTGTTTGCAGCCTGCGCCACCTGGGCGGAGGAGCTGGCCGTGGCGGCCATGGCCACCGATGCCGGCTTCGCCCGCCGGGTGCTGTGCACCACCTCCAGCCACCATGACACCGCCGAGCGGCAGTACCGGTTCCCCACCGAGCTGGGCAACCAGAAACCGGCCTGCGCGCAGTGGACGGCCACGGGCGCGGCGGCGGCCATCATCGCGGCGCCCGGGGGCGATGAGGAGGGACGCACGGGGGACACCGATGCCCCCAGTGAGGCGGAGGAGGGCGGGAACGGCCAGGGAGCACCCGGTCACCGGCGGGCGGCGCGGGAACCGGCCATGTCCGCCCACGGTGACGGGACCGCGCGGCCGGCGGCCCGGCGCGGCGGGTCCGTGCGCATCACCCACGCCACCTTCGGGCGGGTCATCGACATGGGCCTGACGGACCCGATGAACATGGGGGCCGCCATGGCGCCGGCGGCGGCCGACACCATTCGCCAGCACCTGCAGGACACCGGCCGGCAGCCGGGCGACTACGACCTGATCGTCACGGGCGATCTGGCCCGCTACGGCCACCGGCTCCTGGTCCAGCTGCTGCGGGAGCAGGGGTACGACGCGGAGGGCGTCCTGGCCGACTGCGGCATCCTCCTCTATGACGCGTCCCAGGGGGTGTTCGCCGGCGGCAGCGGCGCGGCCTGCTCGGCCATGGTGATGGCGGGATACCTGCTGCGCCGCCTGGAGACGGGCGACCTGCGGCGGATCCTTCTGGTCTGCACGGGATGCCTGCACAGCACCACCACCTACAAGCAGGGGGAGAGCCTGCCCACCGTGGCCCACGCGGTCGTGCTGGAAGCGGGCCAGTGAGCGCGGGAGGGCCCGCAGCCCGCTGCAGGGCCCAGAGCGGCCGGGAGGCGCCTCAACGGCCAAACGGGAGGGGTCCATCTTGACCTATGTTTGGGCATTCCTGATCGGCGGCTTGTTATGTGCCCTCGCCCAGCTCGTGCTGGACCTCACGCCGCCGCGCTTCACCCAGGGCCACGTGATGGTGCTGTTCGTCGTCCTCGGGGCCATCGCGGCGGGCTTCGGGATCTACCGGCCGCTGGTGGAGCTGGCCGGCGCCGGCGCCACCCTGCCCCTACCCGGCTTTGGCTTCGCACTGGTGGAGGGGGCTCTCCAGGGTGCTGGGAAAGGCCTGGCCGGGATCCTGGCAGGGGGCCTGTCGGCGACGGCCCTGGGCCTGACCATTGCGGTGCTGGGCGGGCTGTTGACGGCCGTTCTGTTCAACCCCAAGGGCTGAACCGCGGGTGGCGGCCGGAGGTGCGGCCACGTGAGGGGGATGCAGGTGACGGCGGGCGGCGGCAAGGAACGCGAGCACGACGAGCACCCGGTCCGGGCCGAGCTGGAGGCCAATCTGGACTACCTGCGCCGGGCCCTGGGGGCGGGGGAAAGCGCGGACATCCTCATCAAGCCCTCGCGCCTGGGGGGGCGTGATGCCGTCCTGGTCGGCATCGACGGCCTGGTCAAGGCCGACGTGCTCTTGCGGATCATGCAGAGCCTCGCCAAGTTCGAACCGGCCGAGGGCGCCGAAGGCGACCTCTTCTATACGCAGCTCTTTGTCGAGGGCATCGGCTACCTGGAGGTCGATCCGGCCACCTCCCTGGACCAGGTGGTGGACAAGGTGCTGGCGGGCCCGGTAGCCCTGCTGGTGGACGGCCTGGACCGGGCCTTCATCATCGACGTGCGTACCTACCCGGGGCGCTCCATCCAGGAGCCCGCACTGGAGAAGGTCCTGCGCGGGCCCCACGACGGCTTCACGGAGACCGTCATCTTTAATACGGCCCTGATCCGGCGGCGCCTGCGCGACCGGCAGTTCCGCGCCGAGATGATCACCGTCGGGCGCCGCTCCAAGACGGACGTCGCCCTGGTTTACCTCAAGGACGTGGCCGACCCCGCCCTGGTCGAACGGGTGCGCGCGCGCCTGCAGGAGATCGACGCCGACGCCATCCCCATGTCCGAGGCGGCCATCGTGGAGCACCTGACGGGACCGCTGCGGTGGTGGAACCCCTTCCCCCTGGTACGATTCACGGAGCGCCCCGACGTGGCCGCCGTTCACCTGGTGGAAGGGCACATCCTGCTGCTCGTGGACACCAGCCCGTCGGCCATCATCCTGCCCACCACCCTGTTCCACCACCTCCAGCACGCGGAGGAATTTCACGAGAACGCGACGGTGGGAACCTGGGCCCGGCTGGTGCGCTATGCCGGGGTCGTCCTGTCCTGGCTGGGCCCGCCCCTGTGGGTCGCCCTGGTGCTCAGCAAGGACCATCTCTGGGGGCTGCCCGACTCCGTCCGGGAAATCCTGGGCCCGCGCAAGCCGGCCGGCATCGCCCTGGAATGGCAGTTCATCCTGGGAGAGGTGGGCATCGAGCTCATCCGGCTGGCCTTGATCCACACCCCTGAGGCGCTGTCGACCTCCCTGGGTATCATCGGCGCGGTGCTGATCGGCCAGTTGTCCGTGGAGGTCGGGCTGTTCACCAGTGAAGCGCTTCTTTATATCGCCCTGGCGGCGCTGGGCTCCTTCGCCACCCCCAGCGTGGAGCTGGCCCAGGCCTTTCGCCTCGTGCGCGTGGTGCTGCTGGTGCTGGCGGGGACCGCAGGGATCCCCGGCCTGCTGGCGGGGTTCCTGGCCACCTTCGTCCTCCTGCTCAGCACCCGGTCCTTCGGCGTCTCCTACCTGTGGCCCCTGATCCCCTGGGACGGGCGTGCGCTCCTGCGCATGCTGCTGCGGCAACCCATGACCATGCGGGTTCCCAGGGACCGTACCTTTCCGCCCCCGCCGGCCCGGCAGGAACCCGGCCGGCAGCGCGCTTGACCCCCGCCAGGGCGGTCCGCTAGACTCGATGCAGCAACGGCAAGCCGCCGTAGGGGAGGAGCGCGCCGGGATTGTTGAGGAACTTCGACCTGCTGGGATTGCTGGTGGCGGCGCCGGGGTTGCTGATGGCACTGGTCCTCCACGAATACGCCCACGCCCGGGTCGCCGACCGGCTGGGGGATCCGACCCCGCGCGCTTCCGGGCGGCTGTCGCTGGACCCCCTGGCCCACCTGGACCCCATCGGCACCCTCATGCTGCTGGCCTTCGGATTCGGCTGGGCACGGCCGGTGCCCGTGAACCCTTTTTACTTCCGCAACCCCGTGGTGGGGATGGCTTACGTCGCTGCCGCCGGCCCTCTCACCAACGCACTGATCGCGCTGGTGACCTTCGTTGTGCTGCGGCTCTGGTGGCCGGCGGGCCTGGTGGGTGAGGCGCTGGTCTACACGGCCTACATCAACGTGTTGCTCACCGTCTTCAACCTGATCCCCGTGCCGCCTCTGGACGGATCGCGGGTCCTGCGGGCCGTGCTGGGCCGGCGGGGCCAGTGGCTGGATGCCGCCGAGTCCTACGGGTGGCTCCTCGTCATCCTCCTGCTGGTGACCAACGTGATCGACGTCGTGCTCTTTCCGGCGGCGGGGTTGCTCTTGGGCGTGCTTCAGTCCGCGGCCGACGTCCTGACGGCCCCGTTGCGGTGAGCGCGCGCAGGGTGGGGGAGCGGTGCCGGCCATGGGTTATACGGTGCGCCTGGACAGCTTTGAAGGTCCCCTGGATCTGCTGCTGCAACTGATCGAGAAACAGGAGATCGACATCCACGACATCCCCATCGCCCAGATCACGGAGCAGTACCTGGCCCACCTCGAAGAGATGCGCCGCCTCGACCTGGATGTGACCAGCGAGTTCGTCGTGCTGGCGGCCCAGCTCATCGAGATCAAGGCCCGCATGCTGCTGCCGCCCGACCCCGAGCCCGAGGCAGGAGACGAAGAGGAGGTGGACCCGCGGGAGGAACTGGTCCAGCGCCTCCTCGAGTACCGGCAGTACAAGGAAGCGGCTCGCTATCTGGCCGAGCTGGCGGAAGCCCATGGCGGCCGCTACCCTCGCCTGCGCGAGGCCGTCGAGCCTCTGGCCGGTGATCTCCGCGGGCTGGAGAACGTGACCCTGGACGACCTGGTGCGTGCCTTCGCCGCCGTGCTGGAAGCGGCCCGCGAGACGCCGGTGGTGGTGCGGCCGGAGCAGGTCACCGTGCAGGAGCGGATGGAGGCCATCCTCCGCCTGCTGGCCGAGACCGACGGGCCCGTGACCTTCCGGGCGTGCTTTTCCGGCCAGGCCACGCGCATGGAGATCGTCGTGACCTTCCTGGCGCTGCTGGAGCTCGTACGCCAGGGCAAGGTGCGGGTTCGGCAGGAGCGCACCTTTGGTGAGATCGTCCTCTACCGCGGGGAGGGTGGCGTGGCCGCGGGAGGTTCGTCCCAGCCATGAACCTGGACCGGGTGCAAGGAGCGCTGGAGGCCTTGCTGTTCGTCGCCACCGAGCCGGTGCCTGTGGACAAGCTCAGCCGCGTGCTGGGCGTCTCCGAGGCCGTGGTCCGGGAGGCCCTCCGGCGCCTGGTAGAGGAGTGCCGCGCCGAGCGCCGCGGTCTTGAACCCGTCGAGGCCGGGGGCGGGTGGCAGCTGGTCACCAAGGCCGACTACGCCCGCGCCGTGGAGCAACTGGTCCAGCCCCGGCGCCAGGGGCTGTCGCAGGCCGCCCTGGAAACCCTGGCCATCATCGCCTACCGCCAGCCCGTGACCCGGGCCGAGATCGACGCGGTGCGCGGCGTCCAGTCCGAAGCGGCCGTGCGTACCCTCCTGGAACGGGGCCTGATCCGCGAGGTCGGGCGCAAGGAAGCGCCCGGCCGGCCGATCCTGTACGGCACCACGCCTCTTTTCCTCCAGCAATTCGGCTTGCGCGACCTCACCGAGTTGCCGCCGCCCGAGCAATTCCGCGCTGCGGCGGCCGGAGGCGACAGGCCGGACCGCGCTGGGTCCGCTCCTGGCGAAAGTTCCCCTGTGACCGGCGGGGCCGGAGCGGCCGAGGGGCAAGGCCCAGGTGACTCCGTCCGGGCGAGCGGCGAGGCCGGGGCGGGCGAGCCGGCCCCGCGCCTGAACGCCCCGGGCGGAAGCGAAGCCTCGCCGGCGGCCGGGGGCAGCGCCGGGCGTACCAACAGCCACCCACCCTTCCCGGCGCGCAGCGGCGTCGCCGGGCGCGCCTGAGTCGTACCCTCCCGGGCCCCGCATGCCCGCCCCCGTGAGCCCCCATGGACGCCCCGCAAGCTGGCGAGTGACGGGACCGCTGCCAGCACAGACTAATGGCGGAGGTGCCCCGTCGTGCCCGCTGGGACGGATGCCGTCGTCAAGCTGGCCGGTCCAGCGGGGTGGCTGTTCCTCGCGGCCGGCGTCACGCTGGCCGTCCTGCTGCTCCTCCCCCTGCCCGTCCGGTTGCGCGCCCGCCTCCAGGGCGCCCGCCTGCTCCTGGCCCTGGACGTGGGCTGGGGCTGGCTGTCCTACCGCCGCCGTGCCCGCTGGCCCCACCCGCGGGCACGCGGCAACGGCCTCCGGCCGGTGACGAACCAGGCCGGCCGCGCCGGTGAACGGAACCGGTCGCGCCCGGGTCCGCGCGGCCATCCGACCCCCGCGCCGCCGCGGCAACGCGCATCGCCCGCACCCGCCGCCGAGCCCGTGCGCATGTTCCTCCGCGCCGCCGCCGGCAGGGGTCGCGGCCCCCGCCTGCAGCGCCTCGTCCTGCGCGCCCGCCTGGGACTGGGCGATGCCGCCGCCACCGCGCTGGCGGCGGGCGCCCTCACGGCCCTCGGCCACGCGCTGGCGGCCGCCCTGGTCACGTCTGCCGCCACCACCCCGGACGACGTGCGCATCGTGGTCGAGCCCAGCTTTCGCCGCTCCCGCCTGGAGGGAGAGCTGGAGTGCATACTGCGGGTGCGGCTTTGGGACATTATGACCGCCACGAGCGCCGGGCGGGCGGCAGCCCGGCCGGCCCCGCGAAGGAGGACACCTCGTTGGGCGAGCACCCGATTCAGGGCTTGATGCAGACAGCGATGGAGAGTCTCAAGCAGATGGTGGATGTGAACACCGTCGTCGGCGATGCCGTCGAGGCCCAGGACGGAACGGTGATCGTGCCGGTGTCGCGGGTCTCCGTTGGCTTCGTGGCCGGCGGCGGCGAGTACGGCCGTGAGCCTCGCCGCACCGAGACCGGCCACTCCGCCTGGCCCTTCGCCGGCGGCAGCGGGGCGGGGGTCAGCGTGCAACCGGTGGGCTTCCTGGTGGTCGGCCAGGGCCGGGTGCGGTTGCTGCCCGTCGCCGAGGGCGCGTTCCTCGACCGGGTCATCGATGCCGCGCCCGAGGTCATCGAACGGGTGCGCGGGCTGTGGAGCGGCCGCGACGCCGGCGGCCATACCCAAAGCGCGATCCCGGCCGGTACCGGCAGCGGCACGGGAGGCAGCGGAACCGGTGCCCGGCCCCAGGCAACCCGGGTCACGGAGCAGGTATTCGGGGACGAGCCGCCGCCCCTGGATTGACCTGTGGCGGTACCGGCGGCAGCGGCGGCGACCGGCAAGCGGCAGCCCATCCCATCGTCCCGGCCCGGCCGGCGGACCGCGCCGGCGGCCACGGGCCGGTGAGGGGGAGGCCCGCCGGCAGCCGAGCCGGCGGTGGGGGGAGCGCCCATGCGCAGCATCTGGAAAGGCGTCATCAGCTTCGGGCTGGTGAACATCCCGGTCCGCCTCTACCGCGCCGTGGAGGAACGGTCCGTTCATTTCCGCCAGCTCCACGCGGCCTGCGGCACGCCTATCCGCTACCGGCGCTGGTGCCCCCGGTGTGAGGTGGAGGCCGGCCCGGAGGACCTGGCGCGCGGGTACGAGTACGCGCCGGACCGCTTCGTCCTGATCGAGGACGAGGACCTGGAACGACTCCCCCTGCCCACGGCCAGGGCGGTGGAGATCCTCGACTTCGTGCGCCTGCACGAGATCGATCCCATCTACTTCGAGCGCACCTACTACCTGGAGCCGGTGGAGGGGGGCGAGAAGGCCTACGCCTTGCTGCGCCGCGCCATGGACGTGCGGCGCTGCGTGGCGGTGGCCAAGGTCGCCCTGCGCCACAAGGAATCCCTGTGCTGCCTCCGCACCTACGAGGGGCGCGTCCTCGCCCTGGCCACCATGGCCTATCCCGACGAGATCCGCCCGGTGGAGGCGCTGCCTGGCCTCGCCCGGCTGCCCCGGGATGACGCCGCCACGGCGCGGGCCGGCCAGCCGGCCGGTGACCGCAACGGGCTGCCGGCGGGGGCCAACGGCGCGGCCTCGCCGGCGGGGCCGGGCGGGGCGGGTGTCCCTGGCACCGCGGCGGTCGCCGGGGGCGGGGGGATTCCCCCCGGAGCGTCCCTCCCCGGCGGCGCCGTAGCGGCCGGCAGCGCCGGGACGGGTGCCGCCGGTGGCGAGACGGGCGCCGCCGGGGCCGGCATGGATCGTGAGCTGGAGCTGGCCCTCCACCTCATCGACCGGCTCACCACCACCTTCGACCCGCGGCGCTACCGGGACCGCTACCGCGAGGCGCTGATGGAGCTGGTGGAGCGGAAGCTGGCGGGCCAGGATGGGGCGGTGGTGCGGCCCGAACCCGCGCCGGTGATCGACCTCATGGAGGCCCTGCGGGCCAGCCTGGAACAGGCCGAGCGGCGCCAGCCGGTGTCCGCCCGTTGAGCGGCCGGCCGGTTCCCGGCATTCCCAGGGACTGGTCGGAGTTGTGGCAGCCGGGCCGCCTGCGGCCCATGCTGGCACGCCGCGCGGAACGCCCGTTCTCGTCCCCCGCCTACCGCTTCGAGATCAAGTGGGACGGTTACCGCTGCCTGGCGTTCCTCGACGGCGGCACGTTCCTCCAGTCACGGCGCGGCCATGACCTGACGCCCCTCTTTCCCGAGCTGGCGCGACTGCACGAGGTGATCCGCCGGCAGCCGGCGGTGCTGGACGGAGAGATCGTGGCCGTTGCCGCCGGGAGGCCCTCCTTTGCGGCGCTACAGCAGCGGGCGGGTTTCGCGGGCTCTTTCCGTGACCGCCCGGGCGGCGCCGCCTCTGCCGCGCCGGTGGTGTTCATCGCCTTTGACCTGCTGGGGGCGGGGGGCGAGGTGCTGGCGGCCCGGCCGCTGGAGGACCGGCTGGCGCGGCTGCATGAGCTGGTCCCGGCGGGAGAGCGGGGCCCGGTGCTCCTGTCCCAGGGTGTGGCCGGTGCCGGCGAGGCGCTCTTCGCCGCCGCCCGGCGGCAAGGGCTGGAAGGGATCGTGGCCAAGCGCCTGGACAGCCCGTATTTGCCGGGTTCGCGGACATCCTGGTGGCAGAAGATCAAGAGCGAGCAAACGGTGGAAGCCGTGGTGGGCGGCGTGGCGCCGGGGGGGCATGGCGGCGTGGGCGCCTTGCTGCTGGGCATGTTCGATGCGGCGGGCCGCCTGGTATACGTCGGACACGTCGGCACGGGCTTCGACCGGCGGGAACTGAGCGAGATCCTGTCCCGCCTGCGCGCCCGCCCGGACCCGCCCTTCACCGATCCCCCGCGGGTTCCGGGCGGCGGGGTGGTCTGGACCGAGCCCGAGGTGGTGTGCGAGGTGGCCTTCCTGGAGTGGACGGAGGGAACCCGGCTGCGGCATCCGGCCTTCCGCCGCCTGCGGGTCGACATCGACCCGGAAGCCTGCCGCCTGCCGGGCAGCGAGGACGGCCGGGACCAACCGCCCGGAGGATCCGGCGGTGGCTGAGCGCTGGCGGGTGCGCGTGGCCGGGCGCGAGCTGGAGGTCTCCCACCTGGACAAGGTCCTCTGGCCCGGGGACGGCCTCACCAAGGGAGACCTGATCCAGTACCTGCTGGAGGTCGCCCCGTACATGTTGCCCCATCTCCGCGGCCGCCCGCTGGTGTGCACGCGGTATCCGGACGGGGCGGCCGCCCCAGGGTTCTACCAGAAGGACGCGCCCGCCGGCACCCCGCCCTGGGTACCCACCTGGCCGTATCGCTCCCGGGACGGTCACGTCGTCCGGTTCATCCTGGTGGAGGAACCGGCGACCCTGGCCTGGCTGGGACAGCTGGCGGCCATCGAGCTCCACCCGTGGCTGTCGCGGGTGGAGCGGCCGGGTTATCCGGACTTGCTGGTGTTTGACCTGGATCCGGGGCCGGCGGCGGGGTTCGAGGAGGCGGTGGAAGTGGCGCTGGTGCTGCGCCGGGTGCTGGAGGCGCTGGGTCTGGAAGGGTACCCCAAGACCTCGGGTGCCACGGGGCTGCATGTCATGGTCCCCATCGCGCCGGAACACCCCTACGCCGTCGTGACCGGCTTCGCCCGCCGGGTGGCGGAGATCGTCCGGGCGGAACTCCCGCGCCTGGTGACCACGGAACGGGCGGTGGCGCGGCGGCCGCCCGCAGCGGTGTACCTGGACTTCCTCCAGAACGGGCTGGGCAAGACGGTGGTGAGCGTGTACGGGCCGCGGCCCCGGCCGGGCGCGCCGGTGTCCATGCCGGTGGGGTGGGAGGAACTGGCCCGGGGCGTCAACCCCGCAAGCTGGACCATCCGGACGGTGCCCGCCCGCCTGCGGGCGGTGGGCGACCTGTACGCGCCCGTAGCGGCGCGCCGGCAACCCCTGGGTCCCGCGCTGCGGGCCCTGCGGCCACTCCCCGCCGCGCCGGCGGGCGGCGGTCCGGCCGGGCGGGCGGAGGCGGGGCGGCTCCGCACGGGGCGGGCAGACGGGAGGTGAGGCATGTGGAGCTGCAGTGCTGGCCGGAAGTCCGCTCCATCTGGGAGCGTGCGGGCGTCCGCTACCTCGGCTACCAGGTGGAGGCGGCGGCGCGCGTGGTCAACGAGCTGGACGGGCGGGCCATCCTGGCCGACGAAGTGGGCCTGGGCAAGACCATCGAGGCGGGCCTCGTGGCCCGGGAGCTCATGGCTCGCGGCCAGGTGGAGACCCTGCTGGTGCTGGTACCCACGCCCCTGGTGAGCCAGTGGGCGGAGGAGTTCCAGACCAAGTTCGAACTGCCGCTGGCGATCAACCCCCGGGGCACGGAACTGCGCCGCGCGCGGCGCATCGTGATCTCCCTGGACCTGGCCAAGCGGGACGAGCAGCGCCGCATCCTGCAGGGCCGCTCCTGGGATCTGGTGATCGTGGACGAAGCCCACCGCCTCAAGAACCGCAACACCCAGGTCCACGCCTTCGTCCGCGGTTTGGACAGCCGCTACCTGCTGCTGCTCTCGGCCACGCCGCTGCAGAACGACCTGACGGAGCTCTACAGCCTGGTCAGCCTCGTCCGCCCCAACCTGTTCGGCTCCTACAGCGAGTTCTGGCGCAATTTCCTGCTGGACAAGCGGACGCCCAAGGACCCGCAGCAGCTGCGGCAGGTCCTGGCCCGGGTCATGATCCGCAACCGCCGCGCGGAACTGGACGTGCCCTTCCCCGCCCGGGAGGTGGAGCTCATGGCCCTGGAGCCCTTCCCGGAGGAACGGGAACTGTACCGGGCGGTGGTGGCCGCCGTCCGCCAGGAATACGCGGAACGCCGCCTGTACAACGGCACTGTCCTGCCCCTGCTCATGTTGCAGCGCGAAGTCTGTTCCAGCTCCCATGCCCTGCGCGCCACCCTGGACAGGCTGCTGGGGAGCGATGGCTGGGACGCGGCCGTCTGGAAGCGCGTGCGCGACCTGGCCGCCCAGGTGGAGGAGAACCGCAAGGCCATGATCCTGGAGCAGCTGGTCGCCGACGTGGACGAGCCCGTGGTGGTGTTCACCGAATTCCGCGCCACCCAGGAGTACCTGGCCCGGCGCCTGCGCCGCGCCGGTTTCGAGACCGTGGTCTACCACGGAGCCATGAGCCGGGCGGAGCGGGACGCCATCAAGGCCCGCTTTCGCCGCGGCGCCCGCGTGCTGGTGAGCACGGAGTGCGGCGGCCAGGGCCTGAACCTGCAATTCTGCCGCAATGTCGTCAACTACGACCTGCCCTGGAACCCAATGCGGGTGGAACAGCGCATCGGCCGGGTTCACCGCCTGGGGCAGGCGGCCGAGAGCGTACGCGTGTTCAACCTCTGCGCGCGGGGCACCATCGAGGAGTACATCCTGCGCCTGCTGGACGAGAAGATCAATCTCTTCCGGCAGGTGATCGGCGAGATCGACATCATCCTGCGCAGCCTGGAGCGGGAGAAGTCCATCGAGGCCCGCATCGCCGAGATCGCCCTCACCTCCCGCGACGACGAGGAGATGGCGGCCCGCTTCGAGCAGTTCGGCAACGAGCTGGCGGCCTTCATGCAACGGGTGCGCCGCCGGGCGCTGGCCTGGCTCGGCTCCGGCTGAGCCGGCCGCAGCGGGACCCACCGCACGCCGCGGGCGCCCGTCACCGGCCACCGGCCCGGGGCTGCGCGGTCCCTTGACGGGCGCCGATCCGCCCTGGGGGCAGCACGCGCCGCTGGGCAGTCCGGTGGTGGCTGCGGGGGCGGCGCGGCCGCGGAGCCCCCGGCGCCTCAGGCGGCACCCCGGCTGCCCGGCACCAGGCGCCAGTGACCCGGAGCGACCCCGGGCCATCCGGCCGTCCGCCGCCACAGCGCCAGCAAGGCCAGGTTCGCTCGCTCGTTGCGGGCGATGATGGCCCGCTCAGCTACCGTCGGGCAGCCCGGCAGGCGGGGCGACAGCTCGCCGCAGACGTCCATGCCCACGGGACGGCGGCGGGAGAAGACGGTGGCCAGAAGGTCGAGGAGATCCGCCAGGGCGACGGAACCGGAGCCCCAGCCGGTGCCCGCCTCCTCCTCCCGGATGGCGTCCTTGTCGACGCTCACGTAGACCGCCGGCGCCGGAACGGCCGCCAGCAGCCTGGCGGCGGCGGGCAGCGGCCCCCGGCCGAGGTGCACCACGCCCTGCAGCCACGGCCACCGCCGCGCCCGCCGGATCCAGCCCCCGCACGAGAGGAGGCCGGGACCCCAGTCGTCCTCCTCGTCGGCATGGCGATCCACCAGGATCAGCGTGAAGGGTTCGCGCACGCGCCGGATGAGCAACGCCGTCAAGTAGTGGTAATCGCCGCTGCCGGTGAACACCAGGCAGGGACGGGGCAGGTGCCGTCGCAGGAAGCGGAGTGCCCGCGCAGCCTGCGCCACCGGGCAGAGCCAGCGGGGAAGCGGCGGTACCGGGAGCACGCGGTCCACGGCGAGCCGCAGCCGCGGTTGCAGGTCATAGACCGGATCCAGGTCGAGCAGGACGGCATGCGGTGCGCGCACGGCATCCCCACCACCCGAACCATCCCGTGTCACCCGGACTCGCCGCCGGCCGGGGTGCGCCCGTCCTGCCACGGCCGGGGGCGGCGAGCCGGGCCGCCCACCACATGACAGGAAGACTGCGCGCCAGGTCCTTGCCTATGGCCCCCAACTTACATCAAGCCGGACTCCCGGCCGGTCATCAACGCGGGACAAGGGATTTGCGGACCGACCGGGAATGGGAGAACGCCGGGAGGTGTTGTACTTGGCCTACCACGGCGTTCGGGTGCTGGACGCCCATGCACACTTTCCGGTGGGCTGGACGCCGGGCAGCGACCTGCATCCCATCCTCAAGGAATACAATCGCCAGCGGACCCGCCGCATGGACCGGGAGTGGGACTTTCCCGAGACCCGCGATCCCGTTCCCTCGGTCGACGACGAGGAGGGCATCCGGGCCGTCGCCGACCGGTGGGCCGCCGAGGTGGAGCGGTACGGGCTGGAGCGGATCGTGTTCGTCACCGGCGGCGGGAACGACCTCCTGGCGCGGATCGTGCGCATGCATCCCGACAAGTTCCTCGGCATGATGCATCACGACCCCACGGCCCCGGGCGCGGTGGAGGAAGCGCGGCGTGCCCATGAGGAACTGGGCCTCGTGGCCTATAAGATGTTCGGCCCTCGCTGGTCGATCCCGTTCGAGGCGCCCGAGGTGCGCCCGCTGTGGGAGTACCTGGCGGAGCACCGCATTCCCGTACTGATCCACTTCGGGCTGCTGGGCCGGGCCGGCGGCGTCGCCTGGCACGAACGCATCAACCCGCTCAGCCTGTTCCCGGTGGCCCGGGACTTCCCCGAGATCCCGTTCATCATCCCGCACTTCGGTTGCGGTTACCCGCGGGAGTTGCTGCACCTGATGTGGAGCTGCCC
>DATCKH010000007.1:0-9236 GCA_036562425.1 Thermaerobacter sp. | reverse complement strand
GCGCCCCCATCCTCCCGCCGCCTGCCCGGGGCGAGGCGGTGGATTTCACCGCCGTCTTTGACTACGCCGCGCCCTCCGTGGTCCAGGTCGTGAAGACGGCCGAGGCCTTCAGCCCCTGGCTGGGCGTGGTGCGCCAGGAAGGTTCGGGGTCCGGCGTGGTCCTCGATGATAAGGGCCATGTGATCACCAACTACCACGTGGTGGAAGGGGCCGACCGCCTCGTCATCGTTCTCGACGACGGTACGCGCGTGGCCGCGGAGCTGGTTTCGGTGGATCCCAGCCACGACCTGGCCCTGCTGCGCGCCAACTTGCCGGCTGGTAAGGTGCGCCCGGCGAAGCTGGGCGACTCCGACGCCATCCGCGTGGGCGAGCCGGTGATGGCCATCGGGTACCCCTTCGGGCTGCCCAAGACGGCCACCACCGGGACCATCAGCGGCTTGCACCGGGACAACCTGCGGGCGCCCAACGGCCGCACCATCCGCGAGGTGATCCAGACCGACGCGCCCATCAACCCGGGCAACTCCGGCGGGGCGCTGGTCAACGCCCGCGGTGAGGTGATCGGGATCAACACGGCCATTCTGTCCAACATTAGCGAGGCACCGGGTTCCATCGGCATCGGGTTCGCGGTTCCCATTAACATCGTCCGCCGTGAGATGGACCAGTTGCTCGCCGGCGGTATGGTAGAACATCCGTGGGTCGGCATCCGGGGCCTGGCCGTCGATGCCGAGACGGCGCGGGCTCGCGGCCTGGCGGTGGATCATGGCATTCAAGTGGTGATGGTGGTGCCCGGCAGCCCGGCCGACAAGGCGGGCCTGCAACCCGCCCGGATACAGGGCGTGCCGGTGCCCGTGGGCGGCGACGTGATTTTGACCGTCGACGGCAAGGAAGTTCGCGACGTACCGGACCTCCAGGCCTACCTCGACACCAAGAAGGTCGGGGACCGGGTGGTGTTGCGCATCAACCGCCAGGGCAAGGAGCTGGACGTGGAGGTCACGCTGGAAGCCTTCCCGGAGCGCCTGCCCGAATAAAAGCGTCAAGATGACCGGGGAACAGGGCGGGCGTGCCTCCTCCAGGCACGCCCGCCCTGTTATGGGATCCTCCCATCACCCTGCCTTCCGCTGCGGCCCTGCCCGCAGGAGAGCGGCGGCGATCCCGGCCGCTTCTTCCGCGCTGTGGACGGCCGCGTTCGACAGCTCTCCCGGGGCGCGGTAGCCGTCGCCGCAGAACAGCAGGTTGGGAACGCCCGGGGCCTGCACCGGGGGCAAGGCCAGCCACGGCTGATCCGCCGCGTGCTCGGCGGCGGTGAGCATCCGCCGGACCAGCCAGCGCTTCAAGACCACGCGTTGCGTGGCGCCGGGGTACACCGTTTCCACGGCCCGCAGCAGGGCCTGCTTGTGCATCTCGATGCGCTCGCCGTCCGCCAGCTCGTCCGCGTCCACGAAGCGCATGGCCTGGAAGAGGGTGTGCCCCGGAGGTGCCAGGTCGGGGTTGACGAACGAATGCCGGGCCAGCACGACGCCCTCGTCCGCCAGGTCCACGGCGATCCAGGGGAGGTCCCATTCCCCCTCCACGCCCAGGTCCAGGGAAATGCCGGCGGTGGGCCGCAACTCCGTCGCCGGCCGTCCGCCCGGCCCTTCCAGGACGCCTGGTGGCAGGAGGCAGGCGGCGCGTTGCGGCGGCAGGGCCAAGATCACCACCCGTGCCTCCAACAGGCGGCCGGTGGTCCACACGCCCGCCGCCCGGCCGCCGGAGATCTCGACCCGGTCCACCGGCGCCCGTAGGCGCACCGCACCCCCGCGGTCGACGATGGCGGCACGCAGGGCCTCGAACAGCGCGTCCCACGGCAGGACCAGGGAGGGGCGCAGCTGGTGGCGCACGTTGAAACGGGCGAACTCCAGGAAATGGCCGGCGGAGAAGCGTTCCGGATGCGCGGTGAAGCCGATGGCGCGGATGATGTCCAGCAGCCACTCGGCCACGCGGGGCGAGACCCGCTCCTCGGCCAGGAAGTCCGCCAGGGTGGTCGTCATGTAAGGTCCAGCCGGCTTGCGGAGCCAGCCGAGGCCCTTGCCCAGGTAGCCTAACCCGTCATGGAATCCGAAGAAGCGGAACGTGGAGAGCAATTCCGCGGGGAACCGCTGTAAGCGCCCGCGACGGGCCCGGGCGAACCCGCTCGCCCACGTCGCACGGGCCCTGACAGGCAGTCCCAGACGCTTCAAGACGCGGGCATGGGGGCTTCCCCAGGCGCCGAGGATGAAATGATACCCGTAGTTGAGGGTGAAGCCACCCTGCCGCACCACCAGGCCCCGGCCGCCCAGAACGGGGCGGACTTCCAGCACCAGCACGCGCGTGCCGCCGGCCGCCAGCAGGGCCCCGGTGGTCAGGCCCGCGATGCCGCCGCCCACCACGATCACGTCGTATCCCATGGTGTAACCTCCTTCAGCATCCGCCGGCGTGGGGGGCGGGCCCGAGGCACGTACCGGCCAGGCGGCCGGGTACCTCACGGGATGCCGGCCAGGGTCATGGCAGTGAACTGCCTGTGCTCCGGGATGGACGGCAAGTTCATCGGGATGAACCGCTGGCGGGAATGCCCTGGCAACAATCCCCGGTCGTACACATCCTAACGCGATCCCTCTCCTGCAACCAGTCACCACGGTCATGTGGCTCTTCTGACGCCGGCAGGAGTGAAAACGTTTTCGCTGAATATGAAAACCATGGTGACGATCAAGGACGTCGCTCGCCGGGCGGGCGTGTCCATCACCACGGTGTCGCGGGCACTCAACGGTTACCCCGACGTCAGCCCCGACACCCGGCGGCGGGTCGTGCAAGCCGCCCGCGAGTTGGGTTACCGGGCCAATGCCATCGCCCGGAGCCTGGTCACCAAGAAGACACGCACGCTCGGGGTGCTGATCTCGGGCTTACGCCGGGACGGCAGCGCCGACGGGTTCGTCCTGGAACTGTTGTGCGGCATGAACGAGGCTGCCGCCGAGCAGGACTACGAGCTCATCCTGTTCCACACGAACCCGTCGCGGCAACGCCGCAAGTCCTACCGCGACCTGTGCCACGAGCGGCAGGTGGACGGTGTCATCGTCATGGGCCTCCGGCTCGACGACCCCTATCTCCGGGAAGTGCTGGAGGCGGAGATTCCTTGCGTGTTCATCGACGTGGCCCTGGAGGGGGACAACGTCGGCTACGTGACGTCGGCCAACAGCGAGGGTGCCCGCAGGGCCATCGTCTACCTGGCGGAGCGTGGCCACCGGCACATTGCCTTCGTCAACGGGCATGACCGGGCCGACGTCAGCCACCACCGCCTGGCGGGCGTGCGCAGGGCTTGCGCGGAGTTGGGCATCCCCCTGCCCCGTCACCGGGTGCTGGACGGCGGCTTTCAGGAGGACCAGGCGCGCCACGTGGTGGCGGAACTGCTCCGGCGTGACCCGGAGGTTACGGCCGTCTTCTGCGCCAGCGACCGCATGGCCATCGGGGCTATCCGGGCGGCTCGCGAGGCGGGGCGCCGCGTACCCGAGGATCTATCGGTGATCGGCTTCGATGACATCGTCCTGGCCCAGTACGTCACGCCGCCGCTGACGACGATTCGGCAGCAGATCTACGAGATGGGCGCCGCTGCCACCCGGTTGCTCATCGGCATCCTGGAGGGAACGGCGGCGGAGCGCCGGGTCGTCCTGGATGTGGAACTGGTGGAGCGGGCCAGCGTGGTGTCACGGGTCTAGCTTCCGGCAAGGCTCGCGACACAACGGGGCGGGGTAGACGGGGCGACCCACTCGATCCCGTGCAGTGGCTGAAAACGTTTTGGTCCTGTTTCCCAAAACGTTTTCGCCCCTAACGTTCAGGGGAGAGGTGCTTTCGGCTCGTGCCAGTCCGGGTCATCAAGGAAGACGACCTGTTCCTGCTCACCGACGAGCGGGGCGACATCCCCGCCGGCCACCGCGGCGGGATGGGTCTCTACAGGCGGGACACCCGGTTTCTCAGCCGCTTCGAACTCCGCGTCAACGGCGAACCCCCAGTGGTCCTGCAATCGGAGGCGGACCGGAACTACGCGGCCCGTATCCTGCTCATGAACCCGCCGGAAACCGGCGGTGGCCCCCACGGCCTCGCCCGGGATTCGATCATCCTGGAACGGGAGCGCGCCATCTACCAGGGCGTCCTTTACGAGCGCCTGACCGTGACCAACCATCACCGTTCAGACCAGGTGGTGGAGGTCACCTATCACTTCGACGCGGACTTTGCCGACATGTTCATCGTGCGGGGGTTCCGGGGCGCGCGCACCGGCTCGGTGGTGGGCCGGGTATGCGATGACCGGGGGCTGTGCATCCGCTACCGGGGTGCCGACGGCCTGGAGCGCGAGACACGGGTTCGCTTCAGCGAACCGGCGACGGGGTGGGACGACGGCCACCGCTTCCTGTTCCGGCTGGAGCCCGGCCAGTCGCGGCAAGTCACCCTGACGGTGGAACCGGTCATTGCCGGTGTCCCCGCCGGCGGGCCGGTTGCGCCGGGCTCGGGGAAGGCAACCGGATCCGGAGCGGAGACGGGAACGGCGGCAGGAGCGGCGACGGTCACGGAGACGGCCACTGGGGCGGGGACCGAGGCAGGGCCTCAGCCGGCACGGCCCGTGGCAGGACCGCCTGCGGCACCGGCCGGCCGGTCCCTGGACGAGGTCCTGGGGGAGCTGGAGCGGTCGTACCGGGAATGGCAGGACACGGCGCCCGGTGTGGAGTCGAGCCACGACGTCCTGAACCACCTGCTCCAGCGCAGCCTGGCCGACCTGCGGATGCTGACCACCGATCTCGGGGATGGTCCCTTCCCCGTGGCCGGTGTGCCGTGGTTCGCGGTACCCTTCGGCCGCGACAGCCTGATCACCGCCCTGCAGGCGCTGCCCTTCCGGCCGGAACTGGCCAGGGGCACCTTGCGCACCCTCGCCCGCCTGCAGGGGACCCGCGTCGATCCCTGGCGAGAAGAGGAACCCGGCAAGATCCCCCACGAGGTCCGGTACGGGGAACTGGCCAACACCCACCAGATCCCCTTCGGTCGCTACTACGGCACCGTCGACGCCACCCCGCTCTTCCTCATCCTTGCCGCCGAGTTCTACCGCTGGACCGGAGACCGGCCCTTCGCCGCGAGCCTGCGGCCTCATGTGCTGGCCGCCCTCGAGTGGATCGAGCGCTACGGTGACAGCGACGGGGACGGCTTCGTGGAGTACCGCGGCAAGTCGGATGGGGGACTCGCCAACCAGGGTTGGAAGGATTCTGGAGATTCCGTGATTCACCGTGACGGCACCCTGGCGCGCGGCCCCATCGCCCTCTGTGAGGTGCAGGGGTACGTGTACGAGGCCATGCGCCAGTGGGGCCGGATTTTCCGGGAATGGGGGGATGTTGAGCGAGCCGCGCGCCTGGACGAGGCGGCAGCGCGGCTCAAGCAACGGTTCGCAGAGGCCTTCTGGATGGAGGACGAGGGGTTCGTGGCCCTGGCGCTGGACGGGGAGAAGCGGCGGGTGGCGACGCTGACGTCCAATCCCGGGCACCTGCTGATTACCGACCTCCTGGACCGGGAACGGGCCGACCGCGTCGCCCGCCGCCTGCTGGAGCCGGACTTCTTCTCCGGCTACGGCATCCGCACCATGAGCGCCCGCGAGCGGGCCTACAACCCCATCAGCTACCACAACGGCAGCGTGTGGCCCCACGACAACAGCCTGATCGCCTGGGGAATGGCGCGCCACGGCCATCATGAGGCCGTGCACCGCGTCCTTGCCGGTATCCTGGCCGTGGCGGAGCAGGCGGAATACCACCGCTTGCCCGAGCTGTGGTGCGGGTTCCCGGCCGCGCCCGGGCGCCGGTTCGTCCCCTATCCGGTGGCCTGCTCGCCCCAGGCGTGGGCGGCGGGAGCCCCGCTGCTGTTGCTCCGGGCGCTGCTGGGCCTCGAGCCCGACCTGCCCGGGGGTGTCATTCGCCTCCGCCCCGCCCTGCCCGCCTGGCTGGACGGGCTCCGGGTGCTGGGCCTGCGGCTCGGCAACGGGCGGCTGTCCTTCGAGGTGCGGCGGGACCCGCGCCACGCCTCCGAGGCCGGGGAGACCGCTGCGGGGCGGGAGGGCAGGGGCACGACGGTGGAGATCCTGGAGAACACCACCGGTGCCCGGCTCGTCGTCGGTTGAAGCCAGGTTGATCGATCCGGGGGACTCACCCACCGGAGGAACCGCATCCATCCCAGGGAGGGGAAGGACCGATGAGGCTCAAGCGGTGGCGTCTTGCCGTGGTGACCTTCCTGGTCGTCCTGGCCATGGTCCTGGCCGCCTGCGGGCAGTCAGGGCAGGGTGACCAGGGGACCGGCGGCCAGCAGGAGGCCGGCGGTGATTCGGGCGCCCAGGGCGGCTCGACGGAGAAGGTGACGGTGACCCTGACCGGTTGGGGCTCCTCGCCCACCGAGACCGAGCTGTTCATGCAAGTGCTGGAGGAGTTCGAGAAGAAGCACCCCAACATCGACGTCAAGTGGGAGCCCATCAACGAGAACTACATGGACGTGCTGCAGACCCGGCTGGTGGGCGGTCAGGCTGCGGACGTTTTCTACCTCGACTCGTCCGAGGCGCCGGCGATGATGTCGCGGGGCCTGCTGGAGCCCCTGGACAGCTACATCAAGCCGGAGGATGACCTGGCGGACTTCGAGGAGAACCTGCTGAACGCCTTCCGCTGGGAGGGCAAGATCTACGGCCTGCCCAAGGACTACTCGACGCTGGCGCTGTTCTACAACAAGAAGCTGTTCGAGGAGGCCGGTCTCAAGGAGCCGCCCAAGACCTGGGACGAACTCCTGGAGTACGCCAAGAAGCTGACCAAGGACACCAACGGTGACGGCAAGCCCGACCAGTGGGGCCTGGCCATCCAGCACGGTCTCGACCGCGCCGGTATCTTCATCTACGGCAACGGTGGCGAGATCGTGGACGAGACGGGCAAGGACGTCCGCTTTGACGAGCCGGCCGCCGTGGAGGGCGTACAGTGGTACGTCGACCTGGCCCTCAAGCACAAGGTGGCGGTGCGGCCGCAGGACATCGGCGCCGGGTGGACGGGCGACGCCTTCGGCAAGGGCAACATCGGCATGGTGATCGAGGGGCCGTGGGCGATCCCGTTCCTGAAGGACAACTACCCCGAGGTCGAGTACGGCGTGGCCGAGCTCCCGTCGAAAGACGGGCAGAACAAGGTCACCTACGCCTTCACCGTCGCTTACGTGATGAACAAGCAGGCCAAGAACAAGGAGGCGGCCTGGCAGCTGATCCGCTATCTGACGGGCAAGGAAGGCATGAAGACCTGGACCAGCCTCGGCATCGCCCTGCCGTCGCGCAAGTCGGTGGCGCAGGCCCATAAGTACGACCAGGATCCCTTGCGCAAGGCGTTCATCGCCGGCGCGGCCTACGCTCGTCCCTGGCAGCTGGGCCTGCACTTCAGCGTGATCAACAACAACTTCAACAACCAGATGGAGGCCGTCTTCGCCGGCCAGAAGAGCGTGGCCGACGCGCTCAAGGAGGCCGCGGCCACGGCGGAGAAGGAGATCGGGCGGTGATGGGGCAGGTTCGGAGGGAGGAGAGGGGCCCCCGGGCCCCTCTCTTTTCTTCCAATCGCTGGTACCGGCTCGTCCGGCACCTGACGGGCTACGTCTTCCTCGCGCCCATGATCATCATCCTGGGGCTGTTCGTGGTCTTTCCCATCGTCTACGTCCTGTACCTCTCCCTGTTCCGCGTCGACCTGCTGGTGGGGACGTGGACCTACGCGGGGCTGGACAACTATCGCTACCTGCTGGAGGACGACAAGGTCCGTTACGCGTTGCGCAACACCATCACCTACGCGGCGGTGGTGGTTCCAACCCAGACCGTCATCGCGGTGCTGTTGGCCGCGATCCTCAACACCGGCATCCGCGGCCGCGAGTTCTTCCGGGTAGCCTATTTCGTGCCCACCGTGACCTCTTCGGCAGTGCTGACGCTGATCTTCATGTGGATGTACAGCAAGACGGGGCTGCTGAACGCCATTCTGAACCTCTTCGGCCTGCCCGGTTATGACTGGCTGAATGACCCGCGGATCGCCCTGGGCTCCATCATGATCATGAACATCTGGTCGACGGTCGGCCAGTACATGGTGATCTACCTGGCGGCGCTGCAAGACATCCCGAGTACGCTGTACGAGGCAGCCCGGGTGGACGGGGCCAGCTGGTGGCAGCAATTACGCTACGTGACATTGCCAATGCTCAAGCCGGCCACCAACTTCGTCGTGATCATGGGCATCATCGGTACGCTCCAGCTTTTCGACCAGGCCTTCATCTTCTCCGACGGCAGCGGCGGTCCCAACAATGCTACCCTGACCATGGTGCTCTACATCTACCAGAACGCTTTCCGGAATTTTGACTTTGGCTACGCGGGCGCGCTGTCGTTCGTGCTGGCGGTCGTCATCATGATCGGGACCGTGCTGTACCGCGCGCTGGCCGGCGAGGGCCGTTACCGCTAAGGGTGAGCGGCTTGCCCCGAGGGGGGAAGGGAACCAGTGAGGGAGACGGTGCAAATGCCCATCCGTACCGTGACGAGCCCGCCACCGGCCGGGAGGGAAGAGCGCTCCGCCGCGGCGGCGAGATTGTGGTGGGGCCTCCTCTATGCGGTGCTGATCCTGTACGCGGTGATCACCTTCCTGCCCTTCATCTGGGCGGTGTCGACGTCTTTGAAGACGTTGCAGGAGGTGAGCCACCGTCCCACGGCGCTGATCCCGGACCAGCCCACGCTCGAGGCCTACCGCTTGATCTTTTCCCGCACCGGCCTGTTTGTGCGCTGGTTCTTCAACAGCGCGGTGGTGACCGCCACCGTGGTGATTCTGGGATTGCTGTTTAATTCCATGGCGGGCTATGCCCTGGCTCGCATCCCCTTCTTCGGCCAGCGGTTCTGGTTCTGGTTCGTCCTTGCCTCGCTGATGGTTCCCGGCCAGGTCCTGATCGTGCCCAAGTACCTGATCATCCGGGAGCTGGGGGGTGTGAACACTTACTGGGGCCTCTTCCTGCCCTCGCTGGTGAACGCCACGTGGGTGTTCATGATGCGCCAGTTCTTCCTCAACTTCCCGCGCGAGCTGGAGGAAGCGGCCGAGCTGGACGGGCTCAACCGCTTGCAGACCTTCTTCCGCATCGTCCTGCCGCTGGCCAAGCCGGCCCTGGCCGCCCAGGCCATGTTCCTGTTCATCGGTTCGTGGAACGAGTTCATGTGGCCG
>DATCKH010000005.1:0-4945 GCA_036562425.1 Thermaerobacter sp. | reverse complement strand
CGCCGCCCCCGGCAGGCGGCCGCCCGATTCGATGAAGCGCAGGTCCTCTTCCTCGCCGAAGCCTTCTTCCACGGCCCAGCGGGCGCCCTCGCGCAGGACCGCCCGCAGGTCCTTGTTCTTCACCCGGAGCTCGTGCCGCTCCGAGCCGACGCCGGCCGGTACCAGCCGGTGGAGGGCATTGGCCAGGGCTTCCTTGTAGGGCTCGACATCCTCCCGAGACAGCGCCGAGCGCAGCAGGCGCACGCCACAGTTGATGTCGAAGCCGACCCCGCCCGGGCTGACCACGCCGTCTTTCTGGGGATCGAAGGCCGCCACCCCGCCGATGGGGAAGCCGTAGCCCCAATGGATGTCGGGCAGGGCGATGGCGGGGCTCACGATGCCCGGCAGCGTGGCCACGTTGACCAGCTGCTTCAGGGCCTCGCCGCCCTCCCCTTCCAGGTCCGCCAGGATGGCTTCAGAGGCGTAGAAGACGGCGTCCGCCCGCATGGATCCGTTGCGCGGGATGCGGTACCGGTACGGCCCGATCTGTTCGATCTGCTGGATCATGGGCGCGTTCCTCCCGGGGAACCCTTCCCGGCTGCGGTGCTCTGGTGCCGGTTGACTCTGGTTCCGATGGACGAGATCGCTGCTTCCGCACCGCTGAGGTACCAGCAGGTATCACGAGGTACCACAGCGACACCACTCTGATAGGTACCACGGAAACGCGGGCGGCACTACCGGTCAACGTCGAGCCTTGCGGCGCTCACCGCGGGCAATAGATCAGGCCGGTTAGGACGGGCCCCGCCGCCGGCCCGTCGCCCTGGGGTCCGGTGACGGCGCCGCCGGAAGGGGCCGAACCGCTACCGGGAGCGGGAGGTCAGAATCCGCGCCGCGATCCGGGCCGGCGTGCCGGCCGGGCTGGGCGGGGCGGTCGACGGGGGGCCGGGAAGGCGCTACCCTGGCAGTAGACGAACTACATGGGCGCGGGAGACGAACCCGGCGCCTGGCGAACCAAACACCGCCGGTGAGGCGGAGGCACCGGCGGTGAGGCGGCGGGCGCGAGCCGCGGCAACTCGCGGGTCGCGGCGGCCGGCAGCTGGAGACGAGGCTTCGGGAGCGGGAGAGATGGCTTGAAGCACGCCGGAGGCATGGCTGAGCACGGGGGTGGTGACGTGCCGCCGACGGGACACAACCAGGCTCCCACCCGCACCGGAGAGGGGAGGGAGCGGCAAGAGAGGACGGCAGCGGGGATGCTGGGGATGGACGGGCCGGATACGGGCGTGCAGGTTCGGGTGCGGCTGTTCGCCGCGGTGGCCGAGCGGTGGGGGGAGCGCGAGTTGCAGCTGGCGGTGCCGCCCGGTGCCACGGCCGCCTCGGTGGTGGAGTGCCTGCGCTCCCGGCGACCCGAGCTGGCCGACCTTCTGGCCGTATGCCGGCTGGCGGTCAACGGCCGCTACGCCGAGCCGGGGCAGCCCGTCCGGGCGGGCGATGAGGTGGCGCTGATCCCGCCGGTCAGCGGCGGCGCCCCGGCGCGGGTCCAGTGCGGCGAGCGGTTTTTCGTCACGCCGGAACCCCTGTCCCTCGATGAGCTCTTCCGCCACGTGGCGCGGCCCGAGCACGGGGCGGTGGTCCTGTTCGTCGGCATCACGCGCCGGTTCACGGGCGAGCGGGAGACGCGGCACCTGGAATATGAGGCGTACGCCGAGATGGCCGCCGGCGAGCTGGCCCGCATCGGGGCGGAGGCCGAGCAGCGCTGGCCGGGTGCGCGGCTGGCCATCGGCCACCGGACGGGGCGCGTGGACATCGGCGAGGCCAGCGTGATCATCGCCGCGGCCGCGCCCCACCGGCCCGATGCCTTCGCGGCCGCCCGCTACGCCATCGACGAGTTGAAGCGGCGGGCGCCCATCTGGAAGAAGGAACATTACGCCGACGGAACGGTGGAGTGGGTGGGCGCCGGCCCGGAGCCGGAGGCGGCGCGGCCACCCGCGTACGGGGAGAGGGAGCGGTGAGCGACGGCACTACGCGGGTTACGGAGCGCTGGGATCTCACGGAAATCCCGGAGCTGGTCTCCTGGGACCGGCGGCTGCCGCCGATCCGGATCCCGGTCTCGGGGAACATTCCGACCACCTCGCGGCTGCGGGCGCTGATCGACAGCGCCGCCTTCCAGCGGCTGCGGCGGGTGCGGCAGACCGGGCCCGCCTTCCTCGTGTATCCCGGCGCCGTCCACACGCGCTTTGAGCACTCCCTGGGCACCTACGAGATGGCCCGCCGGCTGGTCATCGCCCTCTGGTCGCGGTCGGGGGACCGCCCGCTGCTGACGCCCGAGGACGTGCGGACGTTCCTGGTCTGCGCCCTGCTCCACGACATCGGTCACTATCCCTTCTCCCATACCATCGAGGAGATCCCGGACAGCCCGCTGCTCGCCGGCCGGCTGCCACGGCACGAGGAACGCGGCGCGGCCATCATCCGCCAGAACGAGGAGATCCGGCACATCCTCACGGATCTCTGGGAGGTCGACCCGGACAGGGTCTGCCGCATCCTGCGGGAAGGTGAGGAGCCCGGCCAGGAGGCCGACCTGCGCCTGGCCCGCATGCTCTCCGGTCCCATCAATCCCGACCGCCTGGACTACCTGGCCCGGGACAGCGAGCACATCGGCGTGCCCTACGGCCGCGGGATCGACTACGAGCGCCTCCTGGACGCCGTCTGCTGGACGCCCGACGGCCTCAGCGTGGGGGTGACCCCCAAAGGCGTCTCGGCGGTGGAGACCCTGATCTTCGCCTCCTACATCATGTACCGCGACGTGTACTGGCACCACACCGGGCGGATCGCGGCCGCCATGTTGCGGCGGGCCCTGACCGAGGCCCTGGCGGCGGGCGACTTCGCCGTGGAGGACTTCATCGACCTGGATGACGAACAGGCCCTGGGCCTCCTCCGAGCCAGCTCCAACCCGGTCACGCGGGACCTGGTGGAGCGCCTCACCGGCTCGGGTCGCCGCCTCTACAAGCGCGTCGCCCGGTTGAACTACGCCCGGGCCCTGGCCGGCGACTACGGCGAGGAGATCCGGACCCTGGTGCAGGCCGATTACTGGGAGCGGGAAGCCTGGGCCCGCGATGCCTGTGCCCAGCTGGCGCGGCGGGTGGGACGCCCGGTGGAGTCCCACCACCTCCTGGTGGACATCGTGGGTGGCGGCAAGCGCCTGTTCTTCGAGGTACCGGTGGTGGCGGGCGGCCGGGTGTACACCACCGCCGACCCCGAGGTCTCCGTTCTGGCCCCCTACATCGCCCGCAACTTCCAGGAACAGGCTAAGTACGTACTCCTGGCGGCACCGGCCGAGCTTGTGGCCGATTTCCAGCAGATGTTGCGCCTGCCCGTGGGCTGGCACCCCTGATCCCGTCAGGATGCAAGCATTCAGGAACACATCGGATAGGAAATGGGCGTATCCGGACGTGATTGGCCGCGTCCTGGGGACAAAATCCCTCTCATGGCCCAGAAGACGGATGAAGCTGCCTCAGGCCGGTATCCAGCGTTTCCGGATGGTTGCCGGATTGTTACGGAATTGTTACGCTTACGGGCGTCATGGGTAAGCAAAGCTTGTGGAAGAATCTCGCGAGTAGTGGTGCGCTGGCAGGGGTGCTGGTCTGGGCCCTATCCGCCGCCACCAGCGCCGGGATGGGGCCGGTGCGGCCGGTTCGCCCGGCGGAGGTGACCGCGCCTGTCAAAGCCCAGCGACCAGCCGCAGCCCCGGAGGAAGACGTGATCGAGCTGCTGCGCGCCGCACGCCTGCGCCAGCGCGCGGAGGCGGCACGGCGGGCAGCGGCGGAGCGAGCGGCTGCCGCGCAGCGCGAACAGGCGCGGGAGCAGGCCCGCCGCGCCGAGCAAGCCAAGCAGGCCAGGAAAAAGGCCGCGGCGCGGAAGGCGAGCGCCAGCAGCAAGGCGCGGGTAGCTGCCGTGCGGAAGGCCCGCGCGGCGGAGTCCCAGAAGCAGGCCGCGCGCCAGCGGCCCGCGCGGGTGGCGTCCCAGAAGGGGAGCGCCGTGGCGGCGAGCCTGGCCGATGTCGAACTGCTGGCGCGGGTCATCAAGATCGAGGCCGGCGGCGAGCCCTACGAGGGCAAGGTGGCGGTGGGTGCGGTGATCGTCAACCGCATGCGCAGCTCCCGCTTCCCCAACTCGCTGCGGGCGGTGGTCTTCGCGCCGGGACAGTTCCCCGGCGTCACCGAGATGATCGACGAGGTACGGCCGAGCGCGTCCGACATCCGCGCCGCCAAGGAAGCCCTGGCCGGCCGCGACCCCTCCAACGGCGCCCTCTACTTCTACAACCCGAGGATCCATCGCTGTGAGGAGAACGAGGACGACTTCCTCTGCGACTTGAAGGTCACCGCCCGCATCGGCAATCACGTCTTTGCCCGCTAACCCCCCTCACCAGGCCTGCGCCTGGACGGAACCGGCGGGGAGCGGCTCACGCCGCTCCCCGCCGCCGTTGATGTTTCCGGCAGGCGTTTCCGGCTGACAGCGGCCGGTTTCGCTCGCGCCCGGCTGCTCCTTGTGGCGAGCCCTAGCGCCGCATGGCGATCGGCCGCGTGCGCGGCCGGCCCGCAGCGACGGCGACGGCCTCAGGCGTCGGAGGCGTGCCTGTACACGAACGCCCCCGCCAGCACCGTGAGGGCCACGGCGGCCTGCCAGGCCTGCCCGGCCACCTCCGGGCCGGGCAGGTAGGGATGCAAGCCGGCGCCGTAGTCGACCAGATCGTTGAACGCCGCCCAGGCCCACGCCGCCAGCACCGCCCTGCGGGCCGCCGGGTACGCGCGCTGGTAGATGGCCGCTTCTATGGCCATCCCGGCGTGGGAGGCGATGAGCATGACCGCCTCCGGATCCCACAAGCCCGTGCGATTCCCGTAGGCGCCCAGCACCACCACCGTCCACAGGCCGTACTTCACCATGGTCAGGTAGGCGAAGGCCTCCAGGACGG
>DATCKH010000003.1:0-17833 GCA_036562425.1 Thermaerobacter sp. | reverse complement strand
GTCGGCACAAGGAACGGCAACTGGGGACCGGGCAGCGGCTCGCCTGGCGGGCCGTGCAGCGGGCGGGCCGCCGCCAGGCTGGTCAGGCCCTGGTGGAATTTGCCCTCGTGCTGCCCGTCCTGCTCCTGATCCTGATGGCGATCTTCGACTTCGGGCGCCTGTTCTACAGCGCGCTGGCCGTGCGCCACGCGGCGCGGGAAGGGGCCCGCTACGGCGTCGTCCATGCCGCCGACGACGAGGGCATCCGCCAGCGTGTGCGGGAGGCCGCCGTTGGGCTGGAGGGGGACCTGCTGACCATCACCATCTCCCCGGCAGCCACCCAGCGGCGCGTGGGGCAAGCTCTCACCGTCGACGTCAGCTACCCGTTCGAGTACGTCACGCCCATCGCGGCCATCACGGGTCGGCATCAGGTGGTCCGAGGTACCGTGACCATGCGCATCGAGTGAAACGCCCGCGGGTGACGGGCACTGACACGCTTCCCGGGTCATATAGAGGGAGGCGCGCGAGTCAAGCGCCGGTAGCCGGAGGGAGGAACGCCTGGTGGGACGTGCACGGTATCGGCGACGACAGCTGAGACGCCCGGCGCGGGCCGGCGGCCGCGCCCGGAGCAACCGTCCTGTCCCGGGAGCGCCCGGGACGCCGGCGGGTGAAGCCGGCAACGTCGCTATCCTGGCGGCGCTGGCGATGGTGGTCCTGCTCGGCATGGCCGGCCTGGTGCTGGACGGCGGCAGGCTTTATACTGCGCGCCTGCACTTGCAGGGGGCGGCGGATGCGGCCGCACTGGCCGCCGCCAACAGCCTTCCCGAGGATCCCGCCGGCGCCCGCCAGCAGGCCTACGATTACGCGGCCGCCAACGGCTCCGATCCGGACCGCGCCCAGGTGACCGTGTCGGGAGACGGTAGCCGGGTCCGCGTCCACCTGGCTACGACGGTGCCGATGGGGTTCGCCCGGGTGCTGGGCATCCAGCAGGTGACGGTCTCAGCGGCGGCCGAGGCCGAGGTGGGGGGTGCGATGGCGGTCTCTGGCGTCCAACCCTTCGGGATCGACGAGCAGCCCCTCCGCTTTGGGGAGCGGTACACCCTGGTCCTGGACCGGCCCGGCTCGCCGGGCAACTTTCACCTGCTCGCCCTGGGCGGGCGCGGTGCCGACGACGTGAGGGAGAACATCCGCCACGGCTACCCCGGCTGGTTGCGGGTCGGGCAGACGGTGGAGACGGAACCGGGGCACAAGACGGGTGCCGTCCAAGCCTATCGGGAGCGCATCGAGGCGGACCCGCACAGCACGTATACAGATTACCCCCCGGACTCGCCGCGGCTGGTGATCGTGCCCGTGGTGCGGGGCTTTGACGAGACCCACGGCCGCGACACCGTCACCATTGCTGGTTTCGCCGCCTTCTTCCTAGAGGAGGCCCGGGAAGACGAGGGCCAGGTGGTGGGCCGGTTCATCCGGCACGTGGTGGAAGGGGAGCCGGGGCCTGTAACGGCGGACACGGGCGTGCGGGTTGTACGCCTGGTGGACTGATGCGCGCAGAAACCGGTCCGCGGCGAGCGGCGGCAAGCATTCCGAGGGACAGAAGCGGGCACCCCGGGGTCCGGAACCGGTACGGAAGAAGCCGGAAAGCTCTTGCGGCAAGCCAACAGCCGGAAGAATGAAGCGGGAAGTCAGCAGGACGAACCGGGGGAGGGGCGAGGATTGAGCCGCGGGCGTATCGTTCGTTACCTGTTGCTACCGGTCCTGGCCGGGCTGGCCGTGACCACCCTGGTAGCGGCCTACATGGGTCCGGCCGCAGGCGGGGGTGCTGCCGCCGGGCCGCGGGTGCCCGTGGTGGTTGCCGCCCGCACCATTCCCGCCCAGACGCGCCTGACGGCGGACATGCTGGCGACGCGCCAGGTGCCGGCGGAACTGGCGGGACGCCTGGCGCTGCGCCGCATCGAGGACGCGGTGGGCAAGGTGACCAAGGTACCGCTGGCCGAGGGCGAGTTCCTGCTGTCCACCAAGCTGGCGCGGGGCGACGGCACCGACGGGCTGGCCTACCGGGTACCTGAGGGCCATCGCGCCGTGTCCATCGCTGTGGATCCGGTGGTGGCGGTGGGCGGGTTCGTCCAGCCAGGGGACCGGGTGGACGTGCTGGTGGGGCTGCCGGGCGGCCTGCCCGGCGTGCCGGAGCCGCAGGCCCGCGTGCTGGTGGAGAATGTGCTGGTGCTGGCGGTGCAACAGCGGACGGCGGCGGAGGGGGAGCCCGCGGGGGACTCCCTCGCCCACGTGACGCTGGCCGTGGAGCCCCGCTATGCGGCGGAAATCGTGCTGGCGGAACAGGAGGGCCGGCTGCGCCTGTTGTTGCGGCCCGCAGGGGACACCCGGGCGGCGGGCGAGATCCGGGCGCGGCTGGCGGACCTGGCGCAATGAGCCGGTGGGGTGCGGCAGCCCGCGCCGGGGATGAACCACCGCCTGTGGGGAGGCCCGAGACGATGACGCGCCGGATCCGCGTGTTGGTGGTGGAGGACGCCGAGCAGGTGCGGCGCAGCCTGGTCGAGATGCTGGAGATGGAACCGGACATCACCGTGGTGGGCGAGGCGGCGGACGGCGAGGCGGCCGTGGCGATGGTGGCGGACACCCGGCCCGACGTGGTGCTCATGGACATCAACCTGCCGAAATTAGACGGGATCGCGGCCGCCGAGCGGATCCTCCGCCAGCACGAAACCCGCGTGGTCATGATCTCGGTGGAAAACGGACCCGAGTACTTCCGGCGGGCCATGCAGGTCGGGGCGTGCGACTTCCTGGTCAAGCCCTTCTCCCCGGACACCCTGGCCGAAGCGGTGCGCCGGGCCGCGCCCGCGGACGAACCGGCGGCGCCCGTGTCCCCCGG
Source organism: Thermaerobacter sp. (assembly GCA_036562425.1). Classification (GTDB taxonomy): domain Bacteria; phylum Bacillota; class Sulfobacillia; order Thermaerobacterales; family Thermaerobacteraceae; genus ZC4RG37. The sequence continues at coordinate 14,967 of DATCKH010000003.1, read as the reverse complement.
CCGGAGTAAGGGACGCTTGATCACCGTCTTCTCCGCCAAGGGCGGCGTGGGCAAGACGACCGTAGCCGTCAACCTGGCGGTGGCGCTGGCAAAACGACCCGACCGCCGCACCGTGCTGGTGGACCTGGACCTGGAGCTGGGCAACGCGGCGACCATGCTGGGGATCCGCCCGCGGGCGACGCTGGCCGACCTCTGCCGGCGGGAAGGGATCCTCGATCCCCAGTCCGTGGCCCCGGCCCTGCACCCCGTCAGCGGCTTCCGGCTCTCGCTATTGCCGGCGCCTCTCTTTCCCCACGAGGCGGCGGAGGTGGAGGGGGAGGGGCGACGGGACCCGGACCGCAATTACCCGGCCGAGATCCTGGAAGCCCTGCGGGCAGCCCACGATTTCGTGGTGGTCGACACCGCCGCCAACTATCGCGATTCCAACCTGACGGCCTTCGACCTGGCCGACCTCATCCTGGTGGTCACGACCGCGGATATCCCGGCGGTGGCCAACACGGCACGGTGCCTCGATCTCCTGATCCAGAAGCTGGAGTACGGGGAAGACAAGGTGCAGGTGGTTCTCAACCAGCACGACGCCGGCGGCGGCCCGACCCCCGACGAGGTGGCCCATGCCCTGAACTATCCCATCGCCCACGTCCTGCCGCGGGACACGGTCACGGCGCTCCAGGCAGCCAACACCGGCGTGCCCTTCTGCGCCCGCCGCGCCCGGACACCCCTGGCCGACGCCGTCGAGGAACTGGCGGCCAAGCTGGCGCCGGACGGCGTCATCGCCCGTCCCGCCCGCCCGGCGGCACGCCGGTTCTCGGTGCTGGGCTTGTTCTGAAGGTAGCCTTTCGGTTCCGAGCCGCCTATCTCGCGCTGACGCGCCCCCGATGGGAGGAGGTGGACCGTGGGATCGAGCCTCTACCAGCGCCTCAAGGACAAGCCCTGGGAGCCGCCTCCGCTGGAACAGGCGGTGGACGGGAGTGACCGGCGGCGCGACGCCGGCCGCGCCGGGGACGACGCCCTGACGGCCGATCCGCACCGGCGGCTGAAGAACCGCATCCAGCTGCGCCTGATCGACGAGCTGGACGCCCGCGTCCTGATCAGTCCCGGCGGGCCGTCGGAAGAGCAGCGGGCACAGATCCGGGCCAAGATCCTCGAGTACCTGGCCGAGGAGGACGGCGTCTCACCCCTGGAGCGGGACGAACTGGCGGAGACCCTGCTGGCCGAGATCCTGGGATACGGGCCGATCGAGCCCCTCCTCCGGGACCCGTCGGTGAGCGAGATCATGGTCAACGGCCGGGATCAGGTGTACGTGGAGCGGAACGGCCGGCTGGAGAAGGTGCCCGTCCAGTTCGAGGACGACCGGCAGATCCTGCACCTCATCGAGAAGATCGTGGCACCCCTGGGCCGGCGCATCGACGAGTCCAGCCCCATGGTGGACGCCCGGCTGCCCGACGGGTCGCGGGTCAACGCCATCATCCCGCCCCTGGCGCTGAAGGGGCCGTGCCTGACGATCCGCAAGTTCAGCCGTGACCCCCTGGAGGTCGACGACCTCATTCGCCTGGGCACGCTGACCCCCAAGATGGCCGTATTTCTGGAGGCGGCCGTACGAGCGCGGCTGAACATCATGGTCTCGGGCGGCACGGGTTCGGGGAAGACCACGACCCTCAACGTCCTCTCCTCCTTCATCCCGCCGGACGAGCGGATCATCACCATTGAGGACGCGGCGGAGCTCCAGTTGCGGCAGGAGCACGTGGTGTCGCTGGAGACCCGCCCTCCCAACATCGAGGGCAAGGGCGAGGTGACCATCCGGCAACTGGTGCGCAACAGCCTGCGCATGCGCCCGGACCGCATCGTCATCGGTGAGGTGCGATCGGGCGAGGCCCTGGACATGCTGCAGGCCATGAATACCGGGCACGACGGCAGCCTGGCCACCGCCCATGCCAACAGCCCGCGGGACCTGCTGTCCCGCCTGGAGACCATGGTCCTCATGGCGGGCATCGACCTGCCGGTGCGGGCCATCCGCGAGCAAATCGCGTCGGCCATCGACCTGATCGTGCACCAGAACCGGTTCAAGGACGGGTCGCGGAAGATCACCCACATCACGGAGGTCCAGGGCATGGAGGGAGACGTCATTATCCTCCAGGATCTGTTCCGCTTTCAAGCCTATGGCGTGAGCCCCGACGGCCGGGTCCTGGGCGAATTCGTGGCCACGGGCATCCGGCCCCGGTGCCAGGAGCGCATCGAGGCGGCGGGCATCGAGTTGCCCGAGGGCTTGTTCGACTGATGCCCCGCCCCGAACAAGGCCGGCGCCGGGCGCGTGGTGCCCGAAGGACCCGGGGAGGGGGGATCCCGGGCTGCAAAGATCAGCAAGGGGGACACCGGACGGGTTGCAAAGCGCCGGGCCGCGCGGCGTAAGCGGGCAGGGAGGTGGGGGACGTGGAGGGCGTCGTCGTGCAAGCAGCGGGCTGGCTCCGGGCAGGGATGGGTACGGTGCTGTCCGGCCGCTGGTGGCTGCTGATCCTGGTCTTCGTCGCGGCGGTCTACCTGACCTGGGGCCTTCTCCAGGCGTGGGAGGCGTGGCGGGAGAACACGGTGTCCCGCCGCCTGGAGGAACTGCACCGGCACAGTCGCCGGCGCAACCTGAAACTGGCCCCTATGCTGGCCATGGAAGCGCCGCCCCCGGAGGAAAAGGAGGCCCGTTCCCTGCGCGAGCGCCTGGTGGCGGAGGCCGAGGCAAGGCTGCGGGGAGGCAAGCTGCTGGAAGGCGTCCAGCGCAAGCTGGGACGGGCCCGGCTGCGCCTGCGGGCGGTGGAGTTACTGGCCCTGCAGGGCGGCTGCGGTATCCTTGGGGGCCTGGCCGGTCTGGTGCTGACGCGGCACTGGCTGGGCGCGGCGCTGGCCGGGCTGGCGGGCCTGTGGGCGCCCGACCTGTACGTGACCTGGCGCTACCACCGGCGCCTGAAGGAGTTCAATGAGCAGCTGCCGGACGCCCTCACCCTCATGGCCAACTCGCTGAAAGCCGGGTATTCCTTCCTCCAGGCGGCGGACGTGGTGGCCCGGGAGCTGCCGCCGCCCATCGCCGAGGAATTCGCCTGGCTGGTGAAGGAGACCCGGGTCAACATCCCCCTGGAGGATGCCCTGGCCAACCTCCTGGACCGGGTGCCGAGCGGGGATCTGGACCTGGTGGTGACGGCGGTGCTGATCCAGAAGCAGGTGGGCGGCAACCTGGCCGGGGTACTGGAGCGCACGGCCGAGACCATCCGCGAGCGAGTCCGCCTGCAGGGGCAAATCCGGACCCTCACCGCCCAGGGGCGGCTGTCGGGGTGGATCCTGGGCGTGCTGCCGGTGGCCCTGTTCCTCCTGTTGATGGTGATGAGCCCGTCCTACGTGGCACCGCTGCTCCAGAAGCCGCTGGGCTGGATGCTCCTCGGGGCCGCCGCGGTCATGCAGGTGACGGGCGCCCTGGTGATCCGGGCCCTGATTCGTGTGGAGGTGTAATCCATGCCGGCCATCGCCTCGGGCTGGTTGGAACCCGTGCTGCTCTGGCTGGTGTTCATGTCCTCCGCCCTGGGGGTGATGGCCCTCCTCGCCCCCTCGGAGGCCGAGGTGATCACTCGAAAGCGGCTGAAGGAGGTCCGCGCGCGCCCGGTCCCCCCGGACCGAGCGGAGGCGGAGGAACTGGCCCGGCCGTTCCGCGAGCGGGTGCTGGATCCCCTCCTCTCCTCCCTGGTGGCCGCTATCGAGCGCTGGACGCCCCGGGGCTTGATGGCCCGCCTGGAACAGCGCCTGGTGGAGGCGGGACGACCCGTGGGAGCGGGGATGCTGGTAACCCTGCAGCTGGCCGGCGGGCTCCTGGGGCTGGGCCTGGGCGCCGTGCTGGGTGGCGGGGTCACGGGCCGGGCCATGGCCGCGGGGCTGATCCTGGCCGTTGTCGCCTTCTTGCTGCCCGACGCCTGGCTACGCCGGCGAGTTGCCGGACGCCGGACGGCGCTGGCGCGGGCGCTACCCGACGTGCTGGACCTGCTGAGCGTGTCCGTCGAGGCCGGCCTGGGGTTCGATGGCGCGGTGCAGAAGGTGAGCGAGAAGTTTCCGGCGCCCACGGCGACGGAGTTTCGCCAGTACTTGAAGGAACTGCGCCTGGGCAAGAGCCGCGAGGAGGCGTTGCGCGGGCTGGCCGCGCGGGTGGGCCTGCCGGAATTTCAGAGTTTTGCCGCGGCGGTGATCCAGGCCGACCGCCTGGGGGTGAGCCTGGCCCGGGTCCTGCGGGTCCAAGCCGAACAGCTCCGGCACCGGCGCAGGCAACAGGCGGAGGAACGGGCCATGAAGATACCCATCAAGATGCTGCTGCCCCTGGTGTTCTTCATCTTTCCGACCCTGTTCATTGTCCTGCTGGGACCGGCGGTGCTGCAGATCACGGCCGCCTTCGCCGACTAGCGGCTGGCGGCCCAGGAAAGGGCCCGCCCCGCCCGTGCGCCGGGGCGGGCCGGCACCATGCGCGTCACGGCCGTGCCTGCCCGGCCCGCCCGCCATCACGGGCGGAGGGTGGCCAGCCGGTGGCGATTCGCGGCTGCGGCAAGCCAGCCGCGCGAGATGGTCAGCGGCTCAGATGGAAGAGTACCTGCTCCAGGACGTGCCCCTCCACCCGCAAAGGAACGGTGGCGGAGGCCCGCGCGGGACCGCGCTGGGCGGTGAGTTCCAGGTCCAGCACGCCCGGCGGCGTATCGCTAGGGACGCTCCACCGCGTTTCCCAGCGGCCGGGCGCGGTCTGCTCCAGGCTGGCTACGGTGCCATCCGGGGCCCGCAACGTGACTCGTTCCGTTCCAGCGGGCGTGGTGGCGAGGACGGTGACTGCCTCGCCAGTCGCGGCGGGGTTGGGATGTGCTTCACCGCGGATCCATAAGGGTGCCTGCACCTGGAGGGTCAGCGTCACCGTCCGCTCGGCCCGGGGGAAGACGGCGTGGACATTCAGGCTGTGGGCTCCCTCCGCTATGTCCCCGGGCAAGGGCCAGGATGCTTCCCAAAGGCCGTTCGCGCGCCGCTCCAGGGGCCGGGCCGTCGGCCCGGGACCGGTCACCGTCACCGACAAGGCGGGCCCTTCGGTCACCGCCCGCACAGTAATCGTGCCTCCCGGCGCGACCACCGGCGGCGAGACGCCGGCTTCCAGGCGGTGGTAGACCACGGTCAGGGGCTTGATGGCCGATCGGAACACCGTCCCCTGACGGCTGAAAAGAGTGCCCCGGACCAGATAGGTTTCCGCCGGAACGGGAACGCCCAGCTCGTCACGGCCGTCCCAGCTCCACGTGGCGGGCAGCCGGTCTCCGGACCAGGTGTAGACCGGCGTCCCGTCCGGCCGGAGGACTTCGACCTTCCATCCGGCCTGGTTGCGATTCAGCAGCGCCTCTGCCCGGAACTGGGCCTCGTCATCGTGGCCATCGCCGTCGGGCGAGAACTCGGGCGGCTCGGCGTGCACGCGGATCAAGGCCGACTTGTAGAGGAGGGTGGCCGCTTCGGCCCTCGTCAGAGGCCGCGCAGGCCGGAGATGCCCGTCACCATAGCCGACGACGATGGCCAGGTCGATGGCCGCCGCCATCTCGTCCCGCAGGTCGGGCCGGATTTCGCCCGCGTCGACGTAAGGGGCGAGCAGCGCCGCGATGCGCTCCTGGTCCAGTCCCGCCGCGTACCACTGCAAGTCCAGGGCGCCGATGAGCATGGCCACGGCCTCGTCACGCCGGGTCACATCATCCGGTCGGAAGTGCCCGTCGGGATCGCCGGCCAGGACCCCGGCCGCCGCTCCGGCCTGGATCCAGCCGAAGGCTTCCAGATCGCCACCCGCCCGGTAGCCGGGCGGGACGTCGGGGAAGTATGGTGTGCCCCCGATAGGCGCCAGACCCAGGACCTTGGCCACCAGCACCGCGAACTGGGCCCGCTGGATGAACTGATCGGGCAGGAAGTACGCCCGCTCGACCCCGTCAGCATCACGGAAGCGGTAGCCGTCCGTCACCCCCTCCTCCCAGAGGACCTGCACCTCGTCCTCGGCCCAGTGGCCGGACAGGTCCGCATACCACGGCCCGGCCGCCCCGGCGGGTCCCGTGCTCCCCGCCAGGAACAGGGCCGCCGCCAGGGCGCCGGCGCGCCAGCGTGCCCGCCTCCGCGCCGGAACCGGGCTGTCTGCCGGGTGCGGCGGGCCCGTCGAGGCCGCCGTCCGTAACCGGCTGGCGACCCGAGGGGGGCGCCGGCCGGATAAGCACCTGAGCAACCGCACCACCTCCTATTCCAAAAATAGGATAAAAACGGTGTTATGGAAATAGTTGACTTTGACGCGGTACAGGGATATGATGGTATCACATTCCAATTTATGGTTTAGAGGATGGGGGGTGGGAACCATGCGGGCGGCCTGGCGCGCCTGGGCCAGCCTGGCGGTGGCGGTGCTGGCCGGTTTCACGGCCTACCGGATCTACATTGACGCCACCGCCGCCCTCCCGGTGGTGGTGGCCAGCCGCGACCTGACGGCGCCGGTCAAGATCGAACCGGACATGGTGTCCGTCGTCCTGCGACCGGCCGCTGCCGTACACCCGCAGGCCATGACGGCCATGGAGAACGTGGTGGGCCGGGTCCTGCGCCGGGACGTGGTGGGAGGCGAACCGGTACTGGAAGCCGATCTCAGCCCCGGCGAGGCCGGTGGCTTGTCCCTAGCCTTGCCCCCCGGACGGCAGGCCTTCTTCGTCCCCACCGGCCTGGAACAGGGGCTGGGGGGAGCGGTGACCGCCGGTGACCGGGTCGATGTCATCTTCGTCGGCGGTGAGGGAAGCGCTGCCGTGTCCCGGACGCTGCTGGAGTCGGTCCCGGTCCTGCAGGTTCGTGACGAGGAGGGGCGCCGGTTGGAGGAGGACGGGCGGCCGCTGGGCGTCCTGCTGGCCGTGACACCCAGCGAGGCGGAACGGCTGGCCTACGCCCTCGCCTTCGGGCAGGTGTACCTCTCCCTGGCGCCTGCGGCCGGAGAGGCTACGGGAGCGCCCGGGATTACCTGGGACAGCCTCTTCCTGCCCGCCGAGGACCGGCCAAGCGGATCGCTGCCGGACCTGGGGCCGGGGCCGGCGGCTCCAGCCCTGGACGCGCCGGGGGGCGAGCAGGCAGCCGGCGACCTCGCCGCCCCATCTGCCGGCGGGCCGGGCGCCCCGGCCGGCACCGGCCAGCATGATGGGCCCCGCGTACCCGTGGTGGATCCCGATCTGGTCACCGGGGAGGGGGACGGGCCATGACCGGTGAGACGGTGCGCTGGTACGGAGTGGGCCTCGGCGCCCGCACCCTCGCGACCCTGGCCGGGCTGCCCGGCTGGATCCCCATGGGGCTGGCCCGGGATGTGCCGGCGGCGCCGCCCCGGGAGCCGGTGGATCTCTGGCTGCTGGAGGGGGAGGATCTCAGGGATACGTTGCGGCGGGGGAAGGCCTTGCAACCGCTTCTCGGGGAGGGACGGCTGTGCGTCCTGGTGCCCAGCGGAGCGGCAGCGGAGGTATGGCGGGCTGCCGTGGAGGCCGTCATCGGTCCGGCGCCGGCCGTCAGGACCGTATGCTCCCTGGACGAGCTGGCGGGCCTACAGGCGGCGACGGCGGCTATCGCCGGTGGCGCGTCGCCGATTCCCCCGGACGGCACCGCCACCCCCCGTCCCCGTCCCGGTGCCGACCGGGAGTCCCCTGTCAACGCCGGCCCCGATGCCGGCGCTACGGTCAGCGTGCGGGCCGGGGACCGGCCGCGCGTGAACCCGTGGCCTGCAGGAGGGCAGGGCGGGGGGCGGGACACCATCCCGGTTCTCCCCGTCCGGGCACCTCGCTGGGCGAACCCGGGGCTGCCTCCGGCAATCACCGCCGACCGGCTCCCTGGCCAGCCGGAAGCCACTGGCGGCGTGGTGGTGCTCGTGGGGCCCAAGGGCGGTGTCGGCCGCACGTGGTTGAGCTGCGAGCTGGCGGCGGTCATGGCGGCGGCCGGCGCGCCGGTGGGACTTGTCGACGCCGACTGGGTGGGCGGCGACGCTGCGGTCCACCTGGATCTGACCGGCGGGCCAACCATCCTGGACCTGCAGCCCCTGCTGGACGGACCCCCTGAGGATTGGGAGGAACAGTGGATGGTTCACCCGCGGACCGGCCTGAGGTTCCTGGCGGCGCCGCCCCGTCCCGAACTGGCTTCTCTGGTCGAGCCCGGTGTGCTCGAACCGATCCTGGCGCGGGCGCGGCAGCGGTTCCGGATGACCCTGGTGGACTGCCCCGCGGGTGAGCGGCAAGCGGTGGGGGAAGCCGGCTGGTTGGCCGGGTGGCTGCCGCAAGTGGACCGGCTGCTGCTGGTGACGACGCCGGCGCCGACCTCGCTCCGGCAGGCCCGGGCCTGGCTGGAGGAGTGGTACCTGCAAGGGGACGGGCGGGGGCCGCGGGTCGACATCGTCGTCAACCGCTGGGCGCAGGCGGGCCCGGAACGCCAGGCCCTGGAAGACTACCTGGGCTATTCCGTCGCTGCGTGGCTGCCCGACGACGCGGCTGCAGTGGAGTCCGCCATTGCCGCCGGCGTGCCCCTGGTCCTGGCCCAGCCTTCCCATCCCCTGGCGACGGCCGTGCGGGACCTGGCGGGGCGGTTACTGGGCCAGGAGCTGCCCGGACGCCCTGGCGGGCGGCGGGGCTTCTGGCACGGGCTGGCGGATCGGGTCCGGGGGCTGCGGGCGGGCGGCGACGGCAGGATGACCAGGGAGGTGAAGGGACGTGTCGGCTGAACCGGCCGGCGGGCCGCCCTCGGATCCGGGCTTCCGGGACCTGGTCGAGCGCGTGCGCGGGCGGGTGCTCAGGGAGAGACCGCAGTTGCTCTTCGAGGCGCCCGGTCCGGACCTGCGGCGCCGGCTGGAGGCCTTCGTCACCCAGATCATTGCCCGGGAGGGCGTCGCCGCAAGAGGCCCGTCGCACCAGGATCTCGTGCGAGCCATCTGCGCCGAGATGGTCGGGTTGGGCCCCATTGATGCACTCCTGGAGGACGATGACGTGACGGAGATCATGGTCAACGGTCCCGAGCAGATCTTCGTCGAGCGGTCCGGGCGTATCGAGTCCTTTCCCGCCCGCTTCTGGAACGAGGAACATCTCCTGGAGACGGTGAACCGGATCGTGGCGCCGCTGGGCCGGCGCGTCGACCCGGCCCAGCCCTTTGTCGATGCCCGGTTACCCTCCGGCGACCGCGTTCATGCGATCGTGCCCCCGCTGGCCCCCGACGGCCCCGTTTTGACCATCCGCCGCTTCCGCCGGCGCCGTCCTGGCATCGACGAGCTGGTGAAGCTGGGCACGTTAAGCCCGGCAGCCGCCCAGTACCTGGTTACCGCCGTGCGCTCGCGCCGCAACGTACTCGTGTGCGGCGCCACAAGCTCCGGCAAGACCAGCACGCTGATCGCCCTCCTGCGCGCGGCCACCACTCCCACGGAGCGCATCATCAGCCTGGAAGAGGCGATTGAAATCGACCTGGGTCCCAACCGTCACCTGGTGCGGCTTGAGGCAAGGCCTCCCGGCGTGGACGGCCGCGGCGCCGTGCCCCTGCGCACCCTGCTGCGGAATGCCCTGCGCATGCGGCCCGATCGCCTGGTGGTCGGTGAGGTGCGCGGGGAGGAGGCCTTCGATCTCATGCAGGCCCTCAACACCGGCCACAGCGGGTCCGTCTGCACAATCCACGCCAACAGCCCGCTGGACGCCCTGCGGCGGCTGGAACAACTGGTCCTCATGGCCGGAGAAGGTGTCCCGGCCACCTTCGTCCGGGAACAGGTGTACCGGGCGATCCACGTGCTGGTCCACCAGGTACGCCTGCCCGACGGTCGTCGCGTCGTCCGGGAGATCGTGGAGGTGGACGCGGGCCAGCGCCGCCTGCGGCCGGTGCCGGTGGATATGCCGCCCGCGGGCACGGAGTCGATGGCGGGCCGGATCGCGGGAAGGGATGACGGGTGATGCAGGGCATCGCCTTTGCGGCCTCCGTGGCCACCGCCACATGGGTCCTGTTGTCCCTTGTCCTGCCGGCGCGCCCGATGTCGCGGCGCGGCACCAGCGCGGACGACCGCGACCGGCTGCGTCTCCCGGCCGGGTGGTGGCGCCGGATCCGGCCCGTGGCGGCCGGGCCGACCGGGCCGGCGGGCTTCATGCCCGTGCGGGTAACCGCAGCCCGCCTGGACGAAACCCTGGAGGCGCTGCTGCTGGCGGTGGTGGCCGGCCTCCAGGCCGGCCGGCCGCTACGGCAGGCGTGGCTGGCGGCCGCTCACGAGGTCGCGGACGCGGTCCTGGGACCGGGTCGCACGGAGTTCATCGCGGGACTCAACGCCGGCTGGTCCCTGGAAGACGCCCTGGGGCACTGGCACCGCCGTACCGGCAGCACCGCGTTCCGCCGCTGCCAGACGGTAGCGGCGGCCCACCGGCGGGCGGGCGGGCAGGTGACCGCCGCCATGCTGGCCATCCTGAAAGCCCTGCGGCAGGAGCGCCTGGCCCGCGCCGACATCCGGGCCCGGGCGGCGGAAGCTCAGCTCTCCGCCCGCCTGCTGGTGCTGGTGCCCCTTGGCATTGCCGCCTATGGGGTGTCCGTGGATCCCGGCCTCATGGCTCCCCTGTTGGGCAGCCCCGCCGGGCGGCTGGGCCTGCTGTACGCCGGCCTCTCGTGGGCCGCCGGCCTGTGGCTGCTCCAGCGCCTGGTGGCGTCGGTGGAAGGAGGAGAGCACGGGTGAACCCGTTGCTCTTTGCCGGGGCCGTGGCCGCGGCCTCGGGCTGCGCGGCTCTCGTGATCGTGGACTGGCTGGCGGGACGATGGCAGGGACCGCCGTCCTTTGCCCGGCTCGCGGCTAGGGACGCAGGTACCGGCGGGGTTGGGGGGATGGGTGCGCCGCGGTGGGTCCGGTTCGTGGCCTCCTGGCCGTGGCCGGTGCGGGATCGGCAGGACGAGCGGGCGGTGCGGGTTCTGGCCCGGGCGGGACTGGACCGGTACCTCGACCCGGGTCTGGCCGGGGAATGGGTGGCGCGCCTGCGCGGGCTGGTGGGCGTCGCCGGCGCCGGCGTGCTGGCCGCCTGTGCCCTCTACTCCGGATCCGGCCTCCTGCTCCCGGTGGCTGCCGTCGCCGGGCTGCTGGGAGGCCGCGAGGCCGCCTGGTGGTTCCTTGAGCGGCGCGGTGCCGCCCGGCAGGTACGGGTCGTGGCGGGCCTGCCGGAGTGGCTCGAGAACATCGCCCTGGCGGCCCGGGGCGGGCTCAGCCTGAGACAGTGCCTGGAAGTGGCCAATGCGGTGGGCGATGGGCCGCTCGTGGAAGACGCCCGGCAGGCCATGGCGCGGGTTCGGGGCGGCCAGCCCCTGCGGGAGGCTCTCCTCGAACTGGCACGGCGCTACACGGCGCCCGAGCTGAGCGTGGCGGTCCGGTCCCTCATCGAAGCGGAGCACCGAGGCATGCCCGTGGCCGAGACTGCGGAGGACCAGGTGCAACTGCTGCGGGAACTGGCGAACCGTTACCGCCAGCGACATATCGACGCGCTGCCCTTTTGGTTGAGTTTGATCACGATTTTGCTGCTGCTCCCGCCCGTCTTCGTCGTTACCCTCCTGCCGAACGTGCTCACGTTCCTGCAGGTCTACCGGTGAACGACGGGCACCGGGACACGGCGGCAGGACCGGGTCACGGGTGCGGGCCCGGGGGTAGCCGCATCCGCCGGAAAGGAGGTGAGGACTGTGATATGGAGGACCGTACGCGTCTTCTTGTCCGCGCAGCCGGGCCTGAGGCGGTGGTGCCGCGTCCTGGGGAACGAGCGAGGGGCGACCACGGCCGAGTACGCCCTCTTGCTGGCGCTGATCGTCATCGTCCTCATCGGCGCGCTGACCGAGCTGGGGGATGTCCTGAAGGAACGCCTAGGAGACATCACCAACCAGTTGCAAACGGCGGGGAACTGACGGCCGGCACCCGGCCGGGGAGCCCGCCGCCGGTCGAGCATCCTGCGGGCATTCTGCTCCGCTCCGATCGCGGCGCCGTCGCGGCGGAGTTTGCCCTGGTCGTCGGGCTTCTGGTGCTGCTGACCTTTACCCTGTTCGACCTGGCGGTGGTGCTGTCACGGCAGGTGGTGCTGATCCAGGCCGCCCGTGAGGGTGTGAGGCGGGCGGTCGTGGAGGGCGGCGATACCCGCGAGGTACGGGACGTGATCGCCGCTCAGTTGCGCGCCGGCGGTATCAATCCGGACCGGGTGACGGTCTCCATTCACCCCCGTAGCGCGGGTTACGGAGGAACCCTGTTCGTGCGCCTGGACACGGAGGTCCGGCCGGTGACGCCGATCGCCCGCCAGCTATGGGGCGACGGGATCCACCTGAAGGCGGAGATGCAGGGCCGGAACGAGAGGATTCGTCCCTCGCCCTGACCGCAGGCTGCCACGCCGGTTACGGGTCAACTCCCCGGGGCATCCCTGCCCGGCGGGTGCGGGGAGGCCCGCCCCCGCCGGAGCCCGTGCCGGTACCCCGCTGGACACTCCGGCCGGGGTACCGGCACGGGAAGCCCCGGGCGTGACGGCGGGAGGTGGTTCTTGATGGCGGGGCGTCACCCCTCCGGGGAGGGCACCGGCGGGTCGCAATCGGGATCGGCCGCGGTATGGTTCCTGCTGGTGTTACCGGTGCTCCTGCTGGCGGTAGGATTGTCACTGGACGTGGGCAGGCTGGTGGTCGCCCGCGCCCATGCTCAGGCAGCCGCGGACTTCGCCAGCCTGGCCGCGGTCCAGGAACTGGACCTGGACCGGCTGAGTCGGGGGGAGCCCTGGCTGCGTGCCGCCGACGCAGAGCGGGTGGCCCGCACCTGGGTCGCAGATAACCTCCGCCTGGGCCTGGGAGAAATGCTGGCGGGGGCCGCGGAGACCCGGGTGGCCGTCATCAACGCCGGCGATGACGCCCCGCGGCCCCACCCCTGGACCGGGCGCCTGCTGCGGGAACCCACGGTGGCCGTGGAAACGGTCGTCCCGGTGCGGCTACGGTTCCTCCCGGGAGGGCCGCGGGTGCGGGTGACGGTGCGGGCCGATGCCAGCGTGGTACGCGCCTCTCCGCGCCCAGCGCCGCCCTGAGGCAAGGTCCGGTCCCCGCCGTCCGAGGCCAGGCGTGCCTGCCCGGCGGGACCGGAACGGATGCGGACTGGAGGCGATGCCGTCGTGAAAGCGCTGGTGCTCGTGGGCCACGGCCTGGAGAACCTGGTCGTGCGCGACGTGCCGGTGCCTGATGTCCGGCCCGGCACGGTGCGAGTACGGTTACGGGCGGCCGCCCTCAACCACCGCGACCTGTATTTCATCCAGGGGCAGATGACGGCGCCCGCCGGCAGCATTCTGGGTTCGGATGGTGCCGGCGTCGTCGACGCCGTGGGCGAGGACGTCGAGGGCGTGCGGGTGGGGGACGAGGTTCTCATCAACCCGTCTCTCGGCTGGCCGGAGAGGAGTGATGCACCTCCCGCGGGTTTCCGCATTCTCGGCGTTCCCGATCCCGGCACCTTTGCCGAGTACGTCGTCGTACCGGCGGAGAACGTGGTGCCCAGGCCGCCCCACCTGTCCTGGGAGGAGGCGGCGGCCCTGCCCCTGTCGGCCCTGACCGCCTACCGGGCACTGTTTACGCGGGCGGGATTGCGGCCGGGAGAAACCGTGGTCATCCCAGGCATCGGCGGGGGCGTGGCCCTCTTCGCCCTGCAGATGGCCAAGGCAGCCGGAGCGCGGGTGCTGGTCACCTCCCGGGTCCCGGAGAAACGGGAACGGGCACTGGCCCTGGGGGCCGACGCCGCCTTCGACACCCGCTCCGACTGGCCGGCGGCCGTCCGTGAAGTGACGGGCGGGCGCGGTGCGGATGTGGTGGTGGAAACGGTGGGCGGCGTCACCTTCGAGTCGTCGCTGTCGTGCTTGCGGCCGGGCGGCCGGCTGGTCACCTTCGCCGCGGGTTATGGCGCGCAAGTGAGCATCGATCTCCGCCGCTTCTTCGTTGGGCAATACACCTTGTTAGGTACCACCATGGGGAGTGCAGAGGAGTTCGTAGAGATGGTGAAGTTTGTACAACGGCATACATTACGCCCGGTGGTCGACAGCGTTTATCCCCTGGCCCGGGCGCGAGAAGCATTCTCCCGACTGATGGCGTCCGAACAATTCGGCAAGATCGTTTTGTCGCTTTCGACATAAACCGCATCCAGTCGACGATGGCTTGCCCGCAACTCGACATGCCGAACACATGACCAGCACCTGGTCGGGACGTCACACAACCTTTACACCGGCTCCTACCCACCGCTACAGGGAAACGCAGTGAGAAGCGCCGCCAACGGGCGGCGCTTCTCACTGCTTGCGGCGGCCCGGCTTACATCGTTTGCCAACCAGGAGATGTCCTGGTAGCGCACCCGCGCGGTCCCGGCCGCAGTAGCTTTGTGACCCGGACGTGATGTGCGATTAGAAGCATGGGGAGCGGGTCATGATGAATCCGCTTGCGGTATCCTATTGCACCCTATGATATACTTTGTTATGAACGAGTCCAGTGCAATAGGAGCGTGATCGACATGGCCGTACAGTGGATCAAGAAGTCCAAGTCGTCCAGCAATGGGCGCACGTCCAAGCTGGCCGTCACCATCCTGCCCAATGCGGTGAGTCTATCGGCCGGCTTGCGGCAGGAACTCATGTCTGGTGACGGCAACGGCAAGAGCCTCTATGTGTTGTTCGGGTTCCAGGGCAACAAGCTGGCCCTGGTCAAGGCAGACCCCTCCAACGCCGACGCGTGGCGCATCAATCCCAAGACCGGCCGCACCCACAACAAGAAGTTGCTCTCGATTCTGGCAGAGAAGGGCTTCCGCGAGGGCCGTTACGTCATGGAGTGGAACAAGCGGGCCGGGTGTTACATGTCGGTGGCCACGGAAGCCGTGACGCCGCGGCGCCGCCGCACCGAGAAGACCCCGGCGTGATGCCGGGCCGCCCGGAAGGCCCTCAGCGCCCGTTCCCGCAG
>DATCKH010000227.1:0-8413 GCA_036562425.1 Thermaerobacter sp. | reverse complement strand
GGCCCCCGGGGCGGGCGGGGTGGTAGCCGGCCGGGTGCTGTCGGTAGAACCCCACCCGGACGCCGCGCGGCTTTGGGTGTGCCGGGTGGATGCCGGGCCCCGTGCCGGCACCGTCACCATCGTGACCGGTGCGCCCAACGTACGGGCGGGCATGGCGGTGGCCGTGGCGCTGCCCGGTGCCGTACTGCCGGGGGGTGTCCGGGTGGAGACCCGGGAACTGCGCGGGGTGACCTCCACCGGCATGGTCTGTTCGCTCCACGAACTGGGCCTGGGCGACCAGCCGGCGGACCGGGAGGGCATCGCGGACCTGGAGGAGGTCCTGCCGGGTCAGGTGCCCGCCCCCGGTACCGATCTGACCGGTGTCCTGGGGTGGGGCGCGCCGGTGCTGGTGCTCAGCCTGACGCCCAACCTGGCCGCCCATTGCCAGAGCATCCTGGGCGTGGCCCGGGAGCTGGCGGCCGTCACCGGCCGGCCGCTACGGGCACCCGCGGCCGGCGCGGCCACACCCGGGCCGGCGGGGGAGGCGGCCCGGCAGGCGGGGGATGTACCGGACGAGGCGGCGCCCGGGGCGGCCGGGGACGGGACCGATCGGGACCGGGCCGCCGCCGGCGGGGAAGCCGCTGCCCGCGTGCGGGTGGTGATCGAGGACCGGGAGGGCTGCGCCCTCTACGTGGCCCGCGTCCTGGAGGACGTGCGCCCGGGCGGGTCGCCCCTCTGGCTGCGGCGCCGCCTGGTGGCCGCCGGCATGCGGCCCATCGACCGCATCGTCGACGTCACCAACTACGTGATGCTGGAACTGGGTCAGCCGCTGCACGCCTTCGACCTGGACGCGGTGCGGGAGGGCACCATCGTGGTGCGCCCGGCCCGCGAGGGGGAGCGCCTGGTGACGCTCGACGGCCGCGAGCGCCGCTTGGCGGCCGGTGATCTGGTGATTGCCGACCCGGAACGGGCCCTGGGCCTGGCGGGCGTGATGGGCGGGGAGAACTCCGAGATCTCGGCCTCGACCCGGTCGGTGCTTCTGGAGTCCGCCTGGTTCGACCCGCGGCGGGTACGGGTGACGGCCCGCCGGCACGGGCTGCGCACCGAGGCCGCCCTGCGCTTCGAGAAGGGGGTCGACCCGGCGGGCGTCCGGGCGGCGGCGGACCAGGCTATGGAGCTGCTGGCCGCCATTGGGGCGGGGCGGCCCGTGCCCGGCCGGGCGGAGGCGGTGGCCCGGGAATTCCAGCCGCGCCGCCTGCCCTGGCGGCCCGGCCGCATCCGGCAATGGCTGGGCGCCGAGCTGGGCGACGACACCATCGCCGGCCTGCTGGGGCGCCTGGGCTTCTCCGTAGACCGCGGCGCCGGGACGGTCACCGTACCCAGCTACCGCACCGACATCGAGGGCGAGGTGGACCTGGCGGAGGAAGTGGGCCGGCTGTACGGCTACGATCGCATCCCGGCCATCCTGCCGCCGGGCCGGCCCGCCGGCGATGAGGTCTCCCCGCTGCTCCGCCTGATCTGGCGGGTCCGGGAGACCCTGGCCCAGGCGGGCCTGCAGGAAGTGGTCAGCTGGGCCTTCACCCGCCCGGCGGCCTGGGACGCGCTGCGGCTGCCCCCGGATCACCCGTGGCGCCGGGCCATCCCGCTGCTGCACCCGCTGACGGAAGAGCACAGCCTGCTGCGCACCACGCTGCTGCCGGGTCTGCTGGACGTGCTGGCCTTCAACGCCCGGCGCCAGCAGCCCGGAGCGCTGGTCTACGACGTGTCGGCGGTATTCCGCCCCGCCGAGCTGCCGCTGCGGGACCTGCCCGACGAGCCGGTGTTGATCGGGCTGGCCGGCTATGGCGAGGTGGGGCCGCTGCACTGGGCGGAGAAGCCGCTGCCCGCCGACTTCTTTACATTGAAGGGCGTGGTGGAGGGACTGCTGGAGCGCCTGGGCATCGGCCCGGACCGCTGCCGTTGGGAGCGGGCGGCGGAACCGTGGCTGCACCCGGGGCGGGCGGCCCGGCTGTGGGTGGACGGCACGGACGTGGGCTGGCTCGGTGAGCTGCACCCGGACGTGGCGGCCGCCTGGGAGATGGACGCGCGGGTGGTGGCGGCGGAACTCGACCTGCGGGCCCTGGCGTCCCACGCGCTCCTGATCCCGTCCTACCGGCCGGTTCCGCGGTTCCCGGCGGTGCGGCGGGACATCGCCGTCCTCGCCCCGGAGGGCTTGCCCGCCGCGGCCATCGAGCAGCGGATCCGGGCCGAGGCCGGCGAGTTGCTGGAGGATGTGCGGCTGTTCGACGTCTACCGCGGGGAGCCGGTTCCTCCGGGACAGGTTAGCCTGGCCTTCGCCCTCACCTACCGGGCCGCCGGCCGAACGCTGACCGACGAGGAGGTGGACGCCCTGCACGCCCGGGTGCGGGAGGCCCTGGCGGGCATGGGGCTCACACCCCGGTCGTGAGGGAGAGCGGTGGCGGAAGCGAGCGGTAGCCGGTCCCGGCCCGCCGCCCGGGGCATGGCCGGGGGCCCGGGGGCGGCGGGCGGTGTCGCCGGAACCGCCTTTTTCTGCCACCCGGGAGCAGGAAACGGGGGAGCGGGTCCGAAGAAGTGAGGCGGGAGGGCCGGGACATGCGTGACATGCGATCGACCTCCGATGAAACGGGGCGGGAAGGCGCCACCCACCGGGTGACGGTCAAGATCTTCGGCGAGGAATACGTGCTGCGCGGTGACGCCAAGCCCGCCTACATGGAACGGCTGGCGGACATGGTCGATCGCCGCATGAACGAGATTGCCAAGCGCCACCCGCGGCTAGGGATCACCCGCATCGCCGTCCTGACCGCCATCAACCTGGCGGATGAGCTGACCAAGCTGGAGGAACAGTACCAGCGCGTCCTCGGCATGCTGGAGAAGGAATGGGACCGGCGCAAGCGGGAGCTCAACGGTCACCTCACGACGCCGCCGGCCGCGTCACCGCCGGCTCGGAGCGGGGGCCAGGGTTGAGCGGGAAGCCCAGCGACACGCACGAGATCACCAACAAGACCGTCGCGGCGCTGCTGGAAGAGATCGCGGACCTGATCGAGATCGACGGCACGGACGCCCGGAAGGCGGGTTCGTACCGGCGGGCCGCCCGCACGGTCTCCGGCCTGCGGGAGGACCTGCGGGTCTACGTGGAGGCGGGCCGCCTGGAGGAACTTCCCGGGATCGGTCCGGCCATCGCGGCCAAGATCCGCGACTTCTACGAGCGCGGCTCCACACGCCTGCTGGACGAATTGCGGGCGCGGATCCCGGAGGGCGTCCGCGCCCTGCTGGCCGTGCCGGGATTGGGACCCAGGACCCTGGGGCGCCTCTACCGGGAGCTGAATGTCACGTCGGCGGCGGACCTGCGGCGGGTTCTGGAGTCGGGCGCCGCCGCCCGCCTGCCGGGGTTCGGCGAGCGCAAGGCCCAGAAGCTCCTGGAGGCGCTGGAACAGGCCGGGCAGCAGGGGCAGCGAGTGCCCATCGGCCAGGCATTGCCGCTGGCCCAGGCCCTGGTGGCGGAACTGGAGAAGCTGCCGGGCGTGGAGCGGGCCGCCTATGCCGGCAGCCTGCGCCGGGGGGAAGAAACGGTCACGGACATCGACCTGGTGGCGGCCGCCCGGGACGGTGAAGCGGTCACGGCGGCCTTCACCGGCCTGCCGGTGGTGACCGAGGTGCTGGCCCGGGGATCCGCCCGGGTGACCGTCCGGGTGGAGGGGGGCCTCCAGGTCGACCTGCGTGTGGTGCCGCCCGAGGCTTTTGTGCCCGCCCTGCACCACTTCACCGGCTCGGCCGCTCACAACACGCGGCTGCGCGCCCGGGCCCGCGCCCGCGGCCTCAGGATCGACGAGGACGGGGTCTACCGCGTCTCGCCCGGCGGCGAGGGCGGGGAGCCGCTGGCGGTCCCCGATGAGGCCGCGCTCTACCGGCACCTGGGGCTGCCCTACATCCCACCGGAATTACGGGAGGACCGCGGCGAGATCGAGGCGGCGGAAGAGGGGCGGCTGCCGCACCTGGTGGAGGCCGGTGACCTGCGGGGCGACCTGCACGTGCACAGCCGGTGGAGCGACGGCGCCGCCTCCATCCGCGAGATGGCGGAGGCGGCACGGGCCCGCGGCTATCGCTACCTGGCCATCTGCGATCACAGCCGCTCGCTGCGGGTGGCCCACGGGCTGGAGATCGAAGACTTGCGCGCCCAGTGGCGGGAGATCGAGGAACTGAACCGCGCCTACCAGGAGGCGGGCATCCCCTTCCGCGTGCTCAAGGGCGCGGAGGTGGACATCCTCAAGGACGGGCGGCTGGACTTCCCCGATGAAGTCCTGGCCGAGCTGGACATCGTCGTGGCGTCGGTCCACAGCCATTTCCGGCTGGACCGGGCGGCGATGACCGAACGCCTCCTGGCGGCCATGGAGAACCCGCACGTGGACATCATTGGCCACCCCACCGGGCGCCGCCTGGGCTTTCGGGATCCCTACGAAGTGGACCTGGACGCCGTGCTGGACGCTGCCGCCCGCACCGGCACCGCCCTGGAGATCAACGCGTCCCCGGAGCGGCTGGACCTGGGCGATGAGGCGGCCCGCCAGGCGGCGGCACGCGGTATCATGCTGTGTATCAACACCGATGCCCACGCCCCTGGCGAGCTGGCGCAAATCGCCTTCGGGGTGACGGTCGCCCGGCGCGCCTGGCTGGAGCCGCAGCACATCCTCAACGCCCTGGACCTCCCGGCCCTGGAGGCCTGGCTGGGCCTGCCGAAGGCGGAGCGGGGGCACCGGGTGCGCGCGGCCGGGGAGGCGGGGGCGTCCGGCACCGGCGGTCGTGGCGGCGGTGATTCGGAAGACTGAGCCCTTCATCCATGCCGGTACCGTGGTAAGATACACTTCGGCACGAGGGGTAGAATGCATAGCCGGGTACCGTCGCGGGAGCCCGGCGCCATTCCAGGAGAAACCGGCTGGGAAGGATCGCGCAAGGATCTCACAGGCTGACCCACAGGGTCGGGTAGAGATCTCACGAGGACCGAAAGGGAAATGGACGAACGCAGCCTCGAACGCCTGGAATTCCCGAAGATCATCGAGCTTCTGGCCGCGCAGGCCAGTTTTTCTTTGGGGGCCGAGCGCTGCCGTGCCTTGCGGCCGCTGACGGACCCTGAGGCCGTACGCCGCCGGCAGGCGGAGACGGTGGAAGCGGCTCGCCTGCTGGAGCGGGAGGGGGAGGTACCCCTCGGCGGCCTGGCGGACATCCGGCGGTCGCTGCAGCGAGCCACCAAGGGGGGCGTGCTGGCGCCCGAAGAGTTGCTCCAGGTGGCCTCCACGCTACGCGGAGCCCGGCGCCTGCGGGGTTTCCTGATGCACCGGGAGTCGTCGTGCCCTCTGCTGGCCGAACGGGCGTCGCGGCTCACGCCTCAACCCGAGATCGAAGAGGCGGTGGCGGCGGCCATCACCGAGGACGGCCGCGTCCGCGACGAGGCCAGCCCGCGCCTCGCCGCCCTGCGCCGCCAGAAGGCCGACCTGGAGGCGGCCATTCGCCAGCGCCTGGAGGAGATGATCCGTTCGCCCCAGTGGGCGGCGGCGCTGCGGGAGCCCATCATCACCCAGAGGCGGGACCGCTTCGTCCTGCCGGTAAAGGCGGAGGCGCGGCACGCCGTCCCCGGGGTGGTTCACGACCAGTCGGCCAGCGGCGCCACGCTCTTTGTGGAGCCCATGCAGGTGGTGGAGCTGGGCAACCGCTTGCGCGCCGTGGAGGCGGAGGAGCAGGAGGAAATCGAGCGCATCCTGGCGGCGCTCACGGAGCGTGTGGCCGCGGTGGCGGGCGAGATCGGCGCCACGCTGGAGGAACTGGCGGACCTGGACGCCATCGTCGCCCGCGGCCGCCTGGCCCTGGCCATGCGGGCGGAACGGCCCGTGACCGTGGAACAGCCCCGGGTGCGCCTGCGCCGGGCTCGCCACCCGCTGCTGGGGCCCGGAGCCGTGCCCATCGACATCTGGCTCGGCCAGGGGGAAGGGTTCGACACCCTGGTGATCACCGGGCCCAATACCGGCGGCAAGACCGTCACCCTCAAGACGGTGGGCCTGCTGGCGCTCATGCACCAGGCCGGCCTGCACGTGCCCGCGGCCCCCGGCAGCGAGCTGGGCGTCTTCCCGCAGATCTTCTGTGACGTGGGCGACGAGCAGAGCATCGAGCAGAGCTTGAGCACGTTCTCGTCCCACATGCGGGCCATCGTCGGCTTCGCCCGCGACGCCCGGCCGGGTGCGCTGGTGTTGCTGGACGAGATCGGGGCGGGCACCGATCCCGACGAGGGCGCGGCGCTGGCGGTGGCGCTGCTGGAGCACTTCCGCGCCAGGGGCTGCCTGACCGTGGCCACCACCCACTACAGCGCCCTGAAGGCTTACGCCTACCAGCAGCCCGGGGTGGAGAACGCCAGCGTCGAGTTCGACCCCGAGACCCTGCGGCCCACATACCGCCTGTGGATCGGGTTGCCCGGCAAGAGCATGGCCCTGACCATCGCCAAGCGGCTGGGCCTGCCGGAGTCCGTGATCGAGCGCGCCCATCAGGTGATGGGGGCGGGCGCCCACCGGGTGGAAGAACTGATCGCCGCCATGGAAGCCGATCGCCGGCAGACCGCGGCCCTGCGGGCGGAGGCCGAGGCGCGACGGGAGGAAGCGGAACGCCTGCGGGACGAGCTGGCGCGGGAACTGGAGCGTCAGCGCCGGGAGTACCACCGCCGCCTGGAGGAGATGCAGGACCAGCTGGAGGAGGCGCTGCGGGAGGCCCGGCGGCGCACCGAGCGGCTGGTGGGCGAGTTGCGGGCGGCCATGGGAGAACTGCAAGCCGCCCTGCGGGGTGAGCGGCCCGCGACCGAGGCGCTGGCCCGCGCCGAGGAGGCCGTGGAAGCGACGCGCGGTGCGGTACAGGGCCTGGAGGGGGAATTGGCCAGTATCCGCGCCCAGGCCGAGGCCGCGGCGAGAGAGTCACGGGCGGTGGCCGAGGCGGCCGTCGCCCGTGGCCTGCGGCCCGGTGCCCGCGTCGAGGTGCTGAGCCTGCGCCAGGAAGGCGAGGTGGTGGACGTCCCCGCCGACCCCGGCGAACCGGTCACCGTCCAGGCCGGGATCCTGCGCCTGCGGGTGCCCCGGTCCGACCTGCGGCTGCTGGGATCCCAGTCGGCGGGCGGTGCTGGCAGCGCTGGCGGCCGGGGAGAGGGTGGCCGGCCGGGGGCTGCAACGGGTTCCAGCGCTGTGGGACGCGCCCCCGCATCCGGGAAGGCGGGGGGTGGCGCCGGCGGCCGAGCCGGTCCCGCCTCCTTGATGCAGGCCAAGGCGCGGGAGTTCTCGCCGGAGATCCACCTGCGCCAGCTCACGGTGGATGAGGCCCTGGCGCGCCTGGACAAGTACCTGGACGATGCCGTGCTGGCAGGCGCCGCCCAGGTGCGGGTGATCCACGGCAAGGGCACCGGCGCCCTGCGCCGGGCCGTGCACGAGTATTTGCGCAATCACCCGTACGTCCAGTCCTTCCGCCTGGGGGCTCCCAACGAGGGCGGGTCCGGTGCCACCGTGGTCACGCTCCGCGAGCGCTAGTACCCGCAAGCCCGCACCTTCACCCACGGTGTGCCATTCTTGTTTCCGAGAATAGACAACTATCGGGAACAAAGCAGGGGTGCCACCGGATGATCCCGGTGGCACCCATGAACTGATTTTCTGAGCTGTACCCCGCACTTTGCGGGCAGAGAGGGTGGGCTCGCGGTGTTTCCTTCGGCCCGGTTTCTGCTCAGGCTGCCAGGCGCCCCCACAGCTCCGCCCACCAGCGATCCCAATCTACGAGGAACCACCGACGGCCCGATGACTGTCTAGTGGCGGCTCCTGTTTGTTGCTGTACCGTCACCGTGATTTCCGTAGCTTCCTGCGGGTGTAACGGGTCGTGAACCTGCACTGTGTACTGCCCTGGCTGGCTGAAGCTTACTGTCGCAGTGTGCTGCCGCGACTTCTTGCCGGGGCCGATGCTGAAGTGGGGCTCCTCAACGGTCCCACCAGGAGCTACGACAAGCCCCTCATGATCCTGTTTGGCGCCGTCGCGGATCACCACCAGCAGAGGTTCACCGGGTGCTAGCATTACGGGGTCTCGGGCTCCGGACACCTCAGCGCCCTTGTCACCCCGTAGCGTTACCCTCACGGTGACCGCGCCACGATTGCCGTTGTCCCTACCGTTGCCCTTGCCGTTACCGTTTTCCCCTTCGTCTCCGCCGTTATCCCCGCCGTTTCCATCGTCCCCAGGCGTGGCGCCCTGACCGTGCACCGTGACCGTGAGCCGGATGACCAGCGTCGTGGCAGAGCCGCCGGCGCCCTGGGACGTGGCGGTGATGCGGAACTCCTGGGTGCCGGGGGTGTCCGGCAAGGTGAGCGGCACATCCACGCTCTGGCCCGCCGCGACCTGGACGCGCCGGTCG
>DATCKH010000226.1:0-1948 GCA_036562425.1 Thermaerobacter sp. | reverse complement strand
TCCGCTGGAATTTCTGGCCGGGCGGTTCTGGTCGGAGGCCGATGATCGAGCCGCCCGCCGCGTCATCGTGCTGGACGAAATCGCCGCGGAAGCCCTCTTCCCGGGCCAGGCGCCGGAGGCGGCGGTGGGGCAGGTCGTGCGCCTGCAGGGGATTCCCTATCGGATTGTCGGGGTCACCCGCTCGCAGGTCCCGCCGGCGCTGGCTGCCCTGGGCCCGGTGGCGGGCGCCGGGCGCCGGGGCACGGCCTATGTCCCGTTGTCCACCTGGCGGGGCCTGACCGGCCAGCCTGCCACCTTTTCCTTTTTTGCTATCGTCCCCGAGCAGGGCCAGGACCGGGACGCGGTGGCCCGCCGTGTGATCACCCATCTGGAACGGGCCACCGGCAAGCGCGGGGCCTTCCGCACCTTCGACCTCTCCCAGCTGGCCGGCGTCAGCGGCCAGGTGACGGGCATCCTCACCCTCCTCATCGGCTCCATCGCCGGCATCGCCCTGGTCGTGGGGGGCGTCGGCGTGATGAACATCATGCTGGTCTCTGTGACCGAGCGCACCCGCGAGATCGGCCTGCGGATGGCCCTGGGGGCCACGCGCGGCAACATCCTGTGGCAATTCCTGATCGAGGCCATGTTGATCACCGGGACGGGCGGGGTACTGGGGATCGGCATGGGGACGGGGCTTGCCTGGGGTATTGCCGCCCTGGTGGGTTGGCCACCCGTGGTGTCGCCCCTGACCGTCATAGTGGCCGTCTTGTTCTCCCTCCTGGTCGGCGTCGTGTGCGGCATTTACCCGGCCAGCCGGGCGGCCCGCCTCGATCCCATGGAGGCGCTGCGCTATGAATAAGCGGTTGCTTTTGGCTTACCTGGTGCTGGCGGCCACGGCCGCGGGCATGGTCTACGTCGCGGTGACGAACTCCCGTCAGGTGGAGGGCCGGCCGGTAGAGGCGGCCCATCCCGAGAGGCGGCGCATCGAGGAAGTGGTGTATGCCAGCGGGCGCGTGACCCCCCGCCGGCAGCAGCAGGTGATGCCGCAACCGGGCCTGGCGGTGGAGTCCATCCCCGTACAGCAGGGACAAACGGTGAAGAAGGGGGACGTGCTGGTCCGGTACGCCAGGGCCGAGCTGGAGGCGCAGGTTCGTCAGGCCGAACTGGCGCTGGAGAGGGCCCGGCTGGAGCGGGAGCGGGCCCAGAGGCAACTGCGGCGGGCGCGGGAGTGTGCCAGGGAGGAGCGGGCGGCGGCACCGGCCCGACCCGATCCTGCCTGTGCGGGTGTGATACCGGAAGAGGAGGCGGAAATCCAGCTGGAACTGGCGGACCTGAGCATCGAACAGGCCCGGTTGCAACTGGAACAGGCCCAAAACGCTTTGTCCCGGGCCGAAGTCCGCAGCAACCTGGATGGCGTGGTGCTGCAGGTCATGGCCCCGGACGAGGCTAATGGTGGAAGCCTGCAGTCGATGGCGGGTGGGCCCCTGGTGACGGTGGGGGCGCTGGATCAACTGGTGGTGGAGCTCGTCCTCCCCGAGCTGGACGGGGTGCGGGTTCGTCCAGGGCAGAAGGTGCGGATTCGTAGCGATGCTTTCCCCGATCGGAGCTGGGAAGGCAAGGTGGAAGAGGTCGGGGAACTGGTCGTCACCCGGAACGGGCTGGCCGGCCAGCAGGAAACCGGCGTGCCCGTCACCGTGGCGCTCCCCAAGGGAACGCCCCTCAAGCCCGGTTATACGGTCAACCTCGAGATCGTGGTACGGGCACCGGTCGTGCTGGCCGTGCCGGTTGCCGCCCTCGTCGGGGACGACGGCTCCGAGGTGTGGGTCGTGGAGGACGGCCGCGCGGTGCGGCGCCGCGTCGAGGTGGGCTTGAGCGACGCGGAATGGGCAGAGATCCGCGAGGGCCTGGAAGCGGAAGATTGGGTGATCACCGATCCGCCGGCCGATCTGAGACCGGGGCAAGCCGTGCG
>DATCKH010000225.1:0-10162 GCA_036562425.1 Thermaerobacter sp. | reverse complement strand
GGACGGCACCCAGCTCGAGCTACACACGTCGACCCTCGCGGAGCGAATGGCCGTATGGAGGTGAGAATTCTCGAGCGGGATTCTCGAGCGGGCTCGTAAGGGCACGATAAGGGCACGAAAAGAGCCGCCCTCTCCCAAGGGCGGCCTGGAGAGACAGGCTCCGCCGGACCGCGCCGGTCGGAGCGCGGTGCCCGCTGGCGCCACGCCACCGGCCGCGGACCGAAGTGATCACCCGGCCGTACCCGCGCTCTCGCCCTCGGCCTCCGCGCCGGCGGCCTCCACCGCGCCCGCGGCCACGGGCCGCCGGGCGGCGCCGGGCAGGGCGATGCGGCGGCCGTCACGAACCCGGAACAGGTGCAGCCGGGACAGGGGCAGGCGCAACCCCACCTGCTCTCCTTCCACCACGGCCGCATCGGCCGGGACCAGGGCCTGCAGCCGCACGCCTTCCCGGCCACTGGCCCCGCCGGCCTCCACCGTCACCAGCTTCTCGTGGCCCAGCAGTTCCACCAGGGTCACCACGCCGTCCACGTGGCCCTTGCCGGGCGCCACCATCTGGACGTGGTGGGGCCGGATGCCGATCTCCACGTCATCCGCCCGCGCCTCCAGGGGCAGCGGCAGCTGCACCGGCAGGCCGTCCACCTGCAGGCGGGAGCCGCTCACCCGCCCCCGCAGCCAGTTCATCGGCGGGTGGCCGATGAAGGAGGCGGTGAAGCGGTTGGGCGGCAGCTGGTACAGGTCGTAGGGGGTGCCCTGGGCGACGCAGCGGCCGGCGTTCATCACCACGATCCAGTCGGCGATGGTCATCGCCTCCGTCTGGTCGTGGGTGACCAGCACGGCGGTCACGCCGAGCTCCCGCTGCACGCGGCGGATCTCGGCGCGCATGGTCTGGCGGAGCTGTGCGTCCAGGTTGGACAGCGGTTCATCCAGCAGGAGCAGGGCCGGCCGCTTGACCAGGGCCCGGGCCAGCGCCACCCGCTGCTGCTGGCCGCCAGACAGTTGCTCCGGCCGCCGGTCCAGGAGCTGCTCGATCTGAACGAGCTCGGCCATCTCGTGCACCCGGCGCCGGATCTCCTCCGCGGGCAGCTTCTGCATACGCAGCGGGAAGGCGATGTTCTCGAACACCGTCATGTGGGGGTAGAGGGCATAGCTTTGGAACACCATGCCCACGTTCCGGCGCTGGGGCGGGACGTCGTTGACCATGACGTCGTCGAAGTAGATGGCCCCCTCGCTGGGCCGCAGCACGCCGGCCAGCATGTAGAGGGTGGTGGACTTGCCGCAGCCGGACGGCCCCAGCAGGGCCACGAGCTGGCCGGAGGGCAGATCCAGCGTCAGCTCCGAGACGGCCGTCACGGTACCGAACCGCTTGGTCACGTTCTCGAGCCGTACCCTCACCGCTTGACACCCCCCGTGTACAGCGCCACCAGGAACCGCTGCAGGAAGAAGTAGACGGCTAGTACGGGAATCATGTAAAAGACCGCCACCGCCGAAACGGTCCCGTAGTCCGCCACGTCGGCCTGGGAGAGCAAGGAGCTGAGGTACACCGGCAGCGTCTGGGTCTTGGCGCCGGGAGCCAGGACATAGGGGAGCAGGAACTCGCTCCACCCGGACAGGAAGGCGAACACGCCCGACGCCATCAGGCCCGGCCGCACGATGGGCAGCACCACGCGGCGCCAGGTGGTCAGCCGGTCCGCGCCGTCCAGCAGCGCCGCCATCTCGTGATCCCAGGACACCTGGTCGTAGAAGCCCTTGAGCACCCATACATGGAAGGGCAGCTCCAGGGCGATCTTGGCCAGCACCACGCCGGCCAGGGTGTCATAGAGCCCCAGGCGCTGCAGGAGCATGAAGATGGCCACCAGCAGCGTGATCCCCGGAAACGCGTGCAGCACGATGAGCAATCCCAGCCAAAAGCGCCGGCCCGGCACGTGCAGCCGCGACAGGGCATACGCCGCCGTGCTGGCCAGCCCGATCTCTCCCAGGGCCACCATGACGGCAAACAGGAGCGTGTTCCACGTAATGCGCCAGATGCTCGGGGCGAAGGGGTCCTCCGTCCAGAGGAACGACCAGTTCTCCACCGTCAGCGCCAGCGGCCGGAAGCCCTCCATGCCGTCGCTCCAGGAAGCCAGCAGCAACCAGACATAGAGGGCCACCACCGGCAGGGTGACCGGCACCAGCAGGAGCCAGGCGCCCCAGGCGGGGCGGCGCGTCTCGCTGATGTTACCCAGCAACCCCTTCACCTCCCCCTGCTCGTCGCCGGCGAGCCTCCCCGGCCGGCGGCCGCGGTCGGGCTCGCCACCGGCGGCGCCATCACGTCACCTCGATCCGCGGCCGGCCGGTCATGGCTCGGAAGTTGAAGAAGCGCAGGTAGAGCAGCGACGCGATGATGCCGATGATCACCAGCACCGTCGCCAGGGCGGCGCCCAGGCCGAACTGGGCGTTGCCGAAGTAGTTGGACAGGGCCGTGTGGAAGGCGTACAGCGCCCACACCTCGGTGGTGTAGAAGCCCGGGCCGCCGTCCGTGGCCAGCAGGATATACTCGTAGGAGGCCAGCAGGGACAGCGTCTGGTAGGCCGCCACGAAGAGCACCGGCCACCGCATCTGGGGCAGGACGATGTGCCGGACCAGGTGCCACGATCCCGCCCCGTCCACCTGCGCCGCCACCAGCTGCTCCCGCGGGATGGCCCGGATCGCCGCGGAGAAGATGATCATGCCCATCGACGCGCCCACGAAGCCGTTGATGGCGATGATCATCGGCCACGGCCGGGCGTACAGCCAGTTCTGGCTTGCCTCCAGGCCCAGCCAGCCCAGGATCTGGTTGAGCACGCCGTAGGGTGGCTCCGCCGCGAAGTACTTCCACATCAACACGTAGACCACCGAGGGCGTGATGCGCGGCAGCAGCCACGCCGCCCGGAACAGGCCACCCCACCGGTCCGGCAGGAAGGAGCTGGCCAGGGCCAGCACCATGGCCAGGCCCACATTGAACAGCACCAGGGTCGCGCCCACGTAGAGGAACGTGTTGCGCAGGACCAGGCCCGCCACGGGATCGGTGACGATGCGGCGATAGTTCTCCAGGCCGACCCACCGGAAGCCGCCCAGCCCGGTGGCCACGCTGACGTCCGTGAGGCTGAGCAGCAGCGTCAGAACCACCGGGACGAAGAAGAACACAGCCACGACGACGGCAAAGGGAAGGAGGAAGAGCAGCGCCAGGCGCCACGGGGCGGCCGGGCGGCCGGCGGCGGCTACGAGGCCGCGCGCGCCGCCGGCCGCTTCCCCCGGCCCGCCGGCCGGGACCCCGCCGGGCGATGCCCCCGGCTGCGCCGGTTCGTCCAAGAATGGGGCCCGGCGCTCCTCCTTCACCGGATGATCACCTCGTCCCCCAGCTGCGACTGCAGCTGCCGTACCACGGTGTCCACCGCCTGCTGCGGCTGCATCTGGCCCGCCACCACCGCGGAGAGGCCGCGATAGATGGCCTGGTCATAGTTGCCGAACTGCTCGTGCAGCGGCACGAACCCGGCGTGCTCCACCATGTAAGCGATGTCGCTCAGCAGCTTGTCGCTCTTGTAGTCCGGGTTCTCCAGCTGCGACTTCATGATGGCCAGGTGGTTGCTCTCCACGGCGTGGCGCGTGTTGAACTCGGCGTTGGTAGCCTCCAGGATCAACCGCGCCGCCAGGTCCGGGTGCTTGGAGTACTTGGTGACCATGTAGACCAGCGGGTGCGACAGGGTCACGCCGGGCTTGCCCTTCTCGCCCGCCGGCAGCAACGCGTAACCCAGGTCGGCCAGGTCCTCGTCCTTCAGGCCGTACTGGTCCTGCCACTCGGCCACCATCCAGGAACCGCCGACCCACAAGCCCACCTGCTTGCCGGTGACGGCCCGGTGCCAGATGGGCCACTCCGTCCCCAGCAGCGACGGCTTCAGTACGCCCAGCTCCTGGCTGGCGCGGGCGAAGAACTCATACTCCTTGAGCAGGGCCTGCTTGTCGAGGACCAGCTTGCCGGTCTCCGGATCCTGCATCTGGCCGCCGAAGGCCAGGTAGAACATGTAGAAGTCGACCCCGGGCTGCCCGCGCGTCCAGAAGGCCTGCCCCGCCGGGACGATGCCCTTGTCCTGGAGCTGCTTGGCCGTCTCCAGGAGGTCGTCCAGGGTGAACTCGCCGTTGCGAATGCGCTCGGGCAGTGCTTCGATCTGCTCATCGGTCCACCCGAGCTGCTTCAGGTGCGACTTCCAGAAATACAGGGGCCGCGCCTCGGTGTCCTGGGGGATGCCCCAGATCTTGCCATCCAGCGTCACCGACTCCCACAGCTTGGGGAAGATATCCTGGTACACCGGGTGGTCGCGGACGTACTCGTCCAGCGGGATGATGTGACCCGCCGCCGCCCACGGCGCCACATCCTCATGGCCGCTCAGGATGATGTCGGGCGCCTTCCCGGCCTCCGCCGCCAGGATGAAGCGCTGCTTGTACTCGTCCCACGGCCGGTCCTCGTGCTGCCCTTCCAGCTGCACGCGGACCTTGGCGCCCTCTTCCTCCAGCTTCTGGTTGAGGCGCTCCACCGCGTCCTTCAGGTTCTCGAACCGGTACCGCTCGGTGGGCTTACCGATGGTCATGGCGCGCAGGGTGACGGTCTCGACGTCCCCACCCTGACCGGCCCCGCTTCCGCCACCCGGAGCCGTTGCGGCATCCTGCTGCGCCTGCTGGCTGCCGCAACCGCTCAGGAGGAAGGAAACGAAGGTTGCCACGAGCAACACCGATAGCCACAGGCGCCATCCCCCGCGCCTGCTCCGACCTGACAATCGTCGCACCGTCACACACCTCCCGCTCACGCGGTTCTGGGCCAGCCCGGGTGACACCGGGCGGCAAACCGCCATTCCCCTGGCCGGCAGGAACGTTGCAAGCGATGGCTCGCCGGATGCTCGATCGTCAGCAGAGCGAGATCCCTTGTGCCCCTGTGTTAACCCGTGACTGGCTGGAAGGGTGAAAAATGGCGCATCGGAGCGCCCATCCTGGCACGACGCAGGCTTTAGCAGCTAAAAGAGGTGGGTGCTAATAACCCGATTGGAATGTACCCAGTCATTACACGGTTTGTCAAGCAGTTTATTCCTGGTCTAACCTGAGAAGTTATTTCATGGAAATGGATCCGCCGCGCGGCCGCGGCGGCCGCCCTCCCCGATCACCACAACCGAACACGCAGAGGGGAGGGGCCCCGCGCCGGCCCCTCCCCCGCCTGCTGGACGCCTTTCGTTCCCCCGTCAGGCGCCGTGGGTCCTCGCCCGTCCCACCGCCAGGGCGCCCAGCGCCTCGGGGTCATCGGACTGGACGATGTCCACCCCCCACGACGCCAGGTCACGCAGGGCGTCGGACGTCGGCGCGAAGCTGTGCACGGCGATCTGGGCCCGGTGCAGCGCCTCCACTTCTTCGGGGCGGAGGTGCTCGAAGTCGACGCACAGCGCGTCCGCGGCCGCCATGCGCACCACCCCCACCGGGTCGATCAGCCGCGCCTGGCAGATGGCCCCGGTGATGATGTCGGGAGCCATCTGCTTGCACCACCGGAGTACGTGATGGTCAAAGGACAGCAACATCACCTGATCCTGCATCTTGCGCTCGCGGATCAGCTGCACGACGCGCTCGCACAGCACATCCGCACGGGCACCGTAAGGCTTGAGCTCGATCTGCAGGTAGACGCGGCCCCGGGCCCAGTCCAGCACTTCGGCCAGGGTAGGGACCCGCTCGCCGCGGAACTGGGCTCCGAACCAGGAACCCGCGTCGAGCCGCCGCACCTCCTCCAGGCTCGCCTCCCGCACCGTGCCCGACCCGTCGGTGGTGCGCCGGAGGTCGGGATCATGCATGACCACGACCTCGCCGTCGCTGGTAAGCTGCACATCCAGTTCCACCATGTCCACGCCTGCGGCCAGAGCGCGCTGGAACGCGGAGAGGGTGTTCTCGGGCGCCCGGGCCATGCCGCCACGATGTGCGCAGGTCAAAGGACGGTGACGCCCCAGGGCTTCCCTCAGGGCAGGCAGTGTTCGTGACATTTAGGTCCCAAGGACCTCCTACGCGTCTCGGACCATCTCGCTCCCCGCCTCCTACCCGGCCGGTGCAGCCCGTGGGCCGGCAGGCACGGGCGCGACGGGGAACGCAGCCGGCGTCGCTCGCGACGGGGAACGGACCCGCCGTCACTGCTGGCGTTCTACTATACTCCCGGCCAACCCGAGTGTTGCCCGGCGTTTGGCCTATCCATCATTCGTCTTTTTCCTCTTTCCTCGGCGCCTGGCTGCCTGCCCCCGCCCTCACCGGAACTCGACCCGGCCCGCCGCCTAGCGCAGGCTGATCCGCCCTTCGATCCGCGCGTCAAAGGGCTGGGGCAACTGCTCCACGTAAGCCACCAGCGCGTCGATGTCCGGAGGCCCTACCACCCGGTTCTTCCCTTCCGTCAGCACCGTGAAGTTGTCACCGCCGGCAGCAAGGAAGCTGTTGACGGTCACCGTGTACTCCGCCTGCAGGTCGAGGGGCTCACCGCCGATACGGATATCCGCCGGATCGACGCGGTCGCCCACCGGCGCGCCGGGATCCCAGGCATAGGTGAGTCCCGACACCTGCAGGATGCGGGGATAGGGCTGGTTCAGCCACTGCTGCTCCAGCAGCTGCTCGATCTGGGCGCCCGTCAGCGTCATGCGCACCAGGTCGTTGCCGAAGGGTTGCACCTCGTAGAGTTCGCCCCAGGTGACCTCCCCGGCGGCGATGTCGGCCCGGATGCCACCCGGGTTCATGAAGGCAACCTGGGTGCCCATCGCCCAGCGCTGGGCGTCGGCGATCAGGTTGCCCAGCTCCGACTCGCCCGCGGGCGTCTGCTGGCGGGTGATGTCGTCGGCCGCCGTGCCCACCACCCGGTTGACCAGCGGCGCCACCCGCTCGGCGGCCTCAGCGACCAGCCGGGCGATCTGCTTGTCGGGCTCGGTGCCGGGAGCAATGTCGCCGTAGGTGTCCACGATCCGCGCCCGCTTGTCGATCACCTCGCCCGTCTCGCGGTCCAGAATGAGGTCGATGTCCGCGAAGGCCGTGCCGTTGGCGTAGGCCTGGGTGACCAGCTTGCCGTCGATGAAGCCCCAGTAGCCCTGGTGGCTGTGGGCCGAGATGACCACGTCGACCTCGTCGTCCATCGCCTCGACAATGGGAACCACGGGGCCCGAGATGGGGCCGCCGTGGCGGTCGCCGGTGCCGCCCTGGTGGAGCAGCACCACGATGGCCTCCACGCCCTGCCGCTTCAGTTCCTCCACATAACGGTTGACGCTGGCCGCCTCGTCCAGGAAGCGCACGCCTGCCACGCCCGTGGGGGTGACGATGGTCGGTGTTTCCTTCAAGGTCACGCCGATGAAGCCGACGGGTACGCCCCGCACCCGCTCGATGGCATAGGGCGGGAAGAAGGGCTCACCGGTTTGCTGGTCCACCACGTTGGCCGTCAGGTACTGGAACTTGGCCCCGCGGAAGCAGCCCGTGTTCGGGTGGCAGCCGCCCTCCTGCAGGCGCCGTAGCTCGGCCGTGCCCTCGTCGAACTCGTGGTTGCCCACGGCGCTGTAGCGCAGGCCCATGCGGTCCAGGACCTCGATGGTCGGCTCGTCCTGCAAGAGCGCCGAGACGGGCGGGCTGGCGCCGACCAGGTCGCCGCCCCCCACCCGCAGGGTGGTGAAGCCTTCCTTCCTGGCTTCCCGCTCCCAGTGGTCCAGGTAGGCCGCCAGTACGGCGGCGCCGCCGATGGGCCGGCCCTGCAGCGTGCGCGGCTGGAGCGCCCCGTGGAAGTCGTTGATGGCCAGGAGCTGCAAGCGGACGGTGTCGCCGCTGGCGTGACCCGCCGCGGCTGTCGACGTGGCGGGCGGGTTGCCCGCCGTCGCGGCCACCGCGGTACCGCCCGTTCCTGCATCCGGGGCACCGGCAGCCGCCCCGGCGGCGGGTCCGGCCACCAGCGCCATCATCAAGATGGCGATCCATGCCTGCCGCCAGATTGTTCGCTTCGCCCACCCGGCTCGCGGGCAACGCCCGGCGCTGATCCCTGCCATTGGCGAACCCTCCCTCACGCCGCGCGGCCTCAGGATCCCGCCGCCTCGCCGGCCCCGGCGCGCAGGCGCCGGGCGAATTCTTCATAAAACTTCAGCGACTGCGGGTTACTCATGGAGTCCGGGTTGACCGCCTTCTCCCGCGGCACGCCCAGGAGCAGCTTCTTGATGGGCACCTCCAGTTTCTTCCCGTTCAAGGTCCGGGGCACCTCGGGCACGGCCACGATGTCGTCAGGAACGTGGCGCGGGGAGAGGGCGGTGCGGATGCGCTGGCGAATGCGCTCCCGAAGGGCTTCGTCCAGTTCCACCCCTTCCCGGAGCACCACGAAGAGGGGCATGTAAGCACCCCGCCCCGGCAACTCCACGTCGACCACGAGGCTGTCCACGATCTCCGGCAGATCCTCGACCGCCCGGTAGATCTCGCTGGTGCCCATGCGCACGCCCATGCGGTTGATGGTGGAGTCGGAGCGCCCGTAGATCACGGCGCTGCCCCGGGAGGTGATCTTGATCCAGTCGCCATGGCGCCACACGCCGGGATACATCTCGAAGTAGCTCTCCCGGTAGCGGCGGTCGCCGGGATCGTTCCAGAAGAACAGGGGCATGGAGGGCATGGGCTGGGTGATCACCAGCTCACCCACCTGGTCGATCACCGGCCGGCCCTGCTCGTCGAAGGCCTGCACGTCGGCGCCCAGGCAGCGGCACTGCAGCTCTCCGGCCCGCACCGGCAGCAGCGGGCAGCCGCCGACGAAGGCCGTGCACAGGTCGGTGCCGCCGCTGACGGAGGCCAGCCAGAGGTCCTGCTTGACGTGGTCGTACACCCAGCGGAACCCTTCCGGCGACAGGGGCGAGCCCGTGGACCCGATGGACTTCAGGGCCGAAAGGTCGAAGTCGCGCCCGGGCTCGATGCCCGCCTTCATGCAGGCGCTGATGTAGGCGGCGCTGGTGCCGAAGAGCGTCATGCGGGTCTCCTCGGCGAAGCGCCAGAGGGCGTTCATGTCGGGATATCCCGGGCTGCCGTCGTAGAGCAGGACCGTAGCCCCCACCAGCAGGCCGCCGATGAGGAAATTCCACATCATCCAGCCGGTGGTGGTGAACCAGAAGAACCGGTCGCCGGGGCGCAGGTCGCAATGAAGCGCGGTCATCTTCAGGTGCTCCAGCAGGATGCCCCCGTGGCCCTGGACGATCGGCTTGGGCAGGCCCGTGGTGCCGGAGCTGTACAGGATCCACAGCGGGTGGTCGAAGGGCACCTGCTCGAAGACCAGCGGCCCGCCCTCCCGCAGCAGGTCGCCCCACAGTACGGTCTTGCCGGGAAGATCGGCCGGATTGGCCCGCGGGTCCAGGTAGGGAATCAGGACGGTGGTTTCCAGGCCGGGAAGCTGCCCCTGCAGTTCGGCAACCACCTGCCGGCGATCGTAGGGGCGGCCGTTATAGCGGTAACCATCGACGGCGATGAGCACCTTGGGCTCGATCTGGCGGAAGCGGTCGGCAACGCTGGGCGCGCCGAAGTCCGGGGAACAGCTGGACCAGATGGCACCGATGCTGGCCGTGGCCAGGAAGGCTACCAGCGCCTGGGGGATGTTCGGGACGTACGCGGCCACCCGGTCGCCCCGCCCCACGCCCAGGTTGCGCAGGGCGGCCGCCACCGCCGCCACCTGGGCCCCGAGCTCGTCCCACGACATGGCGGCGAGGGGCCGGTCCTCCGCCTGGAACAGGACGGCGGGATGCTCCCTGGTCGCACGGCGCAGGATGTGCTCGGCGTAGTTGAGCTCGGCACCCGGGAACCACCGGGCACCCGGCATGGCGCGGCTGGCCAGCACGCGCTCGTAGGGGCGGGAGGCGCGAATCTCGAAGAACTCCCAGATCGATGCCCAGAAGGCCTCCAGTCCCTGCACCGACCAGCGCCAGAGATCCTCATAAGTGTCGAAGCGGAGCCCTTTCCGCTCGGCCAGCCAGCGCATGTAACGCCGCATCTCCGAGCGCTCCTTGAAATCTTCAGAGGGCTCCCACAGCAACGTGCCTTCCTCGACTGCGGGCATGCTGCACACCCCCCTCTGTGACGCTCGCTTCCCCCCAACCCGCCGGGTGACCCGGCCCCGGACGGCCGGGCCCACCGCTCACCG
>DATCKH010000217.1:0-2494 GCA_036562425.1 Thermaerobacter sp. | reverse complement strand
GGGGGCGGCCATCGACGTGGACGGTGAGCGGCCGCTCCTGGCCACGGTCACGGGCGGGCTGTCGGGCCCGGCCATCCGTCCGGTGGCGGTGCGCTGCATCTGGCAGGTCTACGAGCGGCTGCGGGCTCCCATCCTGGGCATGGGCGGCGTCAGCAGCGGCCGCGACGCCGCGGAGTTGATGCTGGCCGGTGCCAGCGCGGTGGCGGTGGGCACCGCGGCGCTGGTGGATCCCCTGGCCCCGGTGCGCGTCCTGGGCGAATTGGACGAGATCCTGGCGGCCAAGGGGGTTGCCGCCGCGGAACTCACCGGCCGCGCCCACCGGCACGCCGGCGCCGGGGCCGGGGCTGAGGCCGGGGCGGGGTCCCGGGCCGGCCTGCCCGGTGCCGCGTGTTCCCCGGCCGGGGGTGACGGATCCCGCGCGTAGGCCGGGGGAGCCGGGGATGCCCCGCAGACCGCCCTGGGTTGTCGTGGCGTGGCGAGCCGGCAGGAACGGGCGGGAACGGGCAGCGGCGTGGCGGCGGTGGACCCCCGGCGGCCGGGCGCTGGAGACGGAGATATGGAGGAACCAGCGATGGGTCAAGGCATCACGGGTGCGGAACGGGTGATCGTGGCGCTGGACGTGGCGGATGCAGGGCGGGTGAGCGCGCTGGTGGATGAACTGGCACCGGCGGGCTGCGCCTTCAAGATCGGCCTGGAGATGCTGTATGCCCTGGGCCCGGTCTGGATCGAGCGCCTGGCCGGCCGCGGCGTGCGGGTCTTCGTCGACGCCAAGCTACACGACATTCCGAACACCGTGTACGGGGCGGCCCGGGCCCTGGGTGCGCGCGGCGCCTGGCTCTTGACCG
Organism: Thermaerobacter sp.; assembly: GCA_036562425.1. GTDB lineage: Bacteria > Bacillota > Sulfobacillia > Thermaerobacterales > Thermaerobacteraceae > ZC4RG37. The sequence goes on along the minus strand of DATCKH010000217.1, from coordinate 1,649 downwards.
TGCATCTGGCGGGCGGCGAGGAGATGTGCCGGGCGGCGGTGGAGGGTGCCGCCGAGGGTGCGGCCGCCGCGGGGTTGCCGGCGCCGCGGGTGGTTGGAGTCACTGTCCTTACCAGCCTGGCGGGGAGGTCCTACGCGGAGGCCACCGGCGCCCGCCTGCCCCTGGAGGACGAGGTCGTGCGCCGGGCCCGGAACGCCCAGGGCTGGGGCCTGGCGGGCGCGGTCTGCTCGCCGGCGGAACTGCCGCGCCTGCGGGCCGCCCTCGGCACCGGGTTCTGGCTGGTGACGCCCGGGATCCGGCCGGCCGGCAGCCCGGCCGGCGACCAGCGGCGCGTGGCCACGCCGGCGGCGGCCATCGCGGCCGGCGCGGACTACCTGGTGGTCGGCCGCCCGGTGACCGCGGCGCCACAACCGCTGGCCGCCCTGGCGAGCATCGCCAGCGAGGTCGAGAGCGCGCTGGCCGGCCAGGCCAGGACGTAACGCGGGCACCCGCCGTCGGCCGCGGCCGTCAGGCCGGGTGATACCGCATGCACGGGAGGTCATAGGCATGTCCACCACAGGCGAAAGGCAGGGGCGCCGCGGGGCTGCTGCCGGGCCCGAGGCCGGGGCCGCCGCCGGCGTCCTGGCCGGGGCCGTTCCCGGAGTGCGGGCGGGCCGTGCGCCCGCCGGCGCGGGCGACCTGGACGACGCCGCGGTGGCGGGTTTGCTGGAGCAAACCGGTGCTCACCGGTACGGGCACTTCCGCCTGACCACGGGCCTGCACAGCGACGAGTTCTTCCTCCTGGCCCGTGCCTTTCAGTACCCCGAGGTGCTGGAGCGGCTGGGGGCCGCGCTGGCCGCCCGGTTGCGCCGGGTTCTTCCCGCCGCCGACGCCGGACAGGGCGGGCCGGCCGGGTCGGAACCCGCAGCGGGGGCCGTGGGCGCCGTCGCGGGCCCGGCCATGGGCGGCGTGCTGCTGGCCCACGCCGTGGCCCGGGTGCTGGGCGCCCGCTCCCTGTTCGCGGAGAAGGAAGCGGACGGGTCGATGCGCCTCAAGCGGGGCTTCGCGCTGGCACCCGGCGAGGCCGTGGTGGTGGTCGAGGATGTCGTGACCACCGGCGGTTCCGTCCGCAAGACCATGGAGGCCGTGACCCACGCGGGCGGGCGCGTGGTGGCCGTGGGCGCCGTCGTCGATCGCAGCGGGGGCAAGGCGAACTTCGGCGTGCCCTTCATCTCCCTGCTCTGCCGCGACGTCGCCGCCTTCGTCCCGGAAGAATGCCCGCTGTGCCGGCGCGGCGTTCCTCTGGTCGAGCCCAAGCGGGCGTGACCGGCATCCGCTGCCGGTTACCGCGGCTCCCCTGCCGGTTCCCCGGGTTCTGAAGGTTCCCCGCCCGGCCGTTCCGGCTCCGCCTGTCTTGCACCCGGCTTGCCGGCGACCCGGGGCGGCAACTGCACCAGGGCATGGAGCAAGCCGTTCATGCGCTGCGCTTCTCGCGGGTACCGGTGGCGGAGCAGGGACCACGCCTCACCGGCCAGCCGGCAGGCGGCATCGCCTTCACCGGCCTCCGCCAGCCCGCGCAGGGCACGCGCCAGGAGCCGGTTCAACGCGCTGACTACGGGCTCGTCCAGGCCCCCCGGCATATCGCCGCCTTCCCGCCCCGGGCGGCCGGG
>DATCKH010000208.1:0-2247 GCA_036562425.1 Thermaerobacter sp. | reverse complement strand
ACATCCTCCACCTCGCTGAGCAACCGCTCGCTGTCGATGCGAATCTCGGTCATGCGGTTCAAGCCCAGCTCGATGCGGTTGACCTTGGCGCCCACCTCGGCCCGCAGGCGCAGCACCTGGTCGATGGCGCCGTCCAGCTCGGCGATGCGGGACTGGGAAATGGCCGCCGTGTCACGGTTTTGAAGGTCCGTGATCAGGTTATGCAGGGCGGTGAAGCCACTATCGAACGCCTGGTCACCGAGGACGTTGATGGTCATCCGGACACCCGGCGCCACCTCGCGCTCGATGAAGCCGGGCATACCGTCGAAACGCGCGCCGTTGGCTTGCGTGGAGTCGAGGGAGTAGGCAGGAGTGTTGATGGCCAGGCCGCTGAAGATGTAGTTCCCGCCCAGGGTGGTGTTGGCCACCTCCAGCAGGTGCGAGTGGAGCTCTTCCACCTCAGCGCGTACGGCCTCCAGGGAGCTGTCGGGCAAGCTCCCGCTGGCGGCCCGGACCGCCAGCTCCCGGGCCCGCTGCAGGATCTGGGTGGCATGGTCCAGCGCCGCGTCCGTGGCTTCCAGCCAATCGCGGGCGTCTTCGGCGTTTTTGCGCATGCGCTCGACCTCGGCAATACGGGCTCGGAGCCGCATGCTTTCCACCGTGGCGACGGGGTCGTCGGAGGGGCGCTGCACCCGCTTGCCCGAAGCCAACCGGTTCTGGAAGGTGCTCAGTGCCTCCTGGGCCCGGCGCAGGTCGCGCAGCAGCCCCGTAATCATCATGCCTCCGGTGATGCGCATGAGTGTCCCTCCTGCCGTGGGCACGCGGTTCACGACCTCCGGGGATTCGCGGCCTCCGCAGGTTCGTGGTCCCCGGGAGGCTCACCGCCTCCGGACATTTGCCAGACGGCGTCGTTCACCGCCCCACGAGTCCCGTCCGCTCGATCAACAGAGACAACATCTCGTCCACGGCGGTCACCAGGCGTGCCGCAGCCGCGTAGGCGTGCTGGAAACGCACCATGTTCGTCATTTCCTCGTCCAGGGAAACGCCCCGGACGCTCTCCCGCTGGACGGATACCTGGTCCAGGAGGAGCTGGGTGGTGCGGGCACCTTCCTCCGCCTGCCGGCCCTCGATCCCCAAGCCCGCTACTACGCTCTCCAGGAACGCAGCTACCGTTGCGTTGTCGAGCAGCGCGAGGGGCCTATTGCGCAGGCCCGCCATCGCCAGGGCGTTGCTTCCGTCGCCGGGAGCCCCATCGCCCTTGGGCCCGGCCTGGGTCGCCGCCGCCAGTTTGGCCGGATCCGCCACCAGGTTGGGGTTGACTTGCGTAGCTGGCAGATCGGCGGGGCTGGTCATGCCGACGAAAAAGTCCTCGCCCAGCTGGCCGTTGAGGTCGTACCCCTGCCGGTGGAGCTGGTTGATCTCATCCGCCAGGGCGAAGAACAGTTGCTGCAAGTCGTTGCGTAGCCCGCCAACCAGGTCGTCCCGTGCCTCCAGCAGCCCCGCCAGCTCGCCGCCCGCCAGCGTGGCCGCGTCGAGCGGCACCGTGCCGCCGCTGCCGTCATCCCAGTATACCTGCGTGACCGTCATGCCGCCCGGCCCGGTCACCGCTTGCGCCCGCAGGGAGTTGACCACATCACCGTCCACCAGGAGCAGGCCGGCTACCTCGACCCGTACGGTGCCATCCGCCTGCTCCGTCACCCGGACCGGCAGCAGCGTGGCCATTTCCTCCAGCAGCCGGTCGCGCTCGTCCAGCAGGTCGTTGGGGTTTTGCCCGGCGGCGGTGGCAACCCGCACCTGCCGGTTCACATCAGCGATCTGGCCGGCGATCTGGTTGACGCGCTGCAGGCGGGCGACGAGGCTGTCATCCAGGTTCCTCTGCAGGTCCTCGAGCTGGCGGTCGATGACCCGGAAGCGCTCCAGCAGTGCCTGCGCCTGCTCAATGACGGCCGTGCGAGCCGGAATGCTGGCAGGCTGGTTGGCCAACACCCCCAGCGCTTCCCAGAACCTGTTCAGCGTCTCGCTCAATCCCGAGTCGGACGGCTCGCCCACGATGGTTTCCAGTTCGGCCAGCGTGCGGCTCCGAACCTCCCACCGCCCCAGCTGGCTCCGCAGTTCGCGCACCTGCCGGTCCAGGAACACATCGCGGGCCCGGACGACCTCCGCCACCTGCACACCGGTGCCCACCTGCCCGGCCTCCAGGGGCGTCATTCGTGACGGTGGGGTGTAGGCGGGGGTGGCGGTCAGCCGCGCCACCTGCCGGGAGTAGCC
>DATCKH010000205.1:0-28682 GCA_036562425.1 Thermaerobacter sp. | reverse complement strand
GGGCTCAAACAGCCAGAGAGGGCGGAACAGCAGCTGTACCGCGGCGGCCCAGGCCAGCATCGCCAGTGCCGTGGCCGGGCGGGCCAGGGCCCGGCCCAGGTCGGCCAGCAGGTACGTGGCCGTCGCTCGCAGCACCGACGGTGGCCCGCCCGTGATGGCCGCGTAGACCGTGACCACCGCCGCCACCACCAGCCGGCGCGCCCGTGGCAGCAGGCCACCGCGGCCCGCCAGCCAGGACGCGCCTACCGCCGCCATCGCCACGTGCTGGCCCGAGACGGCCAGCAGGTGGATCAGGCCCGTGTCCGCCAGCACTGTCCGGGCGGTGATGGAGAGTTCCTGGCGCCAGTCCAGCAGGAGCGCCGCGGCCACGCCCCGGGGACCGGCGGGCAAGCTGGCCTCCAGGCCCTCCCGCAGCCGCCCGCGCAGGGCGAAGACGGCCGCCGGCAGCCGGTCGAGGCCGCGGGGCGGCCCCAGCCACCGGGGCGGGGCGCCGGCCATCAGCTCGTAACCGATGCCCTCCCGCAACAACGCGGCCCGGCCATCGTAGCCGCCGGGGACGGTGGCCGGCCGGGGCCGCCGCAGCGTCCCGGTCACCCGCACCCGGTCCCCGTATGCCAGAACCGGCACCCGCTGGCCCGGATTCCCGCGCCAGGTTACATGCAGGCGCGCGCGGGCCGGCCGGCCCTCGGCGGTATCCACCCGCAGGAGGAAGGTACCGCCCGAGCCGGCGGGTTCCGGGTCGGAAGCCACCCGTCCGGTGACCGTCAACACCTCCGCCCCACCGGCCACCCAGGCCATGGGGGCGAGAGCCGCCGCCGCGTACCGCTCCGCTGCCACAAAACCGGCGCCGGCGACCAGAACCAGGACCCCTGCCCCGGCCAAGCCCCGAGCCCCCAGGGTGCCCAGGGGCCGCGCCAAAAGGCTGCGGCTACCGCGGGCCTGGCGCGGGCCGGCACCGTCTCGCGGATGCGGAAGCCGGTCGTGCATGCGCGCCCGCGCCCCGAGTACGTACCCCACCGCCACGGCCGCGCCCAGGGCCGGGAGGGCCACCGCCAGGCCCCGCAATGGGAATGCGCCGCCCCGCTCGGTCACCGCCTTCAGCCCATGCAGGAGACCCGCCAGGCCGGGATATTCGCCGCCTTCCCACCCCGGCAGGAACAGGGCCGTTACCGGTTCGGCGGGTGCGGGCCATCCCGATCCGCCCAGGAAGGCCGGCATGCGCAGCAGTCCCCAGATCGCGATGCCGCAGGAATAGGCCACGACCAGCCGGACAATGTTCACCGCATGCGGCCCTGCCTCACCGGCCGGCGCGGATGTAGGGCAGCAACCGGGCCAGCGTTTTCTCGCCGATGCCCGCCACGCGCGTCAGGTCCTCGGGGCGCCGGAAGGGGCCGTTCACTTCACGGTCGGCCACGATGCGCTCCGCCAGCGCGGGCCCGATGCCGGGCAATTGCTCCAGCTCGGCCGCGCTGGCCCTGTTGATGTCCACCCTGGCCGGCGTGGGGGACTCGGGCGAGCCGGCCTTCACGGGTCCGCTGCCGGTCACCGGGGGTGCGAACCGTCCCGAGGCTACCTCCTCTTTGGTCGGCACCTCGATACGGATCCCGTCCTCCAGGGGGGCAGCCAGGTTGAGCGCGTGCAGTTCCGCTTGCGGGCGCGGGCCGCCCGCCGCCTCGATGGCGTCGATCACCCGAGCCCCGGCCGGAAGGCTGTAGACCCCCGGGCTCATCACGGCACCTGCCACGTGGACCACCAGGGCTGCGGGCATTTCCTCACCCCGGACCGCCGGCCCTTCTCCGGCCGTCTCCCCGGCCTGCAGCCGTCCAGCAGCGTCCCCGGTGGCCGCGCCCTCCTCGGCTCTGCCCAGCGCGAGCTCACCCTGCCCGCCCGGCTGGCCACCCGCGCCCTCTTCACCTGCCGCCTGTCCCCCGGCGACCGCGGCCACCCCCGCGGTCTCCTCCCCCGCGCCTTCCGCGGCATCCCCGGCCACCAGGGTGAGAGCGGGACCCGCTGGGGCCAGCGCCCGCCAGGCCCAGATGGCGGCCAGAACCAGCAAGGCCACCAGAGGCACGAGCCAGCCAGGTCCCTGTCCCTCTCGGGGTACCAGCAGCGGTGGCGATTCGTAGGGCGGGGCGCTTCCGTCCCCGGTGGCGCCCGCCCGTGAGCGCGCGGGCAGCTCCTGTGGAGCGGCCGCGGCCGCGGGCGTCGGCGGCTCCAGGCTCATCGCACATCCCCCCAGAAACACAGCGGGCGCGCCCATCTAGCCATATATTACCAGTAACATCCTGGAATTCAACCCCGGTCCCCCTGCGTTGCCCAGCGCGACACCGTCCCCCACCACACGGCAAGCGCCCCGCAAGCGCCCCGTCCGGCCTATCACCCCCACTGCCCGGCGCCGCGGCAGCCCGCTCGCACCGGCTCCCTTTGCGGGAGCCGCCGGCCCGCCTGCGGGAGAGACCTGCCAGGACAGCCGCCGGGCAGGGGTTCCTCCACGCCAGGGCGCGGAGGAATCAGGGCTGGGCATCGGAACCTGGGAAAAGGCGCGTTCGGGATCTCAGCAAGGCCGCCACCCTGATGCCGGCAAGCCCCTCCCGCTCCAAACACGGAGGGCGCCCCAGCCGATGGGGCGCCCTCCGCTATACGCCATGGCAGGCCGCTGGCGGCCCGTTTCCCGCCTGCTGTGCCGCTTCTCGCCAGGGGCCGCGGGTTTCCCGGCACCTCCCCGCGCCGGTTGCCCCGATCGCCGGGCCCGCCAGCCCGGTTGCGCCGGGCCGCGCCGGGGCGCCGGTCGCGCCGGTCCCGCCGGTGCGGCCTTAGCGCACCACCAGGTTCACCAGCCGCCCCGGCACCGTGATGACCCGCGCCACCGACTTGCCATTCACCCACTCGCGCACCTTCGGGCTGGCCAGCGCCAGCTCGCGCAACCGGTCCTCCGGCGTGTCGGAAGGCACGCGCAGCCGGTCCCGTACCTTGCCGTTGACCTGCACGACGATCTCGACCGTGCCCGACTCCAGCACCGCGGGATCGTACTCCGGCCACGGCTGCCGGTGGACGCTGCCGCGGAATTCTCGCCAGCCCAGCGCCTCCCATGCCTCCTCGGCCAGGAAGGGCGTGAAGGGTGCCAGCATCCGCAGCAGGCGGTCCAGGGACGCCGCCAGCAGGTCCGCCCGCTGCTGCTCGGGAGCCACCCGCTCGCGGTAGGCGTAGATGGCGTTCACCAGCTCCATGAGGGCGGCAATGGCCGTGTTGAACTGCATGCGTTCGCTGATGTCGGTGGTGACCCGGTAGATGGCCCGGTGCACCTCACGCCAGAGCTGCTCCTCCGCCTCGCCCCAGCCCTGGCGGGATGGCACGGGCTCCGCCCCGGCGCTGTCCTGCCGCGCGCCGGCATCGGCCACCGCCCCGTCGGGCGCCGCAGCCGCCGTCTCGCCCTCCCCCCGGACCAGGGCGCGCACCGGTTCCGCGCAGGCGGCCACGAGGCGCCAGACCCGGTGGACGAACCGCGACGCGCCCTCGATCCCGTGCTCGGACCACTCCAGATCGCGCTCCGGCGGCGCGGCGAACAGGATGAACAGGCGGGTGGCGTCGGCTCCGTACTCCTCCAGGATGTCCTCGGGGCTGACCACATTCCCCTTGGACTTGGACATCTTCGCGCCGTCCTTGATGACCATGCCCTGGGTCAGCAAGCGGGTAAAGGGCTCAGGGCTCGGCACCAGGCCCTCGTCGTACAGGACCTTGGTGATGAACCGCGAGTAAAGCAGGTGCAGGACGGCGTGTTCCACGCCCCCGATGTACTGGTCTACCGGCAGCCAGTAGAACACCTTCTCCCGGTCGAAGGGCTGCTTGTCATCCCGCGGCGAGGTGTAGCGATAGTAATACCACGACGAGTCCACGAACGTATCCATCGTGTCCGTTTCCCGCCGCGCGGGCCCGCCGCAGCGGGGGCAGTTCGTCCGCACGAAGGACTCGGAGGTGGCCAGCGGCGAGGCCCCCACCGTAAAGCGCACGTCGTCAGGCAGCAGGACGGGCAGCTGGTCCTCCGGCACCGGCACGGTCCCGCAGCGGTCGCAGTAGACGATGGGAATGGGCGCGCCCCAGTAGCGCTGGCGCGAGATCAGCCAGTCCCGCAAGCGGTAGTTCACGGTGCGCCGCCCGATGCCGCGGCGCTCGAAGTCCTCGGCCATCTTGCGGTATGCCTCGCGGCTATCCATGCCGTCGTAGGGACCGGAATTGATCATGCGGCCCGGTCCCGTATAGGCCTCCGCCAGCCGGTCCCCATCGGCCGGCACGCCCTCCCCCTGAATCACTACCCGCACGGGCAGCCCGTACTGGCGGGCGAATTCGAAGTCCCGCTCGTCGTGGGCCGGAACCGCCTGGATGGCACCCGTACCGTAGTCCATCAGCACGTAGTTGGCCGTCCAGATGGGGATGCGCTCGCCCGTGACCGGATTGATGGCGTAGGCGCCCGTGAACACGCCCTCCTTGGCGTCCACGGCCTCCGCCCGGTCCCGCACCGTCAGGCGTGTCACCCGCTCGACGAATTCGCGCACCGCTTGCTCCTGCTCCGTGCCTCGGGCCAGTTCCAGGGTCAGCGGGTGGTCGGGCGCCAGCACCATGAAGGTGGCACCGTAGATGGTGTCGTGCCGCGTGGTGAACACCGTCAGCTTCTGGTCCCGGCCAGCGATGGGGAACTCCAGCTCCATGCCCTCGCTGCGGCCGATCCAGTTGCGCTGCATGACGCGGACCCGCTCGGGCCAGCCCTCCAGCAGGTCCAGATCTTTCAGCAGCCGGTCGGCGTAGGCGGTAATGCGGAAGAACCACTGCTCGAGCTCGCGCTTCTCCACGGGCGTGCCGCAGCGCCAGCAACGGCCTTCTTCGACCTGCTCGTTGGCCAGCACGGTGGCGCAGCGGGGGCACCAGTTCACCGGTGCCTTCTTGCGAACCGCCAGCCCGCGCTTGTAGAGCAGGAGGAAGAGCCACTGGCTCCACTTGTAATAGCCCGGATGGGAGCACGCGATCTCCCGGCGCCAGTCGTAGCTGAGCCCCAGGCGCTGCATCTGCTCCCGCATGGCGTCGATGTTCTTATAGGTCCACGTGGCGGGATGCGTATTGTGGGCAATGGCGGCGTTCTCCGCCGGCAGCCCGAAGGAATCCCACCCCATGGGGTAGAGGACGTTGAAGCCCCGCATGCGGTGGAACCGGGCCGTGGCGTCACCGATGGAATAGTTGCGCACGTGGCCCATGTGCAACTTGCCCGAGGGATAGGGGTACATCTCCAGGCAGTAGAACTTGGGCTTCGTGCGGTCGACGTCGGTTTCGTACAGGCGCTCCTCAGCCCAGCGCTGGCGCCATTTCTTCTCGACGGCATGGAAGTTGTAACGATCGTCCACGGTCGCTCTCATCCTGCTTCCCTCCTGATGCCCCCGGCGCGCCGCTCGGGGCGGGGACCGGGCCCACCGGCCTCGAATGACGAACGGGTCCGCGCCTGGGCTCCTGCGGCCTGCGCGGCGGCCCCACTCTCGCAGCCCGGCCGGCTGCCGCGCCCCGGCTCAAAGCGTCGCCATGAAGCAAAGCCTCCCGCCCCAAAGGGACGGGAGGCTTCCCGCGGTACCACCCTTGTTGATCAGTGTGGAGCGGATGGGACTCGAACCCACGACCTCGTCAATGCCATTGACGCGCTCTCCCAACTGAGCTACCGCCCCACGTCAACTGACCCACTCGTGCCCTTAACGCGGGCCCACGTCGCCGGTTACCGGGCCACAGGCCCTTCACCGGCGCGGCTCCCGGGCGAGTTCCCCTGCCGCACGCCACCGGCTCGCACCCCCACCGGCTCTCTTGCGGCGTGCCGTGCAGGGTACTACTCCCGTTCACGGCCTTGTGTATGCCTTTTGTCGAATGGCGTAGTTCATTATAGAGAGGCTCTCTCATCCGTGTCAAGGCAAGGGGCTCCTCATGATCCCGCGCCGGCCCGGTGCACCGTGCCCGCCAGTCCGCGCTCGCCCCGGGGCGGAGCGGCCACTTGCGCGGTGCCGCGCCCCGGGCGCAAGGCGGGCGCCACCATTCAGCGCATGGACTCCAACTCCAGCTTGCGCGCGTCGCCCCACAGGCGCTCCAACCCGTAGTACTCCCGCTCAGGACCAAGAAACACGTGCAGGACGACATCGTCGAAGTCCAGGAGCACCCAGCGCGCCGCGTCGTACCCCTCGCGGTGACGGGGCGGATGGCCGAGTTCGGCCAGGGCTTCCTCCACCCCGTCGACGATGGCACGCACCTGGATGGAGTTCTGCCCGTGGCAGATCACGAAGTAATCGGCGATGAGCGTGATCTCGCCAATTTCCAGGATCACGATGTCCTCGGCCTTCTTGGCCTCGGCCGCCCGGGCGATGGCCAGCGCCTTCTCACGGCTGGTCAAAACGCCTCATCCCTCCCCGGGACCGGATGCCGGCGCCGCCACGGCCGCACCGGCCGCGGTGCCGGCGCCCACGTTGAAGTCCGTACCGACCACCACGCGCACGTCGATACCTTCAGGCAGATCCCCGGTCACATCGACCGTGGCGGCAGGTGCCACCCCTGCCAGGGCCTTCCGCACCTGGTCCGCCACCGGGCGATCGCTCTCCCGCACCAGGATCGTGGTACGTTCCCAGTCGTACCGCTCGGCGTTGCCCACGGACACCACCTGATACCCCAGGTCGCGCAACACCTCGGCCGTCTGGCTGGCGGCGCCGCGCCGCCCGTTACCGTTCAGCACCTCAACGCGCACCTGCTCATTGGCCCCCGGGTCGATGCCGGCCAGCACGCGCAACGCGGTGCGCCGGGCCTCCGCCGGGTCCACCAGCCAGTAGCTCAACCCGTCCACGTACCCAGGCCGCCCGGGCAGGACGTCCATGTGGATGTTGCTGGTATCGATCTTGGGCAGCAGGGCCGCGAAAGCGAGGATCCGGGCGTTGGACATGTCCGTGGTCACCTGCCGGCCCACGGCGGAAGCCACCTGGGGTAGCTTCAGCACCGAGCGCGCGCTGAGCACCCGCTCGGCGAAGGCCCGGACGAACTTCTGCTGCCGCCGTATGCGGTTAATATCACCGTCGCGGCGGTAGCGCACGTACTGCAGCGCCCGCTCGCCGTCCAGCAGCTGGCAGCCGGGCTCCAGGTCGATCCGCAGGTTCTGGCTCCGAGCCGTGTATTTCATGGGCTTTTCGACGCAGACCTCGACGCCGCCCACCGCGTCCACCGCGGCCTGAAAGGCCTCGAAGTCGACTTCCACGAAGTGGTGGATGCGGATTCCCAGCAGGTTCTCGACCGTCTGCGCCACCAGGCGCGCCCCGGCGCCGGCACCGCCCTCGGCCTGACCATACGCGTGGGCGTGGGCGATCTTCTCAGGCCGCGGCCGCCCGGGGATCTGCACGCGCGTGTCGCGGGGCACGGACAGCAGCCCGATGCGGCCCGTCACGGGATCGACGCTCACGACCATGATGGTGTCGGAGCGCTGCGGTGCCGGCGGGTCGTCGGCCCCGGCCCCCGCGTCCACACCCAGGACGAGGATGTTCAGAGGCTCATTGCCCAGAGACCAGCCTGGGGGCGGGTTGGCTTCCCCGTCGGCCCCGCGCGGCACCTGGTGGATGTTGCCCAGGAACCCGTACAGGGTGGACCCAAACACCGCGGCTGCCGCACCCAGCAAGACGAGCACGGCGACCGCCACGACCCGCCCAATGCGCAGTTTCCTTCGCGGCGGCCTCGCCGCCACCCGCCGCTCTACCGGAACTCCCACGTGCAACCTCCCACGGATCGGTTTTCACACACTTGACTTCGCTCCCGGCCGCCGAGTTCCCGCCCGGGCCAGCCACTCGTTGCGAGCCGCCACGGTGACGTCCGGCAGCCAGTAACCGTTGTCCAGGCAATAGCGAATCGAATTTTCCAGCGCTACCAGCATGGCCCGCTCCCAGTCGGCCTCCGCCAGCCGGCGCAGCTCATCGACCCCGGGGTACCGCCGGCCCGGCTCGATCTTGTCCGCCAGGAACAACAGGCACCCGAAGCGCCCGAGACCGGGACGCGCGGTGGTGTGCCAGCACACGGCCTCCAGGACTTCTCCGTCGCTCGTCAGCCCCGTGGCGCGGGCCTCGGCCGCGGCCACCGGTCCGTGGAGCAGCACCGGGTCGGCGCGCTCCGCATCGCTGGGCTGCCAGCCATAGCGCTCCGCCTGTTCCAGCAGCTGGGCCGGATCACGCTCGCGTGCCAGGTCATGCAGCCACGCGGCCAGTTCCAGCCGCTCCGGGTCCTCCCCGTATCTCCGGGCCAGCCGCACGGCCGTCTCGACCACGCCCTCGACGTGGCGCAAGCGCGCCGGGCTGAGCCGCGCCGCGGCCAGCGCCCGGGCCCGCTCCAGCGCCTCCCGAGAAACCGGTGCTCCGCTCACGCCGTCTCCCCCGGCGTCCCACCCGTCCCGTGTCCCCGGCCGGCTTCGCCGGCGTCGCGAGACTGGCCGCCCGCGCGGGCCTCGCCCGCGCCGTAAAGGCCGTACTTGTAGACGTAATCTTCCACGGACGCCGGGACCAGGTACCGGATGGACTGGCCGGTCGCCACCCGCTCCCGTAACTCGGTGGAGGAGATGTCGATGCCCGGAATGGCCAGCAGGTGGACGCGGCGCCGGCGCTCGGCAGGCAGCCCGTTCAGGAACTCCTCCAGGGCCCGGCGCGAGAAACCGGGACGGGTGACCACGATCAGCTCGCACTCGTCCAGCAGGGCGGTCCCGCCCCGCCAGCTCGGCAGGGTCACCACCGCGTCGGCCCCCGCGATGAAGAACAGCGACGCCGGGCGGGCCATGGCGGCCAGCTGCCGGATCGTGTCGATGGTGTAGGAGGGGCCCGACCGTTCCAGTTCCAGCCGCGTCGTGTAGAAGTAAGGGTTGCCCGCCGTCGCCAGCACCGTCATGCGGTAGCGGTGCTCGGCCGCGGCCACCGCCGACGGGTCCTTGTGCGGGGGTTGGCCGGCCGGTACGAAGAGCACGCGGTCGAGCCGGAACCTGGTGCGCGCCGCCTCCGCAGCCACGAGATGCCCAATGTGGATGGGATCGAAGGTGCCGCCCAGCACGCCCAGGCGGAGCGGCCGGCCGTCTTTCCCCGGTGCCAGCCACTCCTCCAGCCCTCTCGCCACCTGCATCCTCCCTCTCCGATCGCCGCGACCGCCACGCGGTCAGACGACGGTCAGGGTTCCTCGTCCTCTCCCCCGTTTCCCCGGTCGCCGGCGTTTCCCTCTTCGTCACCCAGGACGAACTCCAGCGGGCCGATGACGACCGTGTCCCCGTCGCGCGCGCCAGCCTCTCGCAGGGCCTGCTCTGCTCCCAGGCGCTCCAGCCGGTGCATGAGCCAGCGGACCGCCTCCGGGTTGTCGAAGTCGGTCATGGCGATCCAGCGCGATACCAGCGGCCCCGCGATGGTCCACGTCCCGTCCTCCCGGCGGCTGACCTCCACCCGCCGCGGGTCCGGCCGCGCCCGGTATACCCGCCGCTCCGCCGCGGGGACGGGCTGGGGGCGGGGTGCTCGCGCCAGCAGCGCCTCGACCCGGTCGAGCAGGGCCTCCACACCCTGGCCCGTGGCGGCAGAAATGGGCACCACGGCCATGCCCATCTCCCCGGCGGCCCGTTCAATGGCCGGCAGCCGGTCGCGCGCCGCGGGCAGGTCCATCTTGTTGGCCGCTACCACCGCGGGCCGTTCCAGTAGCGCGGGCTCGTAGGCCTCCAGTTCTTCCCGCAGGGTCGCCAGGTCCTCCACCGGATCCCGGCCCTCGGTGGCCGCCGCGTCCACCACGTAGATCAGGACGCGGGTGCGCTGGATGTGGCGCAGGAACTCCAGTCCCAGGCCGGCGCCGGCATGGGCGCCCGCGATCAGGCCGGGGATGTCGGCCATGACGAAGCTGCGCCCCGGGCCGCGCTCCACCACGCCCAGGTTGGGCACCAGCGTCGTGAACGGGTAGGCCGCAACCTTGGGCCGGGCGGCGGACACGCGCGCCAGCAGGCTGGACTTGCCGGCGTTGGGCCAACCAACCAGGCCGACGTCGGCCAGCAGGCGCAGCTCGAGCCGCAACCAGCGGGCCTCTCCGGGCTCGCCCTTTTCCGCGATGCGGGGCGCCTGGCGCCGCGGGGTGGCAAAGCGGGCATTTCCCCGCCCGCCGCGGCCTCCCCGCGCCACTACCAGGCGCTGGCCGGGTTCGGCCAGATCGGCCAGCACCTCGCCGGTGTCGCGGTCCCGCACGATGGTCCCCGGCGGCACCCGCACCTCGCAGTCCCGGCCGCGCCGGCCGTGGCGTTTGGCACCCTCGCCGTGGCCGCCTCGCTCCGCCCGGTAGTGGCGGCGGTAGCGGAGGTCGGCCAGGGTATTGAGGGCGGGATCGACCACCAGGACCACGTCCCCGCCACGACCGCCGTCGCCTCCATCGGGACCGCCACGGGGCACGTACTTCTCGCGGCGGAAGCTGACAGCCCCGTTGCCGCCATCCCCCGCCTGGACGAAGATCTCGGCCTCATCGACGAACATCGGACATCCTCACGTCCCCGTCGGGCGGCCGCCGCTCCCGGCCTCCACGGTGGCGGGTATGCCGGCGTCGCGCCCGGACCCATGCCGGGGCGACTCCACCTGCCAGACCAGGCCCCGGCCCTCTTCCCAGGCCAGCTCCAGACGGCGCGCGCCGCTGGCGAGGGCGGCGTCCCGGGCGGCCTCCAGTTCCCGCCGCAGGCTTTCCGAACCGGGCACCGCCGCCGGCGTCCCCATACCCCCACCAGGCACGGGCACGGCACGCCAGACAACCTCTACACCGGCCTCCTCACACTCGGCCAGCCATTGCAGGTAGGTGGCAGCTGCTTCCGGTGGCCAGCGGCGCAGCAGGGCACCCTCCACCTCCAGCTGCCGGCACCACCCGGCCAGCGCCTCCGCCGCGCGGTCGGAACGGCCCAGTTGCAACCACCCCATCGCCACCTGCAGGCGGTTGACCGCGGCGTGCCGGCGCGCGCGCACCACGCGGACCAGCGCGACCTCCCCGCCCGCGGCCTGGGCGGGCCGGCTCGCGGGTTCGCCGCTGCGCGCCAGCAACGCCACGGCCAGCGCGCTCCCGGCCACCGCGGCGGCCACGAGCAGCAGCGGGGGCAAGCTGCGGCCGGCAGCCAGCGCCGCCAGCATCATGCCCTGCAGCAGCAGTAGCATCCCCACCGCCACACGGGTCCTGTCCACGCCGCCTCTCTCCCGCCGGTTCGTCCCCTCACTTCTTTACATACAAGAAAGCCTCCGCCGGATCGGTCGGTGGCCGCAGCGGAGGCGAATGGGTGTGCTCGGGGTTCAGTCGGCGACGGCCTCGGGGGCACCGGCCGTGGCGGCCGCGGGCACGACGTGGACGCGCCGACGCTTGCCCTTGGTGTCGAAGTCGACATAACCGTCCACCAGGGCGAACAGCGTGTCGTCACTTCCGCGCCCCACGTTCTTACCGGGATGAAACCGCGTGCCGCGCTGCCGGACGATGATGGTCCCGGCCCGCACGAACTGCCCGTCATAGCGCTTGATGCCCAGGTACTTGGGGTTGCTGTCCCGGCCGTTGCGGGTGCTGCCGCCGCCCTTCTTGTGCGCGAAGAGCTGCAGGTCGATCCGGCGCATCGCCGCCACCTCCTTCCTGCGCGACTACTCCCGCGCTTCCTCTACCCGGACGTAGTCACCGTAATCACTGGCAATGGCCTCGATTCCGATGCGGGCCGTCTCCAGGATAGCCTGCACCTGCGCGCGCCGGTCCTCGGGCACGTTCCCGGGCAGGCGGCAATGCAAGCGGCCGTCCTCATCCAGCTCGACCTCGGGCACGACGTCCAGCACCTCTTCGAGGCCGAGGATTGCCGCCTGGCCCAGGGCGGACACCGCTGCGCAGACGATGTCCTCCCCCTTCTCGGCGAAACCCGAGTGCCCCGCGATCTCGAACCGGGTGATGGCTCCCTGCCGATCCCGGTAGAAGACCGCGCGAATCACGGTCTCAAACCTCGATCCGCTCGATCTTGACCCGCGTGAAGGGCTGCCGGTGACCCCGCTTGCGCCGGTAGTTGACCTTGGGCCGGTACTTGAAGACGATCACCTTGCGGCTGCGCCCGTGGCCGAGGACGCGCCCCGTCACGCGGGCGCCATCCAGGGTAGGCGTCCCGACGCGGAATTCCTCGCCCTGCTTCACCGCCAGCACCCGGTCGAAGACCACGGTCTCGTTCTCCTCCCGGGGCAGCCGGTCCAGCAGGAGCACGTCCCCTTCCTGCACCCGGTACTGCTTGCCGCCGGTCTCGATGATGGCATACACTGCCGCTTCACCCCGCGTCGTGCACTCGGTAGCAAAAAGCGGGCCCCCAGCATCACCGGGGCCTCGACAGCCATTGTATTGTAGACGGGGCCGCGCGAGGGTGTCAAGGCGAGTCCGCGCGCGGTGGCGCCGCCTCCCGGCCGCCCGTTCCTCCCCGTGCTACCGGCCCCGACTGCCCGTTCCTCCCCGCGCTACCGGCAGCGGTTCCTCAGGACACGATCCGCGCCCGGGCGTAGGTGCGGAAGGTCCGGGTGATCTCCACCTCCACCGTCTCCCCCACGCGGTCGCCGGCTCCCTCGATGTCGATCACGTAGCCCTCGACGCGGGCAATGCCGTCGGCGGCGTTGGTGGCGTGGCGCTCCTGCACCTCCAGCCGCAAGACCTGGCCGGTGTACACCGGCAGCGCCTGGCGCTCCACCTCCGCCCGCGAGCCCAGGGCGACCAGGTTCATGGCCTCCAGGTGGAGATCATCCCGCCCGCGGATGAATACGTTGCGACCCGTCTCCCGCTCCAGCTCGCGCAGGTTGGAGCCGCCGGCACCGATGAGCAGGGCGGCCACCGAGGGGTGGACCTCCACCAGGATCGCCTCGCTGGTGGAGTTGCGCAGGATCCGCTTGATCTCCCGCCGCACCCGGCGCGCAGCGGTTTCCTCGCTGAGCACGCGGCCGCGCCCGTCGCAGTAGGGGCACTCCCGGGTCAGCTGCTCCAGCAGGCTGCGCCGGCCCTTCTTGCGCGTCATCTCGACCAGACCGAGGGCGGTGATGCCCAGCACCGTCGCCCGCGTATGGTCCCGGGCCAGGTGGCGTTCCAGCTCCTGGACCACCCGCTGCCGGTGGCTGGGCTGGTCCATGTCGATGAAGTCGATGACGATAATCCCGCCGATGTCCCGCAGCCGCAACTGGCGCGCGATCTCCGCCGCCGCCTCCATGTTCGTCCGGAACACCGTGTCGGCCAGGTTCTTGGAACCGACGAACTTACCGGTGTTGACGTCGATGGCGGTGAGGGCCTCGGTCTGGTCGATCACCAGGTAACCGCCGCTCTTGAGCCAGACGCGCCGCTTGAGGGCGCGCTCGATCTCCTCGTTGATCCCGTATTTCTCGAAGAGCCCGATCTCGGGATCGCGATAGAGCTCGACGCGGTCGCGCAGCGGCGAGGCGAAAGCGTCCAGCAGCTCCAGCACCCGGCGGTGCTCCACCGGGTCGTCGATGACCAGGCGGTCCACCTCCGGGGTGAACATGTCCCGCACGACACGGTAAATCAGGCCCAGATCCTTGTACAGCAGCACGGGCGCCCGCTGGCGGCGGGCCTGATGCTGGATGTCGGCCCAGAGGCGCGTCAGGTACTGGACGTCGCCTCGCAGCTCCTGCTCGCCCCGGCCCTCGGCGGCGGTGCGCACGATCAGGCCCGCACCGGGCGGTTTCAGCGACTGGGCGAGCTGCTTGAGGCGCTGCCGTTCCTTTTCGTCCTGAATCCTCCGCGAGACGCCCACGTAATCCACGCCGGGCATCAGAACAAGCAGGCGCCCGGGGATGGTCAGGTGGCGGGTGACCCGAGCGCCCTTGGTGCCGGTGGGTTCCTTAACGATCTGGACGATGACCTCCTGGCCGACCTTGAGCAAGTCCGAAATGGTGGGGCCTTTGCCGTCACGGGGCTGGCCAACGTCCACCTCCGCATCCTCGTCCTCGCTCCCGCGGGGCAGGGCATCGTCCACGTAGAGGAAGGCGTTGCGTTCGAGCCCGATGTTGACGAAGGCGGCCTGCATGCCTGGGAGGACGTTCTCGACCCGGCCCTTGTAGATGTTGCCGACGATGCGCTGGGTAGAGGGACGTTCGAGGTAGATCTCGACCAGGCGATCGTCCTCCAGGACGGCCACCCGAGTCTCGTCGGACTCGACGGTGACCAGGATCTCTTTGCGCATGGAAAATTCACTCCAAACCTTTCGATACCGTGAGTGTAATCCATTCACTCGCCCAATTCCAGCAACTCGGCCAGCCGCGCGTCCAGGCCCAGCGCCAGGATGCCGCGCATCAGGTGTGCCTCGTCCAGTTCCGCCAGGGGTCGGTGGTTGGCGTCCAGGACGACGATCTCGTGGTAGCTCCCCGGCCGCAGTGCCTCGGCCACCTGGCGCAGAGAGGCGTCTTCCAGCGCCACCAGGCGGCTGACGGGAAGCAGGCCGGCCCGCCGCAACCGGCCCCGCTTGCTCCAGAGAGCGCGCATGGCGGCCACGCCCACCCATTGTTCCTCCCGGCTGGTGCCGGCCCAGATGGTGGCCGCGGCGGCCAGCAGGTGGGGGGCCAGTACCTGCAGCCACCAGGCCAGGACGGTGGCCGCCACCAGGCCCGCCGCCACCGACCGGCCGATGCGGGCCAGCACCACCGTGGCCTGGCGCGGGCCGCGGGTGCGGCGCAGGAAGGCCAGGAGGATGCGACCGCCGTCCAGGGGGAGGGCGGGGAGCAGGTTGAAGAGGGCCATGGCCAGGTTGGCCTGCTGGAAGGGAGGAACCCAGGCGGTGGCCAGCCAGCCGGCGCGCTCCAGGGCCACGCTGGCGGCCAGGAGGAGGAGGTTGTTCAGCGGCCCGGCCAGGGCGACGACGGCCTCCACCAGGGGGTCGCGACCGGCGCCTCGCACGTCGGCGACGCCGCCGTAGGGGAGCAGTTCGACCCGGGCCACCTCCAGCCCGCACAGCCGTGCCACCACGAGGTGGGCGAGCTCGTGGGTGACCAGGACGGCCAGCAAGAGCAGGACCTGGCCCAGGAACCCCATGGCCGCGGCCAGGGCTAGGAGCACCAGGAGCAGGGGGTGGATGGCTACGGCGACCCCGAAGACGCTGCCAAGTGTCAGGGCACCCATGGCCTGCGATCCTTCGTCACTTCAGCGCTTCCCGTCCCGCGCCGGCAGGTGGAGCTCCGGGTCCACGGCCTGCCCGTAACGCCGCAGCTCGAAATGCAGGTGAGGGCCCTGGCTCTCCTCCGCCTCCGCGGCTACCGCCGCCAGCACCTGCCCCGCGCGGACCACGTCCCGGTCCCGAACGATGACGTGGTCGACGCCCGCATAGCGGGCCACCCAGCCGCCCCGGTGGTCCACCTCCACGGTCCAGCCCAGTCCGGCCGCGTCGTGCCAGACCCGCAGGACGATCCCGTCGGCCGCCGCGCGCACACCGGTCCCGGCGGCGGCGTCGATGTCGATGCCGTCGTGAAAGCGGGGGTTGCCGCCCTCTTCCAGCTGCCAGCCAAAGGGCTGGCTGACCTTGCCCGACACGGGCCAGATCCATTCCGGCTCCCACTCCTCGCCGGCAGCGGCCTGCGGGGCGGTGTCCTCCCCGGCCCCGCCGTCGCCCGCGGCCGGCCCCCTGGCCGCCGTCCCCGAGCGGTCCTCACCGCTGGCGGCAGGCGGGCGAGGCGCGGGCGGGCCGGTATCGCCACCCGTGCCGCCGGGCGGCCCGGCACCCGCCGCGGCATCGTCCCCTGCGGCCGGCAGGTCCCCGGCCGTGCCCCCCGCGCCAGCGGCGCCGGCATCCGAGTTGCCGGGCTGGCCCGCCACCTCGTCTCCAACCGGCCCCAGGGCCGGTAGGGCGCCGTCGCCCACCTGCGGGCCCGCAGCAGTCTCTGGCTGTCCCGCCGCACCCGGATCCCGGCTCGCAGCCGGCGTGTCGTCGCCGGGGCCCAGGATGGCGGCGCGCAGGGCTCCCGCCGCCGGCAAGCGGTCCAGAGCGCGCGCCACCGCGGGCCGGTCCAGCCAGTTGGTGCCGACGATACGCTCCGTGGCGCGGGTCCAGGCGTCGCCCACCGGTCCAGGTAGGAACCGGCCGAGAACCAGGGCGCCGGCCAGGACCAGGGACACCCAGCCGGCCGCCCCCCGGCGGCCCCCCATCCACCCGCCTGGAGGCGGCGGGGGCGCGCTGTCTCCCCCGGGCAGATCCATGGGCGTCCCTCCCGGGCCAGTATATGGATCCCCGGCGGCGCCCTATGCGGGCCAGCGGCGGCGCCACGGCCGGGGAGGGAACCGGGTGACGCCACCGGCGGGCCGGTTACCAGGCCGGAGACGGGGCCCGGCCGGTGGCCAGGCGGGCGGCTTCAGGGTAGGGCGGATCCGAAGGATGGGTTCGCAGTTCGAACGGTTCGGTTCCGGGATCCAGCGAAAGGCCCTCTCAAAAGAGGATCTTGTGGCGGCGGGCGTAAGCGCTCAGCAGCAGGCCGAGGCCGATGCAGTTGGCCAGCAGGTTGCTGCCGCCATAGCTGATGAAGGGCAAGGGCAGGCCCGTGATGGGCATGAGGCCAACCGTCATTCCGGCGTTGATCACGAAATGGACGGTCAGCATCGAGACCACGCCGGTTCCCAGGAGCATGCCATAGGTGTCGGCGGCTAGCGCAGCGTCGCGCAAGGCCCGCACCAGCAGGAGCAGGAACAGCATCACCAGGACGGTCACGCCGACGAAACCCAGGGTTTCCGCGGCCACGGCAAAGATGAAGTCCGTCTGCGGTTCCGGGAGGAAGCTGGTGGCCGTCTGGCTGGTGCCGGTCAGCCCCTGGCCGAACAGGCGTCCGTTGCCCACGGCCAGCCGCGACTGGAGGACGTGGTACCCCGCTCCCAGCCCGTTCTGCCCGTCGTTGTAGGGGTTGATGAAGACAATCAGCCGGATGAGCTGGTGGGGCTCCAGCAGCTGAACGTACTGGGGGAAACGGAGCTGGGCCCAGACCAGCCCCACCGCCCCCCCGATGGCGGCCACGGTCAGCAGCGCCAGGCGGGCCAGCGGGAATCCGCCCATGAGCAGCATGCCGCCCAGGATGCCGAAAAACACCAGGGCGGTGCCCAGGTCGGGCTGCTTGAGGACCAGCAGTGCCGGTACGCTCACCAGCGCCAGCGGTACCGCCAAATCCCGCCAGGCCCAGGGCCGGTCCTCCTTGCGGGCCAGCCAGTGGGCCAGCACCAGGATCACTACCGGTTTGACGAACTCGGCCGGCTGGATACTGATGGGGCCCGCCTGTAGCCAGCACCGGCAGCCGTTGATCTCCGGCGCGAAGGCCAGCATGCCCAGCAGCACCACCACGGAGGCGCCGTAGAGGTACCACTGGATGCGCGGTAGCCAGCGGTAGTCGACCCACAGGGTGACGCCCAGCATGGTGGCCAGGCCAACGGCGGCGAAGAGCGCCTGCTTCTCCACCAGGTCGAACATGCCGCGGGCGCGGACGGCCGACGCCACCAGCACCAGGCCCGCCGACATGAGCACGGCGACCAGGCCGATAAGCGTCAGGTCCAGAGTCTTGAGCAGCTTCCGGTCCAGCAGGCCCAACATCTGCTAACCTCACCCCCGCGCTCCGGCTGCAGGGCGCCTCACCCGGGCTCCACCGCCAGCGGCCCCTCCCGCCGGCTGCGCCGCAGCCGCTTCCGGGCTCACGTGGTGACGGCGCGCACGCCCCGCCTCACGCTGCGCACCGGGATGCTGGCTACCAGCGCCACCGACCCTTCCTCGCGGTGGAGCGTGACCTCCATGCCGTCGCGGTCCACCTCCAGGTAGTTGGAGATCGCCTGGATCAGGTCGTTCTTCAGCGCCTCCAGCAGTTCCGGGTCCATGTCGGCACGATCGTGGACCAGCATGAGCCGGAGTCGCTCGCGGGCGATATCCTTGCTGGCACCCGTTCCCCTGGCCGGGGCCGGATCCCGTCCCAACAGGCGCGCCAGCAACTGGATCACGGTCGAACCCTCCCCGGTTGCCTCATGCGCCACCGAAGAGCCGGCGCAGCCGGCCCAGCAGGCCCGGTGTCTCGTTCAACTGGCGAAATGGCACCTCTTCGCCCAGGAGGCGGCGTACGATATCGCGGTAGGCCCGGCCCGCCCGGCTGTGCTCGTTGGCCACCACCGGCTCGCCCCGGTTGGTCGAGTCGACCACCTGCTCGTCCTCGGGAACGACGCCGACCAGCTCGATGCCCAGGATGTCCAGGACGTCGTCGACCCCCATCTGGCGCCCCTTCTGGACCAGGTCCGGCCGTACCCGGTTCACGATCAACCGGGGTGAGTGCAGGCCTTCCGCTTCCAGGAGACCGATGACGCGGTCCGCGTCCCGTACCGACGAGACCTCCGGCGTGCACACCACCAGCGCCTCCTGGGCACCGGCGATGGCGTTGCGGAAGCCCTGCTCGATACCCGCCGGGCAGTCGACGATCACAAAGTCAAATTCCTGGCTGAGCTCGTCGCAGAGCGCCTTGAACTGCTCGGGCTGTACCGCCGTCTTGTCCTTCGTCTGGGCGGCCGGCAACAGGAAAAGCCCTTCGAACCGCTTGTCCTTGATCAGGGCCTGCCGGAGGCGGCAGTACCCCTCCACCACGTCCACCAGGTCGTAGACGATGCGGTTCTCGAGCCCCATGACCACATCCAGGTTGCGCAGCCCGATGTCGGCGTCGACGAGGACCACCCGCTTGCCCATCAAGGCGAAAGCGGTGCCGAGGTTGGCGGTCGTCGTGGTCTTGCCCACGCCGCCCTTGCCGGACGTCACCACCAGTGTCGTACCCAAAGCGTCCCCTCCTCCGCTGGCCGGGATCTCGCACGCTTCGTTCCCGTCCGTCACCCCGTGCGGGCGGCATCCGGCAATCGCTGCCACAGCCGGACGTGCAGGCGCGCGAGCTCAAAGGGTTCGATGATAACGCGCCCGTCGCGGACGAAGGCCACCTCGGGCTCGAGGCTATCCCGGGGCGCGGGACGGCGCTCGCGGTCCGGCGCCCGCCCGATGAACCCGGCGATGCGTACCTGCACGGGCTCCATACCCATGGAGGCCACGATGGCCCGCCAGTCGCCGCGGGCCCCGGCGTGGGCAGTCCCGCGCAGGCGCCCGAAGACCAGGATGTCACCGCTGGCGATCACTTCGGCGCCCGGGTTCACATCTCCGACGATGATCACGTCTCCATCGTAAACCAGCCGGTGCCCGGAACGGAGGGTGCGGCGCACCACCACGCCGCCTCCCCGCTGGGCACCCCGGGCCCGCACCCCGCGGCTGCCCGTCTCTGCTGCAACCGGCCGCTCCGGGCTCGCGGCCGGGTCATGGCCGGGCCTGGCTCCGGGCTCGATGCTTGAAGCGGCAGCCAGGCCACCTGATTCCCTGCGAGCACCCTCCCCACCGCCTGCCGCGGTGGCCGGCCCCGCTCTACGAGCTACCTCCCGGGCATCCGCCGCCGCGGACGGGCTGGCTGCCGCGGGAGCGGAACCGGCCTCCGGCCCACCCGCCCCGAAATCGTGACTCACCACCTGGAGCAGGCGGGGACCCAGCCGCCGGCTGACCGCTTCCTCCAGCTGCACCAGTTGATCCTGACTCAGGGTGCCGTCGCCGACCTCCAGCACCAGTACCGGACTCCGGCGCACACGCTCATCGCTGGCCAGCAGGCGCTCCAGTTCCCTGCAGAGGGCGGGAAAGTCGCGGGCACCGGCCAGCGAGACCACCACCTCGTCGCCGGAACGGATGACGCGCGGCGAGCCGCTCATGCAGGTCCCCCTTTCACGCCGGCGCTGAGCCGACCTTCGCGGAGCGGCGGACAAGTCCTGCCGCGAAGGGTGTCGATCCCTGCCCGGCGGTCGCCGCAATGTTCGCCACGAACCGGTCCTCCCCGCAGGGTTCGGCACCGGTACCCCTGGCTGCCACGCTTGTCAATCGCCCGACACGGCCGTCGCGCCTTGCGCCGCCTCCCGCTGCGCCTCGGACGCCGCTTTGTCCGGATCGGCGGGCAAGCCGTAGCGGCCCGCGAAGTAGGCGTCCATGATGGCCCGTGCCACGGGGGCGGCGGCCAGCGCGCCACCCCCGCCGTTGTAGATCACCACGGCCACGGCGATCTCGGGCTCTTCACCCGGTCCCGCCGGGGCAAAGGCGATGAACCAGCCGTGGTTTTCACTCTCGGGCAAGTTGCGCCCACCGGCCTGGGCGGTTCCGGTCTTTCCGCCGGCCACATAGGGCGCGTCGCCGAAAACGCCGGCGGCAGTACCAGACCAGCCACGATTGCGCCGGGTCACCGTCATCATGGCTCGACGGGTGCGTTCCAGGTACTCGGTAGGGATGTTCACGCTCTCCAGGGGCTCCGGCTTGGCCTCCCAAAGCACCCGGCCCTGCGGATCCGTGATCTTCTGGACCAGGTACGGCCGGTATCGCGTGCCGCCGTTGGCCAGGGTGGCGGTATACACCGCCATTTGCAGCGGCGTGAACTGGTTGAACCCCTGGCCGATCGCGGCGTTGGCGGTATCGCCGGGGAACCAGCGCTCCCCGTTCTTGAGGGCGGCCTTGGTGGCTGGCGAAGCAAGGCTGCCGGCCACTTCCCCTGGGAGATCACGCAGGCCCGTTTTCACGCCCAAGCCAAACTGTTTGGCCACCTCCACGATGGCATCGATGCCGGCGTTGAGCCCGGCGTGATAGAAGTACACGTTGCACGAGCGTCCGATCGCCTTGGTGAAATCGACGGCGCCGTGGGGCTGCCAGTCGGGGAAGGTGATGTTACCGATTCTTAGGGAACCCGAGCAATGCACGCGCCCCGGCAGCGCTCCCCGAAGCATCGCGGCCAAGCCCGTGATCGGCTTGAAGGTGGAACCTGGTGGCTGGGGGGCCTGGATCGCCAGGTTCACATACGGGCCGGTTGCCCGCCGGCCCCTGATCTTGGGGGGCTCCTTGTACCCCTGGATGATTTCGTGAAGCCTCTGATAGCGCGGATCATTCCTCTCGATGTATGTCAGCTGGGCATACACGTTGGGGTCCACGGCGGGATAGGACGCCATGGCGATAATGGCGCCAGTGCGCACGTCGATGGCCACGGCCGCGCCATTGCGTGCCGGGCAGGGACAGGGCCTCACCTTTAGCTTGCGGAGTTCCTCAATCCGGCGTACCAAGGCCCGCTCGGCGGCCCTCTGCACCCGCGCGTCGATGGTCAGTACCACGTTGTTACCTGGTTGCGGCGGTACCGAGTACTTCTCCGCGTCGGGCCCCAGCAGCAAGAGGTCCGTCCGGTCCGTCAGGGGCCGCCCGCGCGCATCCACCTCTACCAGCCGCTGGCCGTCGACGCCGGCCAGCCCGCGCACGCGCCGCCCGTCGGGTAGCGTCACCTCGCCATCGTAGGTCGCCTCGATGCCCGCTTTGCCCATGACCCGCCAGGGCCGGTCACCCACTCCCACGTATCCCAGCACGTGGGCGGCCAGCGAACCCTGCGGGTAAACGCGTAACGGCTGGGGCTCCACGATCACCCCGGGCAGGCGGTCGCGGTGCTCCGCCAGGGCGGTGATCTCCTCCCGGGTTAGTTCCGCCTTGAGACGAACCGGGATCTCCGGCACCGGCCGCACCTTCAACTGGGCCTCCGCCGCCTGGATGTCCTCTTCGGAGATGCCCAGGATGGAGCTGAGCAGCTTCCGCGCCTCGGGCGACAGCGGTTCCTTGGTGTACACGAGGTAGGCCGAATAGGCGGGCCGGTTGGTGGCCAGCACCTCGCCGCGGCGGTCCAGGATCTGGCCGCGGGCCGCGGGTACGTACACCTTGCGCAGGCGCTGGCCGGAGGCGTACTCGCTGAGCTCGTCGCCCATGACGACCTGCAGGTAATAGAGCCGCCCGATGAGGACCAGCGTCCATGCCAGGAGCAGGGCGATGAACACGTTGCGCCGGCGCAACCGCCGCTGTATTTGTTCTTCCGGTTGCATGGCCGCGCTCCTCCCCCCGGCCGGATTGTGCGAGCTCCCGCCGCGCCGGCGGCCGCTACCCGGCTCTCCCGCCCTGCTGGGCCGCTACCCGAGGCCAGCCGCGCCGGCACCCACCCCGGTCCCGTACTGCCGGGCCGCCCGTTCCCGGCGCTCGAACCACAGGACGAGACGAAACACCACCGGCGCCATGATGGCCGCGGCCACAGTATCAGGCACCAGCACTCCCGGCCAGCCCGCCATGACCGCGGCTCCGGCTTCGGGGCGCGTGATCAGGCCGGCCAGAAATCCGCGCAAGGTTTCCACCAGAAAGGTCGCGGCCGCACCGGTGGCTGGCGACAGCCCGGGTACGTCCCGGTAAAAGCTCCGGCCCAGGTGCCCGGCCAGCCACCCGGCCCCCGTGTAGAGCAGGGCGGCGGAACCCACCAGGCGGCCGATCCACGCGTCCACCAGCAACCCGGCCAGCAGGCCGACCCGCGCGCCCTGCCGCGGGCCGAAGACCAGGCCCGCACCGCACGCCAGCAGCAAGGGCAGGTGCGGTTGCGGAGCCCCGGGCAGGTGGGGGAAGAACGACACTTCCAGCAGCAGCGCCGCAAAAGCGGCCACCACGAAGGCGCCGCGGCTCTTCACTGCCCGTCCTCCCCTCCCTGCCGGTGCAGGAGCAGGACCTCGGTCAAACGGTTCAGCTCCGCGTTCGGTTTCACGATGGCCTGCAAGCCAAGCCCCGAAGGGTCCCGGCGCACGGAGACGACCGTGCCGATGGGCAGGCCCGGAGGATACACGGGTCCCAGGCCCGAGGTGACCACGTCGTCACCTTCCCGCACGTCGGCCTCCGGGGAGAACAAAGTCATGATCAGCTCCGGCGCGTTGCCGCCCCGGCCGTAGACTACGCCCGCCTCCCCCGTGCGGCCGATGACGGCACCGACGCCGCTCTCGGGATCGGTCAGCAGGAGAAGCCGTGCCGAGTGAGGCGTCACGGCAACGACGCGCCCCACCAACCCCGAGGGAGCCAGGGCCACCATGTCCACCTGCACGCCATCCCGGCTTCCCTGGTCGAGGGTGACTTCTTCAAACCACCGGTCGGGTGACCGCGCGATCACACGGGCGGCCAGGGCCGCGTCCGGGCGCGCCTGCTTGAGCCCCAGGAGCTCCCGCAGCTGGCGATTCTCACGCTCCAGCTGCCGGACCTGCGCCTCGACCCCCCGCAAGCGCTCCAGGTCGGCCCGTAGCTGCTCGTTTTCGGCCCGTAACCGGCGGAGCGTCGCCACCGTCTCGGCAACCTCGCCCGCCCCCCGCACGATGCGCGCCGTCACCCCGCCCAGTGGCGCCAGCACCTCGTGCAGCGCCGTCTCCGGCAGGGACGGTTGCGAGCGCAAGCCGCGGGTGGCGAACATGACGGCGACCGCCAGGAGCGCGGCTAGGGCAAGTAGCGATACCCTGCGGAGCCAGGCGCCCATCCCTGCGTCCCGCCCTTCTTCGCACGGGGCCGAGGCCCGCTCAGGCGAGGCTCCGCTGGATGTTGTCGATCACGTCCAGGTACTTCCCCGCTCCCAGGGCCACCGACAGCAGCGGGTCTTCTGCGATGTGCACGGGCATGCCGGTCTCCTCCGCCACCCGGCGGTCCAGCCCGCGCAGCAGCGACCCGCCCCCGGTCATGACGATCCCGCGGTCCATGATGTCGGATGCCAGTTCGGGCGGCGTCCGCTCGAGGGTGACCTTGATGGCATCGACGATGGCCGCCACCGTCTCGGAAAGCGCCTCCCGGATCTCCGCCGCCGTCACTTCGATAGTCTTGGGGAGGCCGGTGACCAGGTCGCGGCCGCGGATCTCCACCGATCCCTCGTCCTCCATGGGATAGGCGGAACCGATGGCGATCTTCACCTCTTCCGCCGTCCGCTCGCCGATCAGGAGGTTGTAGTGTCGCTTGACGTAGTTCACGATGGCCTCGTCCATCTCGTCACCGGCGATGCGGATCGACCGGTGGGTGACGATCCCACCCAGCGAGATGATCGCCACCTCGGTGGTGCCACCGCCGATGTCCACGATCATGTTACCGGTGGGCTCGTGGACCGGGAGGCCGGCGCCGATGGCGGCCGCCATCGGTTCTTCGATGGGATAGGCCTTACGCGCCCCGGCCTGCTCGGTCGCCTCCACCACGGCCCGCTTCTCGACTTCCGTGACCCCTGACGGCAGGCAGATCACGACCCGGGGCCGCACCAGGGAGCGGCCCCGGAGGGCCTTGGCGATGAAATGGCGGAGCATGGCCTGGGTGATCTCGAAGTCGGCGATCACCCCGTCCTTCATCGGCCGGATGGCGATGATGTTACCCGGGGTACGCCCGATCATGCGCTTGGCTTCTTCGCCTACCGCCAGCACCTGGCGGGTTTCCGCCTGGACGGCCACCACAGAGGGCTCCTGGATCACGATGCCCCGGCCGCGCACGTACACCAGGGTGTTGGCCGTCCCGAGATCGATGCCCATGTCGCGCGAGAAGTAGCGGGATACCGACTCAAACACGACACACGCCTCCTGACCGTGCTTGCACCGTTCTCGTCTCTGGTCCCGGGACGCGCCTCAGCCGTCCCATACCATGCCCAGTTCGCGCAAGCTCTGGTAGCGGTTGTCCCCGATGATCACGTGGTCCAGCACGTCGATGCCCATCAGGCGCCCTGCTTCCACCAGGCGGCGGGTGACCTGCACGTCCTCCGGACTGGGCGTGGGGTCGCCGCTGGGATGGTTGTGGGCCAGGATCAGCGCCGCCGCACCCCGCCGGATGGCCGCGCGGAACACCTCGCGCGGGTGAACCATGGCACCGTTAAGCGTACCGATCGAAATCAGTTCCACACCCAAGACATAATGCCTGGTGTTCAGCAAGACTACATAAAAATGTTCCCTGTCCAGGTCGCGCAGGCCCGGCAGGAGGAGCTGGCTGACGTCCTCCGGGCACCGGACCCGCGGCCGGGCCAGCCGGGCGGCGGCCATGCGCCGCCCGAGCTCGGCTGCCGCCACCAGTTGCGCCGCCTTGGCGGGGCCGATACCCGGCACTCGGCAAAGTTCTTCGGCCCGGGCGGAGGCCAGCCAGCGCAGGCCGGCCGCGTCGCCTCCGCCGTCCCCGGCGTTGTCGCCGCCCGCTGCCATGGCCAGGAGGCGGCGAGCCAGGTCTAAGGCGGATTCGCCTCCGCGTCCGGAACCTGAACCGATCAAGATCGCGATTAAGTCTGCATTGGACAGCCCGCCGGCCCCACCAGCCAGCAAGCGCTCCCGCGGGCGCTCGGCGGGCGGCAGGTCCTTGACCCGCGGCGCCGCTCGCCGCGCCCCGCTCACGCCCGCACCTCCCGGCGGTGCCCGTTCAACACATGGATGCCGAAGCGGGCCAGCAGGTCGGCGAGCAACGAGAGAGGCAAACCAACGACGTTAAAGTAACACCCCTCAATGCGCGGGACAAGAGTGGCACCCAGACCCTGGATGGCATAGGCGCCGGCCTTGTCCATCGGCTCGCCCGTAGCGATGTAGGCGTCGATCTCCCGCTGCGAGAGTGGCCGCATCCAGACGTGGGTAATGGTGGAGGCCACCTCGGCCCGGCCGCTGGCGGCGTCCACCACCGCCACGCCCGTGACCACTTCGTGCCGGCGCCCGCTCAACCGGGCCAGCATCCACGCGGCGTGCTCCCGGTCACGCGGCTTGCCGAAGACCTGCCCGTCCAGGACGACCACCGTATCGGCGCCGATGACCAGCCCGGACGTCAGGGTCGCCGCGACATCCCGCGCCTTGGCCAGGGCCTGTTGCCGGGTCCAGGCCGACGGGTCCACAGCCCCATCGACCAGCGGCGCCTCGGCAGTCGACGGCCGCTGGACGAAGGGCAGCCCGAGCATCTCCAGCAAGGCCACCCGCCGCGGCGAGGCGGAAGCGAGCACCAGTAGCGGCAGCGGCCGCTCCTCGTGCCTCACGTGCACGGCTCCTGCACCGTCCTTCCCGCCGCGATCGCCGCCCCGCGACCGGCCCGCAGGGCCCTCCCGGCCACCCGCCGTGCCCTTAGTGACGCCGCAGCCAGATGAGCACGAGGGCGATTCCCAGCAGGCCCGCGGCGGTGACCTGCAGGTCGAACCCAAACGTTAAGGACCCCAGGTACGGCACCTTCAGCGTGACCGGCGCCAGGGAGGGGCCCAGGGCTCGTGTCAGCCAGTCTATCCTGGAGCCCAGCCATGCCGTTGCGACGACGTTGCCGGCCGCGTTGCCCACGAGAATGGCCACCACGGCCAGCCAGGGATTCATGTTGCCTCGTTTCATGCAATTCCGTCCTTTCGCCCCCACTAATTCGGCTCCGCATTGGCGAATCCTTGCCTCCCGTGTCGCTCCCCCGCGCCCCGGCTCCAGCCACACGAGCGGCCTGGCCCCGATCTCTATATTTTTCCATAAACAGTCATCAAGATCAAGCTACTCTTAGCTACTTTTATGGGCCCGCGGTCAGCCCATACGCCCGTCGAATGGCCGGCCGGCCCAGCCGGAGGGGGCCGCCACCTGGCGGCCGCCGTCCCCAGCGGACGGCACCACGGGGCGATTCCCGATCTCCCGGCTCCGGGCACAGTACGCGGCGGGCGGCCGGTTCCCACCGGCCGCCCGCCGCCCTCCGCCATCCCGGTCCCGGCCCCGATCCCGGCGAGCGTCAGGCCAGGTCGCGCAACCGCTGCTCCAGAAGCGCCTGCTTGGCGGCTAGCTCGTCGGCCCGCTGCCGCTCGCGCTCCACGACCTCCGCCGGCGCCTTCTCGCGGAAGCCCGGGTTGGCCAGCTTCGCCCGCACCCGCTCCAGGGCGGCGGCCACCTCCCGGAGCTCCTTCTCCAGCCGCCGGCGCTCAGCCTCGAGGTCGATGAGCCCCGCCAGGGGCACGTAGACCACCACGCCCGCACCCACGTGGGCCGCGGCCTGGGGCGGGCGCTGGCCGGTCCCCACGTGGATCTCCAGCGGGTCCACCGCGGCCAGCCGCTGGATGGCCTCCCGCTGCTCCTCGAAGGCAGCGGCCTGGGCCGGTTCCTCCGCGTAGACGATGGCCCGCGCGCGCCGCCCCGCCGGCACCCGGAACTCGGCGCGCAGGCTGCGGATGCCGTGGATGGCTTCCAACACCCGCTCGAACCGGGCCATGGCATCGGGGTCGCCCGCCCACTCCGGCCGCGGGTGCGGCCAGGGCGCCCGCACGATGGACTCGCCCGCCCCCGCCGGCCGCGGCAGCCGCTGCCAGATGGCCTCGCTGATGAAGGGCATGAAGGGATGCAGCAGGCGCAGGGTCTGCTCCAGAACCTGCCAGAGTGTGTACTGGGCGGCGTACCGGTCCTCGGCGTCACCGCCTTCGTCCCCGGCAGCCAGGCGGGGCTTCACCAGCTCGATGTACCAGTCGCAGAACTCGCCCCAGATGAAGTTGTACAGGGCGCGGGCCGCTTCGCCCAGCTCGAAGGCCTCCAGCAAGCGGGTGACCTCGGCCGTCACGTGGTTCAACCGGTGCAGGATCCAGCGGTCGGCGGCGTTCTCCCGGGCGGGTGCGCCGCGCCCCGGGTCGAATCCGTCCAGGTTCATCAGGACGAAGCGCGCCGCGTTCCACAGCTTGTTGGCGAAGTTGCGGCTGGACTCGGCCTTCTCCCAGGAGAAGCGGGCGTCGTTGCCCGGCGCCAGGCCGGTCACCAGGGTGAAGCGCAGCGCGTCGGCGCCGTACTTGTCGATCACCGCCAGCGGGTCGACGACGTTCCCGCGCGATTTCGACATCTTCTGCCCCTGGGCGTCGCGCACCAGCCCGTGGAGCAGCACCGTGCGGAAGGGCACCTCGCCCATAAACTCGAGGCCCATCATGATCATGCGCGCCACCCAGAAGAACAGGATGTCGTACCCGGTGACCAGCACCGAGGTGGGGTAGAAGCGCCGCAGGTCGGGCGCCGCGGTGTCGGGCCAGCCCAGGGTGGAGAAGGGCCACAGCGCCGAGCTGAACCAGGTGTCCAGGACGTCCTCGTCCTGCTGCAACGCGCCGCCGCAGCGGGGGCAGCGGTCGGGGTCCTCCCGGCTGACCACCGTCTCCCCGCAGTCCTGGCAGTACCAGGCGGGGATCCGGTGGCCCCACCAGATCTGCCGCGAGATGCACCAGTCGCGGATGTTCTCCATCCAGTTCAAGTAGACGCGGGTAAACCGCTCGGGCACGATGCGGATGCGCCCGGACCGGACGGCCTCGATGGCCGGTTCCGCCAGCGGCTTCATGCGGATGAACCACTGGCGCGACACCAGGGGCTCGATGACGGTGCCGCACCGGTAGCAGTGCCCGACGGCGTGGGTATGAGGCTCCACCTTGAGGAGGAACCCGCCCGCCTCCAGATCGGCCACCACGCGCTTGCGCGCCTCGAACCGGTCCAGGCCCGCGTACCGCTCCCCGGCCTCGGCGGTCATGCGGCCGTGCTCGTCGATGACCCGCACCCGGGGCAGGCCGTGGCGGCGGCCCATCTCGAAGTCGTTGGGATCATGGGCCGGCGTCACCTTCACGGCGCCGGTACCGAACTCGGGGTCCACATAGGCGTCGGCGATCACCGGGATCTCCCGGCCCACCAGTGGCAGCCGCACGCGCCGGCCGATGGCGCCGCGATACCGCTCGTCGTCGGGGTGCACCGCCACCGCCGTGTCGCCCAGCATGGTCTCCGGCCGCGTCGTGGCCACGACGATGGCGCCGTCGCCGTCGACAAACGGGTAGCGC
>DATCKH010000200.1:0-6183 GCA_036562425.1 Thermaerobacter sp. | reverse complement strand
GATCAGCCGACCGAGCCCTCCATCTCCAGCTGGATCAGCCGGTTCATCTCGATGGCGTACTCCATCGGCAGCTCCTTGGTGAAGGGCTCGATGAAGCCGCTGACGATCATCGTCGTCGCCGTCTGCTCGTCGATGCCGCGGCTCATCAGGTAGAAGAGCTGCTCCTCGCTGACCTTGGACACCGTCGCCTCGTGCTGGATGGTGACGCTGTCCTCGTTGATCTCGATGTAGGGGAAGGTGTCGGTCTTGGAGTACGGGTCCAGGATCAGCGCGTCGCACTGGACGTTGACCTTGGCCCGCTCCGCCCCCTCGTGCACCTGCACCAGGCCGCGGTAGGTCTGGATGCCGCCGTCCTTGCAGATGCCCTTGGACACCACGGTGGAGGAGGTGTCCGGGGCCACGTGGATCACCTTGCTGCCGGCGTCCTGATGCTGGCCGCGGCCGGCGAAGGCGATGGAGAGGATGTCGGCCTTGGCGCCGCGACCCAGCAGGTACACGCTGGGGTACTTCATGGTGACCTTCGAGCCGATGTTGCCGTCGACCCACTCCATGGTCGCCTCTTCGTAGGCCACGGCCCGCTTGGTCACCAGGTTGTAGACGTTGTGGGACCAGTTCTGGATCGTGGTGTAGCGGCAGCGGCCGCCCTTCTTGACGATGATCTCCACCACCGCCGAGTGCAGGGAGTCGGTGGAGTAGATGGGCGCCGTGCAACCCTCCACGTAATGGACGAAGGCGCCCTCGTCCACGATGATCAGCGTCCGCTCGAACTGGCCCATGTTCTGGGCGTTGATGCGGAAGTACGCCTGCAACGGGATCTCCACGCGAACGCCCGGCGGCACGTAGATGAAGCTGCCGCCCGACCAGACCGCCGTGTTCAGCGCGGCGAACTTGTTGTCCTCCGCCGGCACCACGGTCCCGAAGTACTCGCGAACCAGGTCCGGGTACTCGCGCACGGCGGTGTCGGTGTCGCAGAAGATCACGCCCTGCTTCTCGAGATCCTCCCGGATGCTGTGGTAGACGACCTCCGACTCGTACTGCGCGCTGACGCCCGCCAGGAACTTTCGCTCCGCCTCGGGGATCCCCAGCCGGTCGAAGGTGCGCTTGATGTACTCGGGCACCTCATCCCAGCTGCGCCCCTGGCGCTCGGTGGGCTTGACGTAGTAGTGGATGTCCTCGAAGCGGAGGCCGGACAGATCGGGTCCCCAACTGGGCATCGGCTTCTTCTGGAAGACCTCGAAGGCGTGCAGCCGGATCTCGCGCATCCAGTCCGGCTCGTTCTTATGGTAGGAGATGCTCTCGACGATCTCGCGTGTCAGGCCCTTGGGCGACTTGAAGACGTAGTTCTCCGGGTCGCGGAAGCCGTACTTGTATTCCCGCCCAAGGTCGACAAGCTCCTTGGCCACCCAGCTCACCTCCGGGCCGTGGCCCCGTGGTTTTTTACGAATCCATCCTTATTTGGTTCTGGTCTAAGGTTACCCGCGCGCGCTCTACCGTGTCAACCGCAGCACGGCTCCGCGGCGCCCATGGCGCTTGCGACCTCGGAGGCGGCCCAGCACGCCAGCACCCCACCGGGCCTGACCGGGTTCCTCCGGCAGAACCACGGCCCGGCCCCGTGGCGGCCTGTTTCAGGATGGCCCCTACGGCCGGAGCGGGATCTCGATCTCCGCGTATTCCAGCTGGCCCGTGGCCGGATCCAGGATGTATCCCGGATGAAACTCGACCTGGGTGGCTTCGGCGGGATTGGGGATCTCACCCGACTTGAACATGAGGGTGACTTGCGTGCTCTTCGTGGCGCCCGGCGCGATCCCGCGCGTCAAATCGTCACCCGTGCTGTTACGATAATACATCTCATACCGGTGCTGCTTCGTCGAGACGGCTCCCTGGGAAGGCCCGCACCCGCCCAGCAGCAGCGCCCGCGGTCCCTGGGAGAGGTTGCGGACCGTCATGTCCACCAGGACACGGTCGGGTCGAACCGTGATCCCGTGCACGCTGATGACGAGTCCACCGGCCTCATAATCGCGCCGCACATCGACCCGGAGCTGGCCCCCTTCGCCTGGCGGCTCGGCACCATGGCCCCTCGCCGGCCCTCCCCCGGCCCCGCAGGCCGCCGCCAGCGCGACGGTGACGATCGACGCGGCGACGAGGAGGAAGCGGGGGAGGAATCGCCGCGTGGCGGGGAACATGGACATGGGCCCACCTCCTTCCGGCGCACCGGCGTGCCGTGGAGCACGCGGGTGCTGTCATTTCACATTACCCGCGCAAGATAAGCGTTCCCTGAGGGGATCATGAGCGCGAGGTGAGGGGCGGCCGCTGGCGGGAAGCCGGGACGCGGAACGCCGCGCCGGCCCGCCCTGTGACCCGTATCACAGCGCCGGCGCGGCTGGCGCCGTTACGGTGCAGATAGAGGTGCGCCGCTGTTTCCTGC
This sequence comes from Thermaerobacter sp., assembly GCA_036562425.1. Classification (GTDB taxonomy): domain Bacteria; phylum Bacillota; class Sulfobacillia; order Thermaerobacterales; family Thermaerobacteraceae; genus ZC4RG37. The sequence continues at coordinate 3,758 of DATCKH010000200.1, read as the reverse complement.
GGCCCGGGATCGGAGGGGGTGCCGGATCGTGTCCGGGTCTCTCGCCGCATGGGAACCCGGCTGCCACGGCGGCACGGCCGCGGGCCGGTTCCCGGCTCCGCTCATCATCGCCCTGGACGCCATTCCCTCCCAGCCCCCGGTACCCCCTCTCGCCGGGCGCCGGCGCATCTCGCTGTGCTTGTTACCGGTGGGAAGAACGGGACTCCAACCGGGCGCCGGGCGCGTCGCCAGGCGCCCCGCGTGTTGACGCGCGCGAACCACGGCGAGGGAGCGACCGATGAAAAAGACCGACATCCTCCAGGAACTGGCGACCCTGCGCCTGCCCGACGGCAGCAATCCCCTGGCCACGGGACGCGTTCAGGACGTGCTGGTGGAGATGCACGGCGATCGGGCCCACGTGGCCATCCTCATCGACGACAGCTGGGATGGTGGCTCGCCGCCCGCAGAGGCTCTGGACACCATCCGCCAGCGGGTGGCCGCCATGCCGGGCGTAGCCTCGGTGCGCATCCTGCCCCGGCCCCGGCCGCAACAGGCACGGCGGCCAGCGGCGGGCGCGCCGGCTGCGCAGCCCGCACGGCCACAGCTGCCCGCGGGCCTCGCCCAGGCGCGGTTTGTGGCCGTGGCCAGCGGCAAGGGTGGTGTGGGCAAGTCCAGCGTCAGCGTCAATCTGGCCGTGGCCCTGGCCCGGCAGGGCCTGCGGGTGGCCATCCTGGATTGCGACATCTACGGCTTCAGCGTGCCGGCCCTGATCGGGCTCGAGCGCGCGCCCTCCTTCGACGGCGAGGGCAAGATCGTCCCGGGGCACGCTCGGGGCGTCGACGTGATGTCCATGGAGTTCTTCGTCCGGGACAACAGCCCGGTGGTCTGGCGCGGGCCCATGCTGGGGAAGGCGCTGCGCCAGTTCCTGCGGGACACGGCGTGGAACGACCCGGAGGTGGTCGTCCTCGACCTGCCGCCGGGGACCGGCGACATGGCGCTGGACGTCCTGCAGCAGTTTCCCCACACCTACCAGCTGATCGTAACCACCCCCGACCCCTTCGCCGCCCGGGTGGCCGAGCGGGCCGGGGCCATGGCCGTCAAGATGGGGCACACGGTCCTGGGCATCGTGGAGAACATGGCCTACCGGGCCTGCCCCAACTGCGGCCACCGGGAGTACCCGCTGGGCAAGGGTGGCGGTGACGCCGTGGCGGCAGCTCTCAAGACGGAGGTCCTGGCGCGTATCCCCTTCGAACCCGCGCCGCAGGGCCTGCGGCGGGACGGGCTGTTCGAGCCCGGCACGCCGGCCGGCCAGGCATTCGCAGAGCTCGCGGGCAAGGTACGGGCGGCGATCTTCGACGCTGCCGCGGGTGAGCGCGTCGAGGTCGCCACGCCCGGTTCGTCCCCGGCCCGGGGCGGTTGAAGGGCACCCGCAAATAAGTCCAAGCACCTAGGGGCAGGGACTCGATCCCCTGCCCCTAAGCCTTTTCTACAGTTCCCTCCTACGCCTTCCCTACATTCATTTTTCTACTTTTTCTCCTTACGACGCCTGCTCGTGGGCGCTGGCCGGGGAAGCCTCTACGCCTGCCGGCGCGCTGTCCGGGTCGAAGGCGCAGGTGGGTTCCTCCGCCAGGTAGTCGCCGGTCATGGCGTAGGCCCGGGCCCGCGACCCCCCGCAAATCTCCCGGTAGGGGCAACGCCCGCAACGGCCCTTGAGGCGCCCGGGATCGCGCAGGGCGCGGAAGAGAGGGCTCTCCCGGTACAGCTCGATCAGGGACGCGCGCCGCACGTTGCCCGCCGGCACGGGGAGGAAGCCGCTGGGATACACCTCGCCGATGTGGGAGATGAAGCAGAACCCCTTGCCGTCGCCGATAGCCGCCCGGGGCGGCGCGCCCCGCTGGGCCAGGACGCGGCGGTAGGCCGGCGCCTCGGTGGTCTTGATGGCGAAGGGCACGCGCGGCTGCAGGTCGGCCAGCCAGTGGTACACCTGCTCGTGTTCCTCGGCGCTCAAAGGCTCGAGAACGGCGCCGCGGCCGGTGGGCACCAGGAAGAACACGCTCCAGCGCCGCGCGCCCAGTTCCTCCACCCGCCGCGCGATGCGGTCCAGCCGGCGCCAGTTCAGGCGGGTCACCGTGGTGTTGATCTGCAGGCGCAGGCCGGCCTCCCGGACGTAGCCCGCCGCCTCCAGCGTCCGCCGGAAAGAGCCCTCCCAGCCGCGAAAGGCATCGTGCAGTTCGGCCTCGTCACCGTCCAGGCTCAGGGCGACGGCCTCGGCGCCCGCCTCGGCCATGCGCAGGATACTGTCGCGCGTCAGCAGCGGCGTGGCGCTGGGCGTCACCGACGGGTGCAGGCGGCGATCGGCGGCGCGCCGGATGAGCTGGTACAGGTCGGGCCGCTTCAGCGGGTCGCCGCCGGTGAAGACGAACAGCCGCGTGCCCAGTTCCGCCGCCTGGTCGATCAGGGACTCGGCCTCTTCCGTGGTCAACTCCAGCGGGTGGCGGTGCGGCTCGGCCGAAGCGCGGCAGTGCCGGCACACCAGGTCACAGGCGCGGGTCACCTCCCAGATGGTAACCACCGGTGAGCGGTCGTAATTGAACGGCGAGCTGCGGTCGCCGGACGAGGACGTTAGGGAGCGCATTTCGCGGGCAGGATCCTGTGACAAGTTCCTGACCTCCTCTCGTCTGTGGAGGCACCCATGGGAGCTAGTTTCACGAAGAGGCTCGCGGTCGCCTGGCGGTCTCGCCAGCGCGTCCTCGCGCACGCAGGCGCGCCGCTCGATGCGCGCTCCGCGTGTTCGGCCCCGCAACGGGCACGGCCGGGCGCCTCGCGCGCCCGGCCCGAAGCGTGCGGCGCACGCCGGGGTTCCGCTGCCCCGCCGCGTGCGCCGCGATCGCCAGCTAGGCTCCGCCCGTCACGATCGGTTGTGTGCCACAGCGCCGCTCAGTGGCCGTCTGCCGACATCTCCGGCGCGTCGAAGATCTCCGGGTTCGGCTTGCCCTCGACCACGATCTGGGCCAGCGCGCCCTTGTCGATGGACCGGCTCAGGGAGTGGTCCACCAGCGTGTAGGTGCCCGGCACGTCGACTGTGAACTCCACCCAGGCGGCGCCGCCCGCGGGGATCAGCGTCGTCTGCACGTTGCTGACCGCCTCGCTGGCGCCCTGGTCGTGGACCTTGTCGAACACCTCACCGATCACGTGGAAGGACGAGATCAGGTTGGGACCGCCGTTGCCGACGAAGATGCGGATGCGGTCACCCACCTTGGCCTTGAGCGCGCGCTCGCCGACCCAGTGATTGGCCGTGCCGTTGAAGACCACATAGTTGGGCTCCTCGTTCAGCATGGCCTCGTAGTCGAACTTGGCGTGGCCCTTCTCGCCGGGCTTCAGGTTGGCATAAATCTCGCCCTGGACGATGTAGAACTCCTTGTCCACCGGCGGCAGCCCGCCCTCAGGCTCGACCACGATCAGGCCGTACATTCCGTTGGCGATGTGGCTGGGAATGTGCGGCGACGCACAGTGGTAAATGTAAACGCCGGGATTGAGCGCCTTCCACGTAAAGACCTTTTCCTCACCGGGCTTCACCTGGGTGGCCACGGCGCCGCCACCCGGCCCGTTGACGGCGTGCAGGTCGATGGAGTGAATCTGCGTGCTGTCGGGCGCGTTCTTCAGGTGAAGCTCGACGGTGTCACCGACCCGGACGCGCAGTAGCGGGCCCGGCACCTGGCCGTTGAAGGTCCAGTAGGTGTAGGTCGTGCCATCGGCCAGCTTGCCCACCAGCTCGCGGG
>DATCKH010000180.1:0-5814 GCA_036562425.1 Thermaerobacter sp. | reverse complement strand
TCGCCGAGCACGGTGCGGCCGTGGAATGGATGCGAGCGGTCAAGCGGGTCCTGGACCCACGGGGGATTCTCAACCCGGGCAAGGTGTTGCCGGAGTTGTCCGAGGAGAAGGCGTAGGCGGGGAAAGGACTCCCGGAGAAGGTAACACCGGAGCCGGTCGTGCCGGAGGACCCGTCCCTGTCCGGTACGGCCTCGAGCAGGCCCCGGGTCGGCCCCGAGACGGCCGGGGGCCGGCTGAGAGGACCCTGCCGGTGCCTGCCGGCGCCCGCTGGCGCCCGCCGGCGCGGTCCTCTGCCGGCCCCCTGCTCATCCCACCCGGATTGGGCTCGGGGTCTGCCTTCAGGCCGCCGGGAAGCGATAGAGGCTGGCCTCGCCGGACGGCAGGTGCAGCGAGAGCTCGCGCGGCACGTCCGGCCCCAGGTCCGGCAACTCCAGGTGCAGGTCCCGATCCTCGTGGCTGGCGATCCACAGCAGCACCTCGCCGGGCCGCCGCAGGAGCACCGCCGGCACGTCCCGGGGCAGCAGGTGACTCAGGTCCTCCTCGAACCGTTCCACCGGCCAGGAGCTCTCCACATCCGCCGTGCTGTAGATCCGGCCCTCGTGCAGCACCAGGGTGACGGACCGGCCGTGGTACGGCAGGTCGCGCAACGCCGCCCAGCGCCAGTTCCGGGGCAGGGCCGGGTCCACGCGCAGCGTGCCGGACCAGGACGGGCTGAGGCCGAACAAGCCCTCCACGACCAGCCACAGGTAGGTGGGCGGCATCCACGGGCTCAGGGCCATGCCCCGGCTGATGGGGCGCTCCCCGTCCAGCCGCTCGGGGAACTGTCCCGGGCACACGTGCCCGTGGTCGCGGGGCCGCTCCACCTCGGACATGGTCCAGATGCGGCGCAGCGCTTCGGCCACGATGTCGGGTTGCAGGTGGCGCGTGGCGTAGGCCACCCAGGCCGTCAGGTTCGGCCATACGCCTCCCATGAGCTGCAGGCCGAAGTCCGGGTCGTAGCTGGGATCGTCCCGCGGCACCGTGCGGCACCCGTGGGGCGTCCAGTAGGTAGGCGAGAGCAGGCGCCGGCCCACCCGTTCGGCCATCTCCGGGCTGGCGACGCCGAACAGCAGAGGAAAGACCTGGTCCGCCGTCTCATCGGCCAGGGCCTCCCCACCGGGCGCCCGGTACAGCAAGTAACGGCCGCGGGCGCGGTCCGCCAGTTGCTCGTCCAGGGCACGAATGAGGCGGTCGGCGGCCGCCGCGAAGCGGTCGGCACCCTCCCGGTCGCCCACGGCGTCGGCCGCCTCGGCCATGGCCCGCAGCGCGGCCGCGCACTCGGCCTGGATCTCGGTCACCGCCCCGGTCAGGCGGTAGCCCTGGATGATGTTGCGCCAGGACGCGATCCCCCACACGTTGGTGCCCGGCGCGTCCACGTAGATCAGGCCGTCCCGCTCGCAGGCCAGGATGGCCTCCGCGGCCCGCCGCACGATGGGGTAGACGTTCTGCAGATAGCCCCGATCCCCCGTGGCCTTCAGGTGGTGGACCACGGCCAGGATGAACAGGGGCGTGTCGTCATTGAGCGTGAGCCCGTAGTCGTCCCGCGACGGTGGCACGTGCGAGGCCCGCAGATACTCGGTGAATTTCCCCGAGGGCTCGGTGCCGTACTGCAGCACCAGCTCCTGCATGGCCCGCGAGAAATCGGGCGTGAACCAGTCCGAGCCCATGCTGTACCACGCCACGTCGCGTACCACCACGATGTCCTGGGGCGGGTCGTTGGTGAAGCCCCAGCCGGCCGGGTACTGGTGCTGGACACGCAGCGTGTTGACCTTGGCCCAGTACACCGCCCGCTCCAGCGCCGGCTCGGGCAGGATCGCCCGCAACCGCGCCAGGCGGCGGGCCAGGCCGGCGCGCGTCTCCGCGAAGACCCGCACGGGGTCGGCGTCCAGCGCCGCCCGGGCGTCGTCCTCACCAAAAGGCGAGAAGCTGAGCTGCCACACCCATTCGCGGCGCTCCGCCCCGGCCAGCGGCAGCCGGAACCACAGCCGTGCCCGCCCCGGTGCGCCCAGCCACACGCGCTCGGGGGTGACCGGCGACTGGAGGATGCGCACCTCGTTGGGGTTCGCCCGGGAGGCTCGGTAGAAGGGGACCGGCCGCGTCCGGGCGATCAGAAGCCGGTCTTCCTGCCAGATCTGCACGGGTTTCTCCCGCTGTTCGGGGTCGGGCTCCTTGATGAAATCCGGGTGGCTGACAGCCGGAAAGCGCAGGTCGAATTCGACTTCCAGTTCCACGGGTTCGTCGGCCAGATTCCGCCCGACCAGGGCGAGGAAAACCGATCGCAGGGGCTCCGTGTCGTAAGGCACGAAGACCACCTGGTCCACCGTCACGTCGTCGGTGGCGTGCTGGGTGAGCTGGTAGGCGGCCGCGAACCGGGTGGTCCGGGGCTGCAGGGGCCGGCCGTCGACGTACACGCGGCACCGCCACAGCCCGAGGTAATACTGGTGCTCGACTCCCCAGACCCCGGCCACGTCGCTGCGGGCATCCAGGCGCACGAAGACGAGGGGGTTGCCCAGCGAGGAGCCGGGGCCAAGCGCGTCCACCGGGTACGTATAGGAGTACGTTTCCGGTTCGCGCAGCAAGGCGGCCAGCGATGCGGTCGCCTGCCTCAGCGTAGATCCTCCTCTCCCACGACCAGTGGTCCGGATGGTGAACGCCGGGCGCGGAGCTCGCCCTAGCGAAAGATATATGATACACCATCCAGGAAGCGCCGGCTAAACACCAGGAATATCAGCACGATGGGCAGCGTCAACAGCGCCGCGGCCGCGTACAGCGGTCCGGGGAAGGTTCCGTAGGGCCCCTGCATGCTGGCCAGCAGCACGTTCAGCGTCATCAGCCGCTCGTCCCGCACGGCCAGGAGATCCCACAGGAGTTCGGCCCAGCGTTCCGTGAACACGAACAGGCCGAGGATCGTGGTCAACCCGCCGGTGAGGGGCGCGGCGATACGCCACAGGATGGTCCACTCGCTGGCCCCGTCGGCCCGGGCCGCGTCCAGCAGTTCCTGCGGCACCCGCATGAAGAAGTTGGTGTACATGAAGATGACCCACAGGTGGACGGCCTTGGGCAGGATCATTGCCCAGTAGGTGTTATAGAGCCCCAGCGACTTGACGATCAGGAAGGTGGGGACGAGGAGCAAGATCCCCGGGTAAAACATGTGAAACAGGAGGAAGTTGTAGACGGCCCTGGCGCCCCGGAAGCGCAGCTTTGAGAGCGCGTAACCGGCCATCATGCCCACGATCAGGCTGGCGGCGGTGTCGGCCAGGGAGACGATGAAGCTGTTCAGGAAGGCCCGCAGCCACGGCCGGGGCAGCGCCGCCTCGCCGCCCGCCAGGAGCCAGAGATAGGACCGCAGCGAGAGGGACGTGGGGATCCAGCGGCGATCCACCTGGTCCCAGGGGGCCAGGGATTGCAGGAGCAGGTAAGCGTACGGGAACACGGCGACCAGCAGCGCCACCGTGGCCGTGGCGTAGAGCAGGCCCACCGACAGCCACTTCCGCCTAGATCGGGTCATAGCGGTTCCCCCACTTCTGCAGGATCCAGCGCACGACCCCGATGGTGCCGAAGGTGGCCAGGGCGGACAGGATGGCTACGGCGGAGGCGTAACCCGCCCGGAAGCTGGTGAAGGCCTGGTTGTAGATCTCCAGGTGCCACGTGTGGGTGGCCATTCCGGGGCCGCCCTTCGTCAGGATGTAAGGCTCGGTGAACACGCCGAAGCAGAGCGCGACGGCCAGGATCAGCACCGACGTGACCGCCGGGTACAGCATGGGGATGGTGATGAAGCGCAACTTCTGCCACCCGGTAGCCCCGTCCAGTTCCGCGGCGTCATACAACTCCCGCGGGATGCCGCGGAGCCCGGCCAGCAGGATGAGCCCGAAGTACCCGGAGAACTTCCAGGCGATGAGCAGCGCGATGATCACCAGGGCCAGCGTCGGGTGCTGCAGCCAGGCCACGTCCAGGTCCAGCCTCTCGCGCAGGAACGCGTTGATCGGGCTGTTGTAGGCGACGATGCCCTTGGTCACCAGGGCGATGGCCACACCGCTGGCCAGGTAGGGCAGGAAGTAGCCCACGGAATAGAGGTTGGAGCCGCGCGGCAGCCGGTCCAGCAGCAGCGCCAGACCCAGGGACCACACCAGCGCCACCGGGACGAACACGGCCATCAGCCGGTAGGTATTGACGAAGGCGGCATGTACGTGCGGGCTCCGCAATGCTTCGCGGAAGTTGTCCAGCCCGGCCCATTCCTTGACCGGACTGATCAGATTCCAGTCGGTCCACGCCAGCAGCAGCGACCAGATCATGGGAAACAGAAAGAATGTGAGAACATACACGAGGTACGGGGCGACGAAGAGCCAGCCCCGTACCTCGTGATAGCGCCGCAGGCCCACTTACTGGACCGCCTCCTCTAGCGCCCGCTTCATATCCTGCCACGCCTGCTCGGGGCTCTTCTCCCCACGCACCACCGGGGCGACCGCCTGCTCGCCGATGATGCGATGGATCTCCTCGAACTTGGCGTGGGCCACGGGCGGGACGCCGGTGGGTACGGCCCGCGCGTAGTCTTCGAGCCCGGGCGTCTTGGAGAGCGTCTCCTGGAAGGCCGCGTTCTCCGCCAGGTCACCCCGGGCGGGCGGCAGGTTGGTCTCCTGCAGCCACTTCGCATCGTTCTCCGGATTGCTCAACACCCAGCGGATGAACTCCCAGGCCGCCTGCTGCTCGGCCTCGGAAGCATGGCGGTAGATCACCACGCCCTTGGCGTCGGCGAAGGTCTTCGTGGCCTGGTCCGCGGGGACGCCGTCAGGCACCGGCGGCGGCGTGAAGACCACCTGCTCGCCAACCTTCAGCTCCGGATACTTTTCTTTCCAGTAGGGCAGGGTCCACGGCCCGATGACGTTCCAGACGGCAACGCCCGTCTCGAAGGGATCCGTGGCATCGCGGGTCAGGATGGCGTCGCGCTTAGCCAGCTCGGCATAGAACCGCAGCACTTCGGTGAAGGCCTTCTCGTCGGCCACCACCTGGTTCCCCTGCAGGAACGGCTTCCCGCCGCTGGCGGCGTAGTAGAGGGTGAAGGTGTCGAACCAGCGCTCCCACCAGTTCTGCGGCTCGACCAGCACCTTGCGCGCCAACAGGAACTTGTCCTTGTAGGTGGCCCGCAGCTTCTCCGCCAGCTCGAGGATCTCGCTGTACGTCCGCGGCGGCTGGTCGTAGCCCAGCTCCTTCAGGATGTCCATGCGCCAGCCGAACAGCATGGCGTTGCTGTACAGCGGGAAGATGTAGATGTGGCCATCGGGGAAGCGCCAGCCCTCGATGAGCTCCTCCATCTTCCGCTGCTGGACCAGCTCGTTGAAGCCTGGCAGCGTGTCCAGCGGGACAATGGCATTGTTGTTGGCGAGCTGGGCCCCGAAGCCGACGAACACGTTCTCAGACGCCGTCAGCTTCGTCCCGCTGGAAAGGGCGGTGAGGATCCCGGCTTCCGAACTCGGGCTCTCGGGGATCGGAGCCACCTCGATCTTGACATTGGGGTGCTCCTTCATGTAAGCGTCCGCCATCTCCCGCCAGAACTTCTCCTGGGTGGGATTGGGGGCGGTCCAGAACGTAATGGACACCTGCTGCTGCTCCTGTTCCTGTCCGGACGAACCCGTGGCCGGCGACTCCGTCTGCTGTCCGGAGCACCCGGCCAGGACCAGGGCCAGCATTACCAGCAGCGCCAATACCGACCGTATGCGCGACCCGCGCATGGCGGTTCACCTCCTGGCACTGAGGTCTTGTGCTCCTGACGAGCTCTCG
>DATCKH010000167.1:0-13277 GCA_036562425.1 Thermaerobacter sp. | reverse complement strand
ACCACGCCGCCTTCATGGTGGACCCCCAGGATCCCGAGGACGTGGCCCGGGCGGAACGGGTCAACGCCGCCATCGTGGAGTACGCCCTGGTCCGGGGCGGCACGTGCACCGGAGAGCACGGCGTCGGGCTGGGGAAGAAGCGTTATCTCAGCACCGAGCACGGCAGCGCCCTGGCCCTGATGCGGGCCATCAAGCGCGCCCTGGATCCCAACGGGATCCTCAATCCGGGCAAGGTTGTGGATCCGGTCGCGGGCGCCGCCGGCGCGGGTGGGTAAGGACCCCGGCAGGAACGACCCCGCGCAGCGACCGCCGCGCGGTGGGGGCGCCGGCCGGGAGACCTCGTCACCAGCGGGAGGGGTGTGCAATGGGAAAGGCAGGGCTCCGGACGGTGCCCGTGGGCCTGGGGCCGGCCATGGAAGTGGGCGAGCTGCCCGCACCACCGCCCTTCAACTTCCAGAACTTCCTCCGCATGATCGGCGTCAGCTCCATCCTGCTCAGCCTTTCCATCGGCAGCGGCGAGTGGTTGCTGGGGCCACGGGCCGTGATCCAGTACGGCCCGGCCCTGCTCTGGATCGTCACCGTGGCCACCGTGATGCAGACCGTGTTCAACCTGGAGTGCCAGCGTTACACGCTGGCCACCGGTGAGCCCATTCTGCCGGGGCTCCTGCGCTTGTGGCCCGGCCCCTATTTCTGGGGGCCCGTGTGGTTCCTGATCTGCATCCTGTCCGTGGCCCCCGGCTGGGCGGCCTCCTCGGCCACGGCGCTGGCGGCCCTGGGGCTGCAGCGGATGCCCAATGACGCCTTGGCCGCCGACAAGCAGCTGGTGCTCATGCTGGGCATCGTGGCCATGATCCTGGTCATGGCGGTGGTCACCTTCGGCAGCCGGGTCGAGCGGACCCTGGCCCGGGTCTCCACCTTCGCCGTAGCCTTCATCTTCACCAGCCTGGTCATCCTCGACCTGTGGCTGGTGCCCCTGGAGTGGTGGGGGAAGGTGGCGGCCGGCTTCTTCAACTTCGGCTTCCTCCCCAAGGCCGGCCAGGGCGGCAGCGTCAACTGGCAGCTCATTAGCGGCTTCGCCGCCTACGCCGCCACCGGCGGCGTCCTCAATATGGCCGCCTCCAACTGGATGCGGGACCGCGGCTGGGGCATGGGCGGCCAGGTGGGCTACATCCCGGCCCTGATCGGCGGGCGCAAGGTGGAGGTCTCGGAGACGGGCAAGATCTTCGATATCACCGCCGAGAGCCTGCGGCGATTCCGCGAGTGGCTGAAGTACACGCGCTGGGAGCAGTGGACCCTCTACTTCGGGGGCTGCCTCCTGGGGATGTACCTGTGCGTGCTCCTGGCGGTCGGGCTCATCGCGCCGGGGACGGAACTGAAGGGCCAGTACGACGTGGCGGCCATCCAGGCCGAGGCGGTGGCCGAGCGGCTGGGTAGCTTCGGCTGGGTCTGGGTGTTGTTGATCGGTTTCTGGGTCCTCTGGGGCACGCAGCTGGCGGCCACCGATGCCGTCGTGCGGCACCTGACGGACCTGCTCTGGAGCCTCGGCCCGGGCATCCGGCGCCTCGCCCGCAATGACATCCGCGTCATCTACTACTTCGTCCTCATCCTCATCACGCTCTGGCTGGCTTTCCTGTTCATCAAGGGCACGCCGCTTGGCCAGGTGCTGCTGGTGGCCAACATGGCGGGCGTGGCCTTCGTGCTCGGCGGCCTGTCGGTGGCGTGGCTCAACAGCAAGCTGCTGCCGCCGGAACTGCGGCCTGGCTGGCCGTCCCGCCTCGTCCTGGTGGCCATGTCGCTGTTCTACGCCTTCTTCGTCTACCAGGCGGCCGTGGCCACGTTCGGCAACTAGAGGGGGCTCCCGGGGGTGGCGGGCGCCGCGACGGTCCCGGGAGCCCGGGCCCTGGGGGATGGAAAGCGGCCGGGGGCGGCATGTAGCCGCCCCCGGCCCGTTCCTCCGGCCGGTGTGTCCCCGAGGTCCTGCTCCTCAGACCGGGCTCACGGGCACGCAGAGCTGCTGGCCCGGGAAGATCAGGTTGGGGTTGGGGACCTGCGGGTTGGCGTTGATCAAGGCCTGCAGGCTGACCCCGAACCGCTGGGCGATCAGGAACATGGTGTCCCCGGGCTGGACGGTGTACAGGGTGCCGGTCGGGCAGCCCGTGGGCACGCAGAGAACCTGGCCCGGGAAGATCAGGTTGGGGTTCGGGACCTGGGGGTTGGCGGCGATGAGCGAATTCAGGCTGACCCCGAACCGCTGGGCGATCAGGAACAGCGTGTCGCCGGGCTGGACGGTGTACAGGAAGCCCTGCGGGCACGGCGGCCGGTTGTGATGGTCCTTGTCCTTACACTTCTTGCGGTGATCGTGACAGTCGTGATGGTCGTGGTCCTTGTGATGATCGTGGCAGTCGTGGTGGTCGTGGTCCTTGTGATGGTCGTGGTGGTCGTGGTGGTCGTGATGATCGTGATGCGGCTTCTTCGTCATCTCTTTCACCTCCCGCCTCTGTGTATGCCGGTGTGAACGTGCTTGGTGTCCGGGGATGGCCACATTGGGCGGCCAGGCCCCGCGAAGGGGCGCTCGTACCGGTACGCCCTGGCAGGGATCTCATCCGTGGCGGCGAACGCCGTTGACAGTGGGGGTCGGGGCAGAGTGGAGGGAGGTCTGGGCATGGCCGCACTGGACGGCATCGACATTCGCGGGCCGGTGAAGGAACGCTACGATGAAATCCTCACTCCCGAGGCCCTTGCCTTCATCGCGCGCCTGCATCGGGAGTTCAACCCCACGCGCGAGGCCCTGCTGCGCCGCCGGGCGGAGCGGCAGGCGGAACTGGACGCCGGGGCCCGGCCGGATTTCCTGGCGGAGACCCGGCGCGTGCGGGAGGACGACTGGCGCGTGGCGCCGGTACCCAAGGACCTCCAGGACCGCCGGGTGGAGATCACCGGGCCGGTAGACCGCAAGATGATGATCAACGCCCTGAACTCGGGCGCCCGGGTGTTCATGGCCGACTTCGAGGACGCCAACACGCCCACCTGGGACAACTGCCTCCAGGGACAGATCAACCTGGTGGACGCTGTCAACGGGACCATCGAGTACACCAGCCCCGACGGCCGGCACTACAAGCTGAAGGAGCAGGTGGCGACCCTGGTCGTGCGGCCGCGGGGCTGGCACCTGGAAGAGAAGCACGTGCTGGTGGACGGCAAGCCCATGTCCGCCAGCCTCTTCGACTTCGGCCTGTACTTCTTCCACAACGCCTGGCGCTTGATCGAAAAGGGGTCCGGGCCGTACTTCTACCTGCCCAAGCTGGAGAGCCACCTGGAGGCGCGGCTCTGGAACGACGTCTTCAACTTCGCCCAGGACGAGCTGGGCATCCCCCGCGGTACCATCAAGGCCACCGTGCTGATCGAGACGATCCTGGCCGCCTTCGAGATGGAGGAGATCCTCTACGAGCTGCGCGACCACGCCGCCGGCCTCAACGCCGGGCGCTGGGACTACATCTTCAGCGTCATCAAGAAGTTCCGCAACGACCCGGCCTTCCTGCTGCCCGACCGCGCCCAGGTCACCATGACGGTGCCGTTCATGCGGGCCTATACGGAGTTGCTGGTCAAGACCTGCCACCGCCGGGGAGCCCACGCCATCGGCGGCATGGCCGCGTTCATCCCCAGCCGCAAGGATCCGAAGGTCAATGAGGTGGCGCTGGCCAAGGTGCGGGAGGACAAGATCCGCGAGGCCAATGACGGCTTCGACGGCACGTGGGTGGCCCACCCGGACCTGGTGCCGGTGGCCATGGAGGTCTTCGACGGCGTGCTGGGCGAGCGCCCGAACCAGGTCGAGCGCCTGCGGGATGACGTGCAGGTGACGGCGCGCGACCTGCTGGACGTGCGGGTGCCCGGGGGCGAGATCACCGAGGCCGGCCTGCGCAACAACGTCAGCGTGGGCATCCAGTACCTGGCCTCGTGGCTGCGGGGCAACGGCGCGGCGGCCATCTTCAACCTGATGGAGGACGCCGCCACGGCGGAGATCGCCCGCGCCCAGGTCTGGCAGTGGGTGCGGCACGGGGCCAGTCTCAAGGAAGGGCCGCGGGTGACCGCCGATCTGGTGCGGCGCATCGCCGATGAGGAAATGGAGAAGATCCGCGCCGAGGTCGGCGACGAGTTCTTCCGCAACGGCCGGTTCGCTGAGGCGCGGGAACTCTTCGAGCAGGTGGCCCTGAGCGAGGAGTTCATCGAGTTCCTGACGCTGCCCGCCTACGAGCGGATCGACTGACGAAACCGCCCCGGCGGGCGACCCGGCCGGCGGGCGGGATGCCCCTCGCGGTGCAGCCCGCCAGAAGCAGGACGAGCAGAATGATAAGGCCGCACGGACCGGAGATCGGGGAACCGTGCGGCCGTTTGCTCTCTACCGCGGGCCGCCGGGTGCCGTGGCCCGCACCCGGCGGCTGCCACCGATGGGCGGCAGGCACCGGTCCTCACCGCCCGCCGCCGGCCAGCACGGGCGGCGGGCTCGCGCCTGTCCTCGCCGCCCGCCGCCTGTGGCCTGTCGCCTGTCGCCACGGGTGGCGGGCCGTTGCTTCAGGATTCCTTGTCAGCTTCCTTCTTCCCGCCGTCGCCCGAGCTCCCGCCGGCCGGGGTTGCCGGGGTGCCCTGCTCCGCGGTCGCGCGGGGCTGGGCCGGCTTGCCGACCGCCCGGGCCGCGGTCTCCCCGCCGGGCTGCTGCCCGCCGCTCTCCCCGGCGGTGCCGGCCTTCGCCTGGGAGGCGCCAGCGGGGTCCGCCGCCGGGGTGCCGCTCTCGCCGGCGCCACCCGCGGTGCTGGCCTGGGGGGCAGCAGCCGCCGCCTGGCTGCCGGTTGCGCCGGCGACGGCGCCCTTGCCCTCTCCCGCCCCGCCGGTCCGGGCGGCCGCCGCCTTCTGCTTGGCCCGCTCGGCCTTGATCTTGGCCGCCTTCTCCAGCGCGGCCTTGATCTTGGCGTCCTTGTCGTCGGCCGCGCCCGCGGCACCCTGCTGTCCGGCCCCCGGGGAATCGGACTCGTCGGTGGGCACGCTGGTCTTGACGTCCTGGACGAACTTGGCCAGGAACACGTCCAGTTGCCGGCGCACGTTGGAGGCGATGAGGGCGGGGTCGGAGTTGACGATGAGGGGCTTCATCGTCGTGATCAGCTTGCCGTTCCGGAAGAGCGCCACGCCGGGCACGTGGGCGAGATCATAGGTCTGGTTGATGGCGCGGCGGCTGTGGTATTCCTCGATGAGGTCGCGGTACTCCTCCACGTTGATGCGCACCAGCTTGACCTCGGGATGGCGGCGCACCTGTTCCACCAGGGCCTCGGTGAAGAACCCGGTCGGCGCGCCCGGCTTCCACAGCTCTACCAGGACCTGGCCCTTGTGCTGCAGCACCTCTTGCTCGAAGCGGTCGCGGGGGATCTCCACGGGCTGGGCGAGAACCTGGGTCGCGCTCATGCACGCCACACTCCTTTGAAATCGCTCGGAATCCGTGTCAGACTTGATTGTACTACAAGAAGAACGGGCGCCAGGCGCCACCCGCGCCGGGCGGACAGGAGGTGGCCGTGGTGCGGGTGCGGTTCTCCCCGGCGGCGGCAGCCTTCGTGCGGCGGGAACTGGCGAAACGGCCGGAACTCCAGCACTGCCTGACGGTGACCGCCTTCCTGGTGAGCGGCTGCTGCTCGCCCAACCTGCCTCCGGAGGTTCACCTGGGGCCGCCCCCCGAGGGCGGCTTCCGGGCGGTGACGGTTGCCCTGGAGGCGACACCGGCCGCGGCGGGTCCGGAGCCCGCCTCTCCGGAACCCGCCTCCGTGGAGGTCTACGTCGATCCCCTGGTGGACGAGTTCGTCCGCGAGTGGTACGGGGACGAGGCACGAGAGCGGGCGGAGCGCGCCGAACTGCGCGTGGACCTCGCCCGCTACGGGGAGCGGGAGGAACTTACGGTTCATCCCTGGCCGCCCCGGGCCGAAGGGTTGTGAGCCTCCGCGAGGCGCGTGCGGGCCGCGTGAGCGAGCGGGCCGGCGGCGGGGACCGGGCCGGTTCTACCCAGCGTGGGCGCCGCGTACCGTGCTCGGGGGGCGACCCGCATGGGGAGAGGGGCATGGTGGGTCTGGGCCCATGACCTGGGTGCGGTGCTCTGGCTCGGCAGCGTGCTCTACCAGTTGATGGTGGTGGCGCCGGTGCTGGCCGGCGAGGCGCCGCCACAGCGGCGCCGGCTGTGGCTGGAGCTCATCGGCCGGTTCCACCACCTGGCCGCTTGTGCCGCTGCCGCCGTGGTCCTCAGCGGCCTCGCCCGCGTGCTGGCCCTGCCCTGGGACCCCGCACGCCTTCCGGGCACCGGCTACGGCCGCCTGCTGCTGGGCAAGATGGCCGGCGCCCTCGGCATGCTGGTTACGGGCGGTGCCATCTCCGTGGGGGTCACGCGCATGTTGCGCCGCCCGGCCGGTAAGGCCACGCAGGCCGCCGGGTTGCGCTGGCTGGTGGCGCTGCTGGCCGTGGAGGCCGCCTGCGGCGTGGCCGTCTTGTGGTGCGTGGCCCGGATCCATGGCGGGTGAGGCGGCGGGCCCGGCTCCTTGGGCGTGGACGGGCCTTCCGGTAGAATGGGAGGCGTTAGGCCGAGATGCCAGGAGAAAGGAGCCGGTGTCCATGCCCCGCCGTCCGGAGGAATTCGACCTGCAGCAGATCGAGCGGGCGGTCCTGGCGATCCTGGAGGCTATCGGCGAGGACCCCCGGCGGGAGGGCCTGGTGGACACGCCGGGCCGCGTCGCCCGGGCCTACCAGGAGCTGTTCAGCGGCCTGGGCCGGGACCCCGCCGACGAGCTGGACGTCTTCTTCTCCACCGACCACGACGAGGTCGTGCTGGTCAAGGACATACCCTTCTACTCCATGTGCGAGCACCATCTCCTGCCCTTCCACGGCCGCGCCCACGTCGCTTACCTCCCGCGCGACGGGCGCATCACCGGGCTCAGCAAGCTGGCGCGGGCCGTGGAGGTAGCCTCCCGCCGTCCCCAGTTGCAGGAACGCCTCACGGTGCAGATCGCCGACGCCATCGAGCAGCGGCTGAACCCGCGGGGCGTCGTGGTGGTGATCGAGGCCGAGCACCTGTGCATGACCATGCGCGGGATCCAGAAGCCGGGTTCCTACGCCGTCACGTCGGCCGTGCGCGGCGTGTTCCGCGAGAACGTGGCCAGCCGCCAGGAGGTGTTCGCCCTGATCCGCAGCGACCGCCACCCGTAAACCCGGGCTCTCGCCGGTGCGTGGAGGCGGTCAGGGCAACGGCGGCAGGAAGCCGTGCCCGCTTCGCGAAACGACTCTTCTTAATTGCCAGTGATCGCAGGCCCGGTCGGTCGAGGTGACCGGGCCGCGACGCATCACGGCGCTGCGAGCGCGTGCGGGGAGGGAGCAGCTGTGGCCGATCGCCACGATCCGTTCCGCGAATACCAGATCGAGACGCTGGCCGTGCATGCCGGCCAGGCGCCGGACCCCGCCACCGGCGCCCGGGCCGTCCCCATCTATCAGACGACCTCCTTCGTGTTCCAGAGCACCGATCACGCGGCGCAGCTCTTCAACCTGGACGAACCGGGTAACATCTACACGCGCATCGGCAACCCGACCACCGAGGTCTTCGAGAAGCGCATGGCCTACCTGGAGGGCGGCGTGGCGGCCGTCGCCACGGCCAGCGGCCAGGCGGCGACCACCCTGGCCATCACCAACATCACCCGCGCGGGCGAGGAGGTCGTGGCCTCCTCCAGCCTGTACGGCGGGACGTACCAGCTCTTCGCCAACACCTTCCGCGACCTCGGGATCACGGTGCGGTTCGTCGATCCCTCGGACCCCGAGAACTTCCGCCGTGCCATCAACGAGCGCACGCGGTGCATCTTCGCCGAGGTCATCGGCAATCCCAAGCTGGACGTGCTGGACATCGAAGCGGTGGCGAAGATCGCCCACGAGCACGGCATCCCCCTGATCGTGGACAACACCTTCGCCACGCCGTACCTGTGCCGGCCCTTCGAGTGGGGTGCCGACATCGTCGTCCATTCCGCCACCAAGTGGATCGGCGGGCACGGCACGTCCATCGGCGGCGTGGTGGTGGACAGCGGGCGCTTCGACTGGGGCAACGGCAAGTTCCCGCGCCTGGTCGAACCGGACCCCGGTTACCATGGCATCTCGTACTGGAAGGATTTCGGCACCCTGGCCTACATCACGAAGCTGCGCGTCCACCTGCTGCGGGACGTGGGGGCCAGCCTGAGCCCCTTCAACGCGTGGCTGTTCCTGCAGGGGCTGGAGACGCTCCACGTGCGCATGGAGCGCCACTGCGAGAACGCTCTGGCGCTGGCCGAGTGGCTGCGCGACCATCCGGCCGTGGAATGGGTTTCCTACCCCGGCCTGCCGGACCATCCCTCCCATGAGCTGGCTCGCAAGTACCTGCGCCGGGGGCGCTACGGCGCCATGATCGTGTTCGGCGTGCGCGGCGGGATGGAGGCGGGCCGCAAGCTCATCGACAACGTCGCCCTCTGGTCTCACCTGGCCAACGTCGGTGACACCAAGTCCCTAATCATCCACCCGGCGTCCACCACCCACCAGCAGCTCTCGCCCGAGCAGCGCCTGGCGGCCGGGGTCACCGACGACATGGTGCGCCTGTCGGTGGGCATCGAGGGCTTCGAGGACCTGCGGGCCGACCTGGACCGGGCGCTGCGCATCGCCACGGGCATGGGGCCGGCGACGCCGGCGGGCGAAGAGGTCGCGGCCGGCACGGACGGCGAGACCGGCGGCGCCTGTGTGCTCTCGCCCGGCGCGGCCGCCGCGGGGGCTGACGTCGCCAACCACGCTGCCGCGGGCGTGATTCTGAACGACGAGCAGGTCATCCGCTCGGTGTGCGGCCGCTCCGAGGTGGAGTCCGAAGAGGGCACCCGGCCGCAGGTCATCGCCGTGGTGGGGCTTTCCTCCGATCCGGCGCGGCCCAGCTACCGGGTGGCGAGGAAGCTGCAGCGCATGGGATACCGCATCGTGCCCGTGAACCCGAAGGCCGGGGAGATCCTGGGCGAGCGGGCCTATCCGGACCTGGCCGCGGTGCCGGGACCCGTGGACGTGGTGGTGGTCTTCCGCGCCCCCGAGCACGCGCCGGAGGTGGCGCGGCAGGCGGTGGCCAAAGGCGCCCGGGTCTTCTGGTTGCAGGAGGGCGTGGTCAGCCCCGAGGCGGCGCGCATCGCCGCCGAGGGCGGCCTGGCCGTGGTGATGAACCGGTGCATCTACAAGGAAGCCCAGCGCCTGCGCGGCCACCAGGCCACCTTCCGGGGAGCGTGAAATCGCTACTTCACGCCAGCCCGACTTGGGTTACAATAGCGCTTGGCTGCTGGCAGTGGGAGGTTGGTTGAATGGCGAGGTACACGGGCCCGAAGCACGCCATGTGCCGGCGTGTGGGTAGGCCCCTGTGTGGGTCGCCGAAGTGCCCGGCGCTCAAGCGCCCGTACCCGCCCGGGCAGCACGGCCCGGGGCGGCGGCAGAAGCTGAGCGAGTACGGCCGCCGCTTGTTGGAGAAGCAGAAGCTGCGCTTCATGTACGGGGTTCTCGAGCGCCAGTTCCGGCGGTACTTCGAGCGGGCCCAGCGGGCGCGCGGCAACACCGGTGAGCGCCTGCTCCAGCTGCTGGAGACCCGGCTGGACAACCTGGTGTACCGGCTCGGCTTCGCGCCGACCATCTGGGCGGCGCGCCAGCTGGTGGTGCACGGCCACATCCAGGTCAACGGCAGGAAGGTGGACCGCCCGTCTTACCAGGTTCGTCCCGGTGACGTCATCGCCGTGCGCGAGAAGAGCCGGCGCATTCCGCTGATCCAGGAGAGCTTGGAGAACGCCCAGCGGGTGCCCGACTACCTCAGCGTGGAGCCGGAGAAGTTCCAGGGGACGTTGCTGCGCGTACCAGCCCGCGACGAGATCCCCGTTGACGTGGAAGAATCGCTGATCGTCGAGTTCTACTCGCGCTAACGTCGCGACAGGGGCCGGTGCTACGCACCGGCCCCTGTCGTTTTAGCCCGCATGATGTCGAATATCGTCTACCCTTCGACAAGGGGCAGGAGAATGGCAGGGGGGTGTGAATCCCCCACTCGTATAGACAACCCGGTCCGGAGCGGAGCCTGGGTTGGACGGGCCGGGTGAGGGGGGTGCGGGTTTGCAGCGGAGATCGGGAGCCGGTGTTCGCATCCTGGTGGTCGACGACGTGCCGTCGGTCCGGGCCTTTCTCCAGCTGGCGCTAGCGGAGCAGGGATATGAGGTGCACCTGGCGGACGACGGGCACCAGGCCCTTGAGCTGGCGCGTAGGGTTCGTCCCCACTTGATCCTGATGGACTGGGTCATGCCCCGCATGCATGGCGGCGACGTCCTCAAGGTGCTGCAGGGTGACCCGCAGCTCCAGTCGATCCCGGTCGTGTTGATGACCGGTAGTGTGGGGGTGGACGAAATCGTCGCCGCCTACGGCGTCCGCTGGGTTCTGGAGAAGCCCTTCGGGTTACACGACCTGCTGGCGACCGTGGAAGCGGCGCTGGCCGCGGCGGTGGAACAAGCCTGAGCGCAGCGCCTGCCGCGTGATGGCGAGCCCCGGGCAGGCGCGGGCGAGCAGCCGATGGCGGGCTGCCAGCCGGTGGCGGGCATCATCCGATCACCAGGTCATCTCGCACGAGGCCGCATGCTGTGGACACGGCGCGGAGCCGCCCGCGAGGGCGGCTCCGGGGTTTCCGGGCCGGGGAAGGCGACCTAGAGAAAAGCGGCCTCGGGTGAGGCCGCGCGAGAACGGGCCAGGCGGCGGTGAGCGGGGCCGTTTTCCGCGCTGCGAGCGCCGTTACGGGCGGGCCGGTGCGGAGCCGGAGACGCGCGGCAGTCGCGGTTCAGCGCTTGAGGTAGCGGGCGTCCACCCACCCTTCGTAGGTCTTGCCCCCGGCCTGGTAACGGACCCGGGCCCAGCCGTCGCGCTCTTCCAGCACCTGCACGGTGGAGCCCTCCGCCAGGGTGCCGACACGCGTGGAGTCGGTGGTCGGCTCGGCGCGGACGTTCAGGTACTGGGTGGTGACGGTGGCCGTCCTGCCGCTACCGGCGCTGGCCTGCGGCTGGGCCGGTTCGGTACCGCTGTCGCTGCCGTCCTGGTCTTCATCCGGGGAGGTGCCGTCCTGGTCCTCGCCCGCGGCCTGCTGGCCGGAGCCGTTCTGGCTGCTGCCGGCATCGGGCCAGGCCGAGGCCAGCTCCCCGCTGCCGGCCAGCGCGGCGGAGATCTCGGCCTGCTGTGCCTCCAGCTGCGTCAGGCGCACCGTGAGGTCGTCGACGGTGGCGATGGTCTGCTGGACGCTGTTTAGCCAGCCGCCAACGCTGTACGCCATGAAGGCAACGACCAGGACGGCGACCACGGCCCAGACGCGATTGAGTCGCTCCATACCCCCACCCTCCTCTCGTGCTACAGGAATATGGGGGGCTGTCAGCGATTATTCCGCCCGTCCAGGTGGCCGCCGGGCCTCCCGGGTCCGGCCCGGTGCCTTCTCGGGCGCGCGGTGCCGTGGCACCGCGCGGGTGCTGCCGGGGCCGCGCGGGCGCCCTCCTTCCGGCGCCTCCAGGTTCCGGCGCCGGCCGCGTGTGCGGCTTGCCGGGTGACGGGCGGCACATTACCCTGGGAAGGGAACAGGAGGAGGACGAACCGACCGATGTCCAACCGCCGGCCGGGTGAAGAGGAACAGGCGCGCCAGGGCGTCCTGGAGCGCTGTCACGTGGTGGTGCCCGGCGTGAGCGCCGAGTGGGCGCCGCTGGTGGATGCCCTGACGGGCGCCCTGCGGGATCATTTCAGGCAGGTGGCGGTCTGGCCCGCGGGCGAGTCGGAGGCCGTGCAGGTGGAGTGGATCCGCTCCCTGCCCGCCGGCGAGCCAGTCCTGGTGGTGCCGGCCCGGGGCGCCGGCGAGGCGCTGGCGCGGGAGCTGGCCGGCCGCATCGCCGTGCTGGCCGAGCGTTACCTGCCCGCGACGCGCTTCGATGCTTTCGTGGTCGAGAACTACCGGGCCGGCTACCTGGCGGGCAAGCACCTGGTGAACCTCAAGCACCGGCGGATCGCCTACCTGGGCCCGGAGCCGGGTACCACATCCCACGACGAGCGGTTGCGCGGCTTTCGCCAGGCACTGCTGCACAACGGCCGGGAACTCCCGGAGGAGCGCGTGCGCCAGGTACCGGCCACGCTCGGCGCCGGCCAGCAGGCCTGCGAGGAATTGCTGGCTGCCGCCGAGCCCCCGACGGCCCTGTTCGCCGCTTCCGAGTCCCTGGCGGCTGCCGTCCTGGATGTGTTGGAAAAGCGGGGCCTGCGGGTGCCCGGGGACGTGGCCGTGGTCGGCTACGGCGACGGGCTGCTGGCCCGGGCCCTGCGGCCGCGCCTGACCACCGTGGCGCCGCCACTGGCCCAGCTGGCCCGGGGTGCCGCGCAACGCCTGGCGGAACTAGCCCGGGCAGGTACGCCGGCCGGGGAACGCAGGGCCGAGCCGGAGCGACTTCCGCCCCGCCTGATCATCCGCGCCTCCTGCGGCATGGGTGCATGAACAATCAGGGCATATGAAGAATCAAGGCGTGTGAAGCACAAGCCGGTTAAGGGGGCGGGCGCCGCACCGCCCGCGCGGGGGTTCACGAAGGCCGCGAGCCTCGAGGATCCCGAGGCTCGCGGTGCAAGGCTCCTCTCCAGCGGTCGTGCGGCTGCGCGCGGCGTCAACCGTGCACGCCCGGCTGGCGCTGCACCAGCTTGACCAGCGAGCTGGCGATGGCTTCCTGCTCCTGCTGGTTGGCGACCTGCCACATCTCCTTGAGCAAGCGCTGCTCCGGCGTGCGCGGGTCCACCTCGCGCGCCAGCCAGTCGCCGATCTCCTGGGCCCGGGCCTTGATCTCGCCCTGGGACATGCCGGCGGATTGGGCGGCCCGAACCCGCTGGGACAGTTCCCGCGCGAACTGCTGGAACTGGTCCGTCACGGGCATGGCGAGTCCCTCCTTCTGGTCCTGGACGGTAGTATCCGCGGCCCCCCGCCGCGGTATTCCTAGTGGCAGCGACAGCCCCGGGTACCGCCAGCGACGGCCGGCCGCGGCGCGGCATGAGGCGCGGCATGAGCGGTCCTGGCGAACCTACGCGGCCTGAGCGCCAGCGGTACGGTGCCCGCCAATGGCGCGGGGCGCGCCCGCGCGCGGGAGGAGGCGATGCATCCATGGAGGTCCAAGTGCGCGAGGTCGGGTCCGTGGGTGACCGGATCTACGAGACGCGCGTCGGTCCCGGCCTGGAGGTGGTCG
>DATCKH010000150.1:0-11629 GCA_036562425.1 Thermaerobacter sp. | reverse complement strand
CACGTTTCCGCCGGCTACCAGGAATATCGGAGGGCTCGAGGGAGGGCGTTAGGCCCCGCCAGGTCCCAATTTAAGATCCCGACTCAGGCCGGCCCGTTGCGGGGGACCGTCCCGGTCTACCGCGTACCGGGCCCCGCCCCGTAATGCGCCTCAGGAAGCGTTCAACAGTTCCTCCAGCACCACTGCCACGCCGTCCTCGTCGTTGCTCAGGGTCACGCGCCGGGCGGCGGCCCGGGCCGCGGGCGAGCCGTTGGCCATGGCCACACCGAGACCGGCGAACTGCAACATCTCGATGTCGTTGTCCCAGTCGCCGATGGCCACCACCCGCTCGGCCGGGATGTGGAACTGCGCGGCCAGCCGTTCCACGGCCCAGCCCTTGCAGACGGCGGCCTCCGCGATCTCGACCGCGTACAGATTCTCCTCCAGTTCCGGCCCGTACAAGACCCGTGTCTCGTTGCCCCAGGTGCCCGTGACCCATACCCGGTAGGCGGCGGCGGTCTTCTCCTCTGCCCGGAAGAGCAGGCGTACGGCGCCGACATCGAGCCAATCCAGAAGGTCGGGCACCTCCTGGGTCAGCCGACCCGCCTCGAAGAACCAGGAGGCCTTGGGCAGGCGGGCGCCCGGTTCATAGAGCATGCGGTCGCCGTGGGGATGGTCCAGGTCGTGGAAGAACAGGGAGCCTCCGAGCTCGCGGGCCCGCAGCACTGCCTGGCGGAGGAACTCCCGGGGTAGCGGCTGCTTCCACACGGGCTGGTCCGTCACCGGGTCCACGGCCACCGCACCGTTGTGGACGATGCAGGGCGCGGTAAGCCCCAGTTCCCGCGCTAGCGGGCGGGTGGCCACCCACCGCCGGCCCGTGGCCAGCACCACGATGTGACCGGCGGCGACGGCGGCCCGCACCGCGTCCCTCACCCGCGGGCGCAGCTCGCCACGGCTGTCCAGGAGGGTCCCGTCAACGTCGAGGGCAATCAACCGCTGGTCCAAGATCCGGTGCCTCCTTCATGTCACGCTCCCATTATAGACAGAGCACGGACGCACATGACCCACCCGCCGGGAGGCCGGCCCGTCCCGGTCCGACCCAGCCGGGAACGACTCGCCGCGGCATCGCCCCGCGCACCGGTCCCCGTGACAAGCGGGAAAACAGGACAGTGAGCGGGGCAAGGAAGGAAGCCGAACATGGCGCGGAGGAACGGGGCAGCGAGCGAGGAGCGAGGCAAGCAGCGACGCACGGAGCGAGGCCGGGAACGAAGGGGGCCGGGAACGGGCCCGGGAGAACGTGGGCGCGCGTAAGAAAAACGGTGCCGGAAAACGGTGCCGGAGCACGCCGCTCCGGCACCGAGCACGTCGAGAATTGGGATCCAGACCGTCTCAGCTTCCCGCCAGGCGCTTGCCGACCGCCTCCACCACCTGAAGGGAGCGGTCGGTGTTCTCGATCACCTGCGCCAGCGCCAGGGCCACCCGCGCGGCGCCGTACGTGTTGATCAGGCGGTCCAGTTCCACACGGGCGGCTGGGGAGACCTCGCCCACGTGACGGCGGAGGAACCGCAGGAGGTCAGCCGCCTCCTGGCTGGCCGCGCCCCCGCCCGCGGATGCGGACTGGGCGCCTCCCGCGGCGCCTGCGGGGGCGTGGCCGCCACCGCGGTTCCCGATACCTGCGGGGTGCGGGCGGCGCTCGCCCCGGTTCGCCCGCCGCTCGCGGTAATAGCCGCGGGGCCGGGCTCGCCCGGTGCCGTGGTAGTGCAACTCCAGCAAACGGTCGGCATACCGGTTGGCTAAGGGCTGCTTGCCCCCCAGGCGGCGGGTCGAGAACGCATACTTGCCGCTGTTGGCGTCGAAGTGGACGACCTCGACCTCCACCCGCTCGCCCTTGTAGAAATAATCTTCCGCCCGTTCGACGTACCAGTCGGTGATCTCCGAGATGTGGATCAGGCCGCGGCGCCCGTCGTCGGTGACCAGGAACGCCCCGTAGTCGGTAATCCCCGTAATGGTGCCGCGAACGCGCGTGCCGGGGGTCAACGGCTTCAAACCGGCACAGTCCGTGACGGGTTGCTCGGGGGCCACCTCCGCCTGCGATGCGCCCGCGTCCCGGGCCGGCCCTCCCGCCGTACCTTCGCGGGCAAACGAGTCCTTGACAGCATCCGACATATCCACGCAACTCCTCCTCCAGGCGTGGCCGTGAGAACGGAGCCAAGCCGTTCATCCCGAGGTCGCACACGTCGAGTCTCGTAGATGCGGATCCGCAAGTAGGTTATGGAATATCCACAGGCTTTATCCAGGATGCCCCGTCGGGCGCCCGCGGGGTCACCCCTGCGGCCCGGCCCGGTGACCGGGCGGGCCGCATACAGCCGCGGCCACGCCACGATACTTCGGGTCCAACCTATGCCAGCAGGGCGGGAACGGTTCTTCCACGGCGCTGGGAGGTGGCCCCTGCGCCCTGGCCTTCACGCCGGGCGCAGGGCGAAACTCAGCTCGGCCTCGGCGGCCAGCTCGCCATCGACGGTGGCCCGGGCCCTGCCCTTGCCCACGGGCCCGCGCACCGCGATGATCTCGAC
The DNA here is from genome assembly GCA_036562425.1 of Thermaerobacter sp. Classification (GTDB taxonomy): domain Bacteria; phylum Bacillota; class Sulfobacillia; order Thermaerobacterales; family Thermaerobacteraceae; genus ZC4RG37. The sequence continues at coordinate 9,077 of DATCKH010000150.1, read as the reverse complement.
CTCAAGCTGCAAGCGATCCCCGGGAACCACCGGCCGCCGCCAGCGAACGCGGTCGGCGCCGGCAAACAGGGCCAGCTTGCCGCGATTCTCAGGAACGGCCAGCACGGCCACGGCACCCACCTGGGCCATGGCTTCCAGGATCAGCACGCCGGGCATGATGGGGCGCCCGGGGAAGTGGCCCTGGAAGAAGGGTTCGTTGGCGCTAACGCACTTGAGTCCCACGGCGCGGCGTCCCGGTTCGAGCTCCAGGATGCGGTCCACGAGCAGGAACGGGTAGCGGTGGGGCAGGATCTGGAGGATCTCCTGTATCTCCAGCGACCGCGCCTCGCCGGCCGGCGGGGCGTCCCCGCCGCCTGGCCCGGCGGGCCGGCGGGACATGTTGTGCTCGGAAGTCAAGGACGTCACCATCCTCGCATCGGATCGTCAGCGTTCCGTGGCAGTCGCTACTTCGCCGCGGGCAGCGGCGTCCCTGCCGTCACCCGCCATTGCGCCGCGACCCCGGGGTGAGGAAATCGGAACGGGCGGGACGGGCCGGCCGCTGGCCGGGCCCGCACCGGGCTGGTGGGTGGGTAGCGGCCCCGCGTGCGTCGGAGCGTCGGGGCGTTGCTGACCACAAAAGAGGGCGGATGGCCCATTGGGGCCCCCGCCCTCCTGTCGCCGCAATCACTGGCACAGCTCGTGGCCGGGATCGTTGCAACTTCGCTGCTACGGCTCTAGCCGGGTGCTACGGCTCTAGCCGGGGGTTGCCGGAGCCACCCCGGACCCTGCGGCCGCGGCCGGGGCAGCCACCCGCCTCCCGTTACTTGCGTGCAGCCTCGTAGCGCTTGCCGACCTCGGCCCAGTTGACAACGTTCCACCAGGCCGCCACGTAATCGGGCCGCTTGTTCTGATACTTGAGGTAGTAGGCGTGCTCCCACACGTCGATACCCAGGATGGGCGTGTGGTTCTTCATGTACGGGCTATCCTGGTTAGGCAGGCTGTAGACCTGCAGGTCCCCGTTCTCGTCCACCACCAGCCACGCCCAGCCGCTGCCGAAGTGGGTGACCGCCGCCTTGGTGAACTGCTCCTTGAACTGCTCGAAGCTGCCGAACTTCTGGTTGATGGCGTCGGCCAGGGCGCCCGACGGCTGGCCACCCCCGTTGGGACCCATGATCTGCCAGAAGAGCGTGTGGTTGGCGTGGCCGCCGCCGTTGTTGCGCACCGCGGTCCGGATGTCCGCGGGGACCTGCTCGATCTGGCGCAAGAGATCCTCGATGGGCTTGTTCTGCCACTCCGGATACTTCTCCAGGGCCGCGTTGAGGTTGTTCACATATGTAGCGTGATGCCGGTCGTGGTGAATCCGCATCGTCTGCTCGTCAATGTGGGGTTCGAGGGCGTTGTAGTCATACGGCAGGGGTGGCAACTCGTAGGGCATACGGAAATCCCTCCTTAGATTGTCGCCGCGGGCCGTCCCCCACCGCGCCGGGGCAGACGGCCCGTGACCTGCCGGGTCATCCGGCATTCCGCTACCAGTATATATCATCTATCAGTTGAGAGACAGGCTCAAACCACACCCGGACCTCGGGCCCGGGGTGGAGCGGCCTGACCCGGATCGGCTCCGAGCCACGAGCCCACTGGGCGCACTCAAGGGTTCCTCGAACCGGGCCAGCCGGAGCGGCTGGCCCCGGTGGGGCGCGGCGGCGGGGGCGGCGTGCCCCCGCCGCCGCCTGTACCGGGGGCTCATCAGGGGGGATTGGCCGATGCAAAAGCGTGCTGCAGGCGGGGGTACGGGGAAGGCGTTCACGCCCGCAGGTTGTTGACCAGCCCCAGCATCTCATCGGCGGTGCGGATGGCACGGGCGTTGAGCTCGTAGGCGCGTTGCGCGGCCAGCAGCCGCACCATCTCATCGGGTAACGAGACGTTGGCCTGCTCCAGCATGCCCTGCCGGATCCGGCCGCCTCCCGCCGTCCCCGGGCTCACCAGCCACAAGCCGTCCGGCGTGCCGGTGTAAGCGAACAGGCCGTCGCCCCTGGCCTCCAGGGCGTCGCTGGCGGCCGGCCACGCCAGGGCGATGGTCCCCACCGTGACCCGCTGCCCGCCGGCCAGCGTCACCGTCACCACTCCCTCCGGCGACACCACCGGGTCCCGCGCTCCCGGCGGCAGGACCAGGGCGCGCCCGTCGGCCAGCAGCAGCGGGCGCCCGGCCGCGTCCACCACCGCAGAGCTACCGTCGGGGCGCGGGCTGAGCCGGAACTGGCCGCTCCGGGTGTAGAGGATCTCGCCACCGTCCTCCACGCGGAAGAACCCCGGCCCGTCGATGGCCAGGTCCCACGTGGCGCCCGTCTCCAGCAGCGACCCCTGGTGCCAGAAGCGGGGCGTCGCCGCAACCCTCACGCCGTGGCCCACGGCCACGCCGGTGGCCGCGTCGGCCGGCGCCACCGGCACCCGCAAGGCGGCGTAGGCCAGGTCCTGGAAGTCCACCCGGGCGGCCTTGTAGCCCGGCGTGTTCACGTTGGCCAGGTTGTGGGCGGTCACGTCCACCTGCAGCCTGGCCGCCCACATGCCCGATGCCGATGCCCACATGGCCCGCTCGATCACGGCCATTCCTCCTCCCGGCGGGCGCCTTCAAAGGGCCGTGGCCTCAACGGTCGACCCGCCCCACTTCGTTGACGGCCAGGCCCAGGGTCTGATCCTGGGCCTGCAGCACCTTCTGGGCGGCCTCGAAGGCACGGAAATTGCTCAGCATCTCGACCACCGCCCGGGCGGGGTCGACGTTGGACTGCTCCAGGTACCCCTGGCGCACAGGGGTCGCGGCGTCCACGGCCGGGCCGGAAGCCGGCGTGGGGACGAACAGGTTGGCGCCGATCTTCCGCAAGCCGGCCGGGTTGGCGAAGGTGACGCGGCCGATGACGCCGGCGAGCACGTCATTCACCAGGACGCGGCCGTCCTCAGTCACGCGGAAGTCGTCGGTGCCCGGGAAGATCGGCGTCCCTTCCGCACTCAGGACGGTCCACCCGTCGGGGGTCTGCAACCGGCCATCGGGTCCTACCTGGAACTGGCCTGCCCGGGTGTAAGCGGGCCCGCCGGGACCGGCCACCACGAAAAAGCCCGCCCCCTGCAGGGCCAGGTCCGTGCGCCGCCCCGTCTCCACCAGCGGCCCGGGGCTGAAGTCGATGCCGCCCTCAGCCGCCACAGCGCCGGTCCCCAGCGTGCCCACCGTGCCACCGGCGCCCCGCTCCAGGCGGGCCAGCAACAATTCGGGGAAGGATGCGGTCACGGTCCGGTCGGCCTTGTAGCCGGCGGTGTTGATGTTGGCGAGATCGTTGGCGAGGCGTTCCTGCTGGAGCACGCGGACGAGCATGCCGCTCGCCGCGGTGTAGAGGCCGCGTAGCACCTTTCCTCCCCCCGATACGGGTCAACAAAAACCGCCCCGGCCGGTGGGAGGAGGCGGCCCCATTCTGCCCGCGCCCGTCTCCCCGTTCGGCAGCCCGGCCGTCGTGGCCGCCCGAGGCGGCTGTAGACCCGTGGCTTTGCGCCCCCGCCTTTCGACGGGTTTGCCTTTCTCGCGGGTACCGCAGGCGTCACGCCGCGGGCATCGTTGCGCTTGGGCGTGCTTGCCTATCGGCACGTCTTCTCTGTTTCGGGCTCTTCTTCCTTTTTCGGGGTTCTTCTTCCTTTCCCTGCCGCCGGTCCCCGGTGCCCGGCCGCGTCACTTCACCCCGCCATCAACACGCCCTCCAGCCGGTCCAGCATACTCAGCGCCTTGCCGGTGCCCAGCACCACGGAGAGCAGCGGTTCTTCCGGCCGGATCACGGCCAGGCCGGTCACGTCCGTGATCAGCCTGTCCATCCCCTCCAGCAGGGAGCCACCACCGGTGAGCACGACGCCCCGCGCCAGGACGTCCGCGGCCAGTTCCGGCGGCACTCGCTCCAGAGCACCGCGGATGGCCGTGGCGACCTGCAGCAAGGGTTCCTCCAGCGCCTGGTAGATCTCGGCCGGGGTGAGGCGCAGCGTCCGCGGCAGGCCGGTCACCAGGTCGCGCCCCCGCACCTCGTGCTCACGGGTATCCCCGGGCACGGGCACGGCCGTGCCCACGGCCCGCTTGACCGCTTCCGCCGTCCGCTCGCCGATGAGCACGTTGTAGCGCTGCTTCACGTGGCGGATGATGGCCTCGTCGAAGGTGTCGCCGCCCACCCGCGCGGACACGGCATGGACGATGCCCCCCAGGGACAGCACGGCGATGTCGGTGGTGCCGCCTCCGACGTCGACCACCATGTGGCCCCTCGGCTCATGGATGTCGAGACCCGCGCCCAGGGCAGCGGCCACCGGTTCCTCCAGCAGGTATACCTTGCCGGCTCCGGCCGCCTGGGCGGCCTCGATGACCGCCCGCCGCTCCACGCTGGTCACGCCCGACGGCACGCAGACCACGACCCGCGGGCGCAGGCCGAAGCGGTGGGGCATCGCCCGGGCCAGCAACGCCTTGAGCATGGCGGCGGTGGCCGTGAAGTCGGCGATCACCCCGCCCCGCAGCGGCCGGGTGGCGATGATGTGCTCCGGTGTGCGGCCGAGCATGCGCTGGGCCTCGGATCCGACCGCCACCACGCGGCCGCTCTGCCGGTCCACGGCGACGACGGAGGGCTCGTTGAGCACGACGCCCTGCCCCTCGACATAAATCAGGGTGTTGACGGCACCCAGATCCACGCCCAGATCCCGGACGAACCCGACCATCCTGACGCCTCCTGCGTGCTGGAAGGTAGGAAAGCCGTCGTCGTCCTGCGGATTTCTTTGCCAGGGGTCGCCGTTCCTCTTGGACAGGCGGCAGGGCGGCGGCGCGCGGCGGAAGGCCCCCGGCGCGCACCGGAGCTGAGGCCCGGGCGAGGCCGGCCGTGGTGGAGACAAAAATTCCGCCCGAGAGGATCGGGCGGCCTACAAGGGATGATTCACCTGCGTCCGCGGGGTTCGGGCGGTGAGGACCGGCCTGCACCTGCCGGGGACGAACCGGCCGTCCGGTCACGCACCGACGGGCGGCTCGGAGGATGCCCGTCTCTCGGGTTGGGCTTTTTGCTCCTGGAGGTATTTCAGCCGTGTGGCCTCGCCGCCCCGCAAGTGCCGTTCCGCCTTGTTGGTCTCGAGAACCTGCTGTACCTTGGCCGCTAGCTGGCTGTCGATCTTGGGCAGGCGTTCCGTCACGTCTTTGTGAACGGTGCTCTTCGAGACACCGAAGACCTTCGCGGCCTCGCGCACGGTGGAGCGCGTGCGGGCGATATATGTGCTCACCTCCACCACGCGCTTCCAGATGTAGTCCTTCACCGACCTGCCCCCTTCGCCCTGGTCTGCTACCATCTATATGAGGGCGTGGGGCAAACATACCTGAGCCGCACACCTGCGCACGGCTTCGGACAGGCCAAGGGGGAGGCTTACGCAGCCTCCCCCTGCCGTGGGGGGTCCCCTGGGTCATCCCTGTGCTATATCGGCCCGCCGGCGGGGTCTGGCAAACCGCTGCCCCGGACTGTCAGCGGATGACGGTCGCGGGATCGACCGCTTCGTCGCCCCGCCAGATCTCGAAGTGGACGTGGACCCCGTGTCCCAATTCCACGCGGGCCGAGTCGCCGGCGCGGCCGATCACCTGGTCCCGGCGCACCGTGTCCCCGACCTTGACCCGCGCCTCGGCCAGGCTGGCATACACGGTGCGGTAATCACCATCGTGCTCGATGATGACCGTCAGGCCCCGTTCCTCGTCCTGCCGGACGCTGGCCACGCGGCCGTCGGCCGCCGCCGCGACCGTGGCACCCTTACCGGCGCTCAGGTCCACGCCCGGGTGCCAGCGCCAGTCCCCCATGGTCTCCGAGTACTGCCAGCCGAATCCCGTGAGGGTCTTGCCGCCGGCCACCGGCCACGTGAAGACCGGCCGGCCGCTGCCCGACACTTCGCGCGTGGGCACGTTGTCCCGCGGTTCGGCGGGAGCGCTCGTGCCCGTGGCCTCCTGCTCGGGGGCCTTTGTCTCCGGCGCCGTGCTCGGCGCCGCCTCCTGCCCCGGGCCTGCTTCCTCCGCGGTGTCGCGGTTCTCGAGGGCGACGGGCTTGGGCTCGTTCAGCCCCGGCCACCCCTGGAAGTACAGATAAGACCCGAGGAAGACGCCTGCCAGCACGACGAACCCAGCCAGCGACCGGATGCCGGGTCGCCGGAAAACCGACGCGAGGCCCGCCAGCCGGTCGCGCAGGCGGCTCTGCCCGCTCTGCGGGGTATCCTGCATGTGGCACCACCTCTGGCCGGTAGTGTTACCAGGGCTGGTGCTTTTATGCAGGAAAACCGCCTATTCGCTGAAGATGGGGCGCAGCGACGTCCCCGGGTAGTAATGCATGAGGATCTGCTCAAAGGTGCTGCCCTTGCGAGCCATGCCGTCGGCGCCGTACTGGGACATGCCCACGCCGTGGCCCCAGCCCCTGACCTCGAACTCGAGGCGGTCGCCGGTCCGCCGGCACGTGAACCAGGTCGACGGCAGGCCCAGTCGCTGGCGCAGCTGGGGACCCGTGAACGATGCCTTCCCGATGCGGGCCCGGCCCACCCGGCCGCCCGGTGACGTCTCGACGGCCTCGAAACACTGGTTGCCGGGCAGCCGGGCCACCACCTCCGCGGGCACCTGGAGCCGGCGGGCGAAGTCGGCCAGCGTGAGGCGGTGGGTGGAGCGCAGGTGGGGCGAGTGCTGCTCGTCGGGGGAAGCGACCGGCCGCAGGTAGGGCACCTCGTTGCCCCACACGGCCGCGGCGTCCTCGGTGCGGCCGCCCGAGGTGGAGTGGTAGACGGCGTCGATGGGCGCGCCCTGATACACCAGGATCAGGCCTCGGGTCGCCCGCACCGCTTCCTCGATCTTGCGGGCGTACCGCCAGCCGTTGAACCAGCCCCATTCCCGGCGCTTTTGCTCCAGGGTAGCCCAGGCCTGGCCCGTTTGCGGGTCCCCGCAGACATCGGCCTCGGGGTGTTCCTTGCATCCAGGCCCGCCAAAGACCCGCATCTGGCGCACGGTGTAGGTGCGGGCGGCCACGGCCTGGGCCTTCAATGCCTCGCTGTGGAAGGAGGCGGGCATCTCCGCGGCCAGGACGCCCGTGAGGTACGTCTCCAGCGGCAGGGTCTCCACCCGACCGGTCGTCTTGATATACACGCGCACGGGCAATTCACCGGGGTCAAGGGGCACCGGGCGCGGTTGCGGCACCTCCACCCGCGGGCCCCTGACCGTGACCAGGACGAACGGCAGGATGACGGTCAGCAGGAAGGCCAGCAGAAGCCAGCCGGCCAGCGGCCGGCGTACAAGGGGAATGCCCACGATACGAATCCCTCCCTGGTCGCACGCCCAATGTATGCGCGCGACCGGGAGGGCATGTCTCCACGGGTAACGGTTGTGGCGAGACGAACCGCGGAGCGACTAGCGGCTGAGAAGGGGCGCGGCGACGGGCTCTTCCTGATCCGTCAGGCGGGCGACATCGGCCCCGAGCCCCCGCAGCTTCTCCTCGATGGCGACGTAGCCACGGTCAATGTGATGGACGCCGCTCACCTCGGTCACGCCTTCGGCACCCAGTCCAGCCAGGATCAGCGCGGCGCCCGAGCGCAGGTCGGTGGCCGTCACGGGCGCGCCTTGCAGCCGCTCAACGCCGGTAACGATGGCGGTCTGGCCCTGGATCTGGATCCGCGCCCCCATGCGCCGCAGCTCCGGCACGTGCATGAAGCGGTTCTCGAACACGGTCTCAGTCACGGTCGCCGTCCCCTCGGCGGTGGCCAGCGCGGCCATCATCGGCGCCTGCAGATCGGTGGGAAAGCCCGGATAGGGCAGGGTCTTGACGTCCACGGCCCGCGGCCGGCCCGCGGCGGAGACGGTGATCACGTCGCCGTCGATCACCACCTCGGCGCCCATCTCCCGCAGCTTGGCGGTGAGGGACTTGACGTGCTCGGGCACGACGCCCACCACGGTCACCGTGCCGCCGGCGATCAGGGGCGCCAGCATGAACGTACCGGCCTCGATGCGGTCGGGGATCACCGTGTACGTGCCTCCCCGCAGCTCGCGGACGCCGTGGATCTGGATGACCCGGGTCCCCGCCCCCCGCACGTCGGCGCCGAGGGTGTTGAGGAAGTTGGCCAGGTCGACGATCTCCGGTTCCTCCGCCGCGTTCTCGATGGTGGTGGTACCCTCGGCCAGGACGGCGGCCATCATGATGTTCTCCGTGGCCCCGACGCTGGGCACATCCAGGTAGATGGAGGCGCCCCGCAGGCGGCCGCGGGCGGAAACCTCCACCTGCCCGCCCGTCACGTTCACGTCCGCCCCCAGGGCGGCGAATCCCTTCAAGTGCAGGTCGATGGGGCGCTGGCCGATGGCGCAGCCGCCGGGCAGCGCGGCCCGGGCGCGCCCCTTCCGTGCCAGCAGTGGACCCAGGACCAGGATCGAGGCCCGCATGCGCCGCACCAGGTCGTACGGGGCCTCGCAGGCCAGCTCACCCGCGGCCCTCACCGTCAGGGCGCCGCCGGCGGCCACCTCGACCTGCGCCCCCAGCTCCGTGAGCAGCCGCGTCATGGTCTCCACGTCGTCCAGGGGCGGGATGTCATAAAGCACGCATGTATCCTCGACCAGCAGCGTGGCCGCGAGAACCGGCAGGGCCGCGTTCTTCGCACCGCTGACCCTGACCTCGCCCTGTAGGGGGCGCCCGCCACGCACCACGATCCGTTCCACGTCCGCTTCCCCCTCCAGGGAACCCGCCCGCGCGGCGTGCCGCAACGGGCGGCCCGACGTCCTGGGGACGGCCCCTCACGGGCTCACCGGCCGCCGCCTGGTTGCGTTCCGCCGCCTCGTACTGTCCCCCATGTATCTTATCGCGGGTGGCCCACGTTTGGTTCCAGGGGGCTGTTGCCAGAGGACGGGGCCCCAACACGCGGGGAGCGCGGCGGCCGCCGCGCTCCCCGCGCTACACGAGGTCGCTGATGTCGGCCCCGGCCGCGCGTAACCGGTTCAGGGCGCGGTTGAGGGCCGCCCGCGCCCGCTCGAAATCCCAGTTGGCTTGCCGGTCCGCCAGGCGCCTGCGGGCCCGCTCGGCGGCCGCCCGCGCCCGCAGGAC
>DATCKH010000144.1:0-2917 GCA_036562425.1 Thermaerobacter sp. | reverse complement strand
GGGTCGCTGCCGGTCATTCTGGTAGTCCAGGGCCACGCGGAGCAGCTCCATGGTCCCGTGGGCGAACTCCATCGCCTGCTCGTAGGCCTCGGGCCACGGCGGCTGGAAGCCCACCGGTTGCCACCGGCCACCTTCGAACCGATCGGCCCCCACCTCGAAGTTCCAGGCGAAGATGCCATGCTTGTACCAGAAGTGGTCAGCCGAGTTGCCCCCTGCGGAGTACAGCACGTCCACAACCGGACCCGTCCGGCCGGGCAGGATCACGGTATCCCGCCAGCGCTCGATGGCACTGAGGATGCGTTCTCCGGCCTGCCAGAAGTACGTCTCCTGCCCGAGGGTGGGCCGGGGCAACGTCACCCGGCCGGGCAGCCGGTACCCACCCGGAGCCCACATGAAGTAGCCTCCGTAACTGTGCACGTTCATAGCGAACTTGATGTTGGGGAACCGCTCGACCAGCCAGACCTCGTTCTTTGCCTCCGGCTCCGACAGGGGCGCCGGCCCCGCATAGGTCTGGCTCAGGGGGTCCGTGCTGCCGCCGCTATAGCCGTCGTGGACGCTACCCACCGCGAAGTTACGGTTGATGTCCACGCCCCACTGGTTGCGGCGGGCCGGATCCGATACCTCGGGCCCGCCATGGTTGACCAGGTTCTTCCGCTGCATGTTGTAGTCGTAGAAGGAATAGTGGGCCCCGTCCGGATTGACCGAGGGCACGATGAAGATGTCCAGGTTGTCCACCAGTTCCCGCGTCGGCTTGTGGCTGGCGTAGTTGTGCAGGAGGCGGGCCGCCGTCTCCAGGGCGACCAGCGGGGTCACCCACTCCCGGGCGTGTTCCTGAGCGTAGATGAAGACGCCGGTGCGGGAACCATCCCGCCGCTTGCCGATACGGATGGCCTTGACCGTGAAGGGCTCTCGGGACACGTGGGCGGGAGCGTTGAGGAAGTCGCTGAGCTGCACGGGCCACTCGGGCTCGACGATGCCGTCCGGGGTAGCACCGCGATAGTTGAAGGCGGTTACCGGCAATTCGCTGTTGGCATTGACGGCGGCGATGACATCCCCTGCCGTGGACACGACGCGGCCGGTCGCGTCGGTGGCGAGGGAAACCCGGACCGTGTGGGACGAAGGATCGTAGGTGACCTCCAGCGGCCGGTCCGGCGCACCGGGATCGACGAGATGAACGCGCAGGTCGTTGCCGCCTTCATGGCCCCAGGCCTTGGAGTACCAGACGATGGCCCGCGAGGCCGTGGTCCCCGTCACCGCCATCGCCTTGCGGCGGTAGCCGTTGGTCTTGTAGGGAAGTTCGATGATCTCGCTGAGTTGCGGGAACTGAGCGGCCAGCGCTTCCAGGCGGGCGTAGACCTCCGTGGGATCCATGTAGTGATCGACGAACCCCGTTCGGTAAGCGCCGTCAAAGGAGAACCGCGCCTCCTGGGACGGCCACGGGGTCACCTCCTGCTCGGCGGAACCGCCGAGGTTGCTGACCACTCGTACCACCTGGGGCACGCGGTCGACCTTGGCCAGAAGGCGGTGGTACATGTACTGGCCGGCGTCCACGTATCGGCTCAGCGTCCCGATCCGCTCTCCCGTGGCACCGTCGTAGACCTCCAGGGTGACGCCCGGGACGTCACCGGCGCTGCTCCGCGCCTCGATCGAGAGGAAGCTGCCGGCGTAGTTCTCAAAGAACTCGGCCCGCAGGATGCGAACCTCATCGGTCTCACCGGCGGTGGGCCCGGCGGCAGCGGACCCGCCGGATGTGTCCGCCCCATCCTCGGCTGGCGGCTGCTTGGAGCCTGCCGCGGGCGACTTCGTATCCTTGGCGGGCTGCAAACCATCCGCCTTGCCCGCGGCGGCTTGTTGGAGAGGAACCAGCCCGAGTTTCTCCAGCTGGCGCTGCTCTTCGGCGTTGACCACCAGCTCGAGGGTCAGCTGGCCGGGATGGTCTTCCCGGACCGGTGCCTCAATGGCGATCCCGAGTTCAAGGATCTTCGGGATTACGTCCGTGGAAGGGAGGACGAAGGTTACGGGCCTGTGCACGGGCGGATCCTTGACCACGGGCTCGTCAGTGTGGGATGCCGCCGGCACGGCTTGCAAGCAGAGGAGAGCCACCAGTACGGCGGCGAGGAAAGCTGCCCAAAAGCGGGCGCGCCACTTCGACCCGCTCATCCCACCGACCACCGCACGCACCCCCTCACGCCAGCCTGGTCAACAATGCCAGCGTTTTTGGGGGGTATTGTAGCGACGACTCTTGCCGTGGGACAAGCAATATTTGTCGAAGGATTTTCGACAGGCTCAGTAGAGGATTTTCGGACAGGCTCGATAGAGGCAACACACGACCTCGATCACCTGAGAGGAAACACATGACATCGATCACGGAGTCCCGCGGTGAGTGTTGCGGCAACGGAGGCCGGGCATGGCGGCCTGGCGGGCCCAACCACGCCAGGCGAGTCCATGGGAAATCTAGATTTCAGGTGAAATCTAGTCGGTAGCCATGTCGCCACCGGTCGCCGAGGCGGCCTCCAGGACACCGAGACGACTCTCGACCTCCTCCGCTAGCTCCCGCGCGTTCCACCGGCGGCGGACGGAAACCCGCAGGAGCGGGAGTCCTCCGGCCTCGCAGATCCGGTTCACCAGCGCGTCGCGCTGGCGGCGCCGCGGCCGGCGATGCGAGGAGTCATCGAGTTCGATCACCAGCTCCGGGGCCCAGGTGAAGCGGTCGACCAGGACGAAATCGACATGCTTGTTGCTGACGCGGCCGAAGGCTCGCCACCAGTCCTTGCCCTGCGCCTCGATATGGAAGAGGTCCGCCAGCCGGACCTTGGCCAGGATGAGATGGCGTCCCGCCACGGCCTGCTGGAGCACTTCGAAGAACTGGCGCTCCGCCGGCGTCAGCAACGAATCAACGCGGCGGAAGGGCAGGGAG
>DATCKH010000140.1:0-6975 GCA_036562425.1 Thermaerobacter sp. | reverse complement strand
CCCGTGCCGTGGCCCGTTCCCCGCCCGGCCCTGCGGCCTGCCTCGCGGCCGGCCCGCCGGCCGGCGGGCCGGCTGTGCTGCCCGCGGCCGCGGCATCCAGGGCCGCGTACAGGGCGCCGGGCGGCTCGGGCGGCTCCTGGCCGGCGGAGACGGCTGCCAGCATCTCCCGCAGGCAGTCCACCACGCCCAGGAGCAGCTCGACGTCGCCCGGGTCCGGCGCCCGCCCCCCGGACCTGACCTCGTCCAGCAGGTTTTCCATGGCATGGGTGAGCCTGGCCATGCCCTCAAGGCCGGCCGTAGCCGCCGATCCCTTCAAGGTGTGGGCGGCGCGGAAGATCTCGTCGACGAGACCGGGATCGACCTCGCCGCGTTCCAGGGCAAGCAGGCCGGACTCCAGAGCGTCCAGGAGTTCCTCGCTCTCCGCAACGAAGAGCCGCCGCTCTTCATCTCCCAGTTCCGACCAGGCCGTCACGTCAGCTCGTCCCCCGTTCGTCCCCGTTCTCGTCGCCGCTCGCAGGGCCGAAGGTCGTATCCTGTTGCACCGCGGTCGATGTCGTGCCCGCCACCGTCTTGTCACCGGCGGTCGCGCCACCCGCCACCGCGGTCGCCGCCGCGCCCGCCACCGCCGGGCCGCTGGCGGCCGTGCCCTGGGGGGTCGTGCCTGCCGCCGGTACCGCGGCCGTGGCGGCTTCCCTGCTTGCCACCGCCGCCGGTGAGGCGGCCGCAGCCCCCGTGGTGGCGCCGGCACTGGACACCAGGGCTTCCTGCTCCGCGTGATCCAGGATCCGCTCGGGGTTCAAAAGGATGATCAGCCGCTGGTCCGTGCGGGCGATGCCGCGGATGAAGGCCGTATCCACCGCCAGGACCTCCGAGGGCGGCTCGATGGCGCCGGCGGGGAGCCGGACCACCTCGGAGACGGCGTCCACCACGAGCCCGGTCACCAGGGAGGCGATCTCCACCACCACGATGCGGTTGGAACGGTCGCGGCCGGCCTCGGGCAGGCCGAAGCGGCGGCGCAGGTCGATGACGGGAATGATCTGGCCGCGCAGGTTGATGACTCCTTCGATGAAGGGCGGAGTCCGCGGCACCCGGGTCACCGGTTGCCAGACGATGATCTCGCGCACGCAGCCGATTTCCAGGCCGTAGTGCTCGTCGGCCAGCCGGAAGAGCACCAGCTGTTCCTCGTGCCCTTCCTCTTGCCGCTGCCCTTGCCGGTCCCCGGCAGGGTGCGTCATCTCAGTCCGCCCCCTCCGCCGCGGCGGTCGCCAGCCGGAAGCGTGCCACCTGCTCCTGCAGCTGGCCGGCGACGCGGGTGAGGCCGCCGGCGGACTCGGCCACGCGCCCCGCCGCGTTCTTGAGTTGCTCGATGGCCGCCGACACCTGTTCCGCGGCCGCCGCGTTCTCCTGGGCCACCGCCGCCACCCGTTCCACCGACTGGCCGACCTGGGAAGCGCCGGCCGCCATTTCCTCCGTCGCGGCCGTGTTCTCCTCGGTGACGGCGGCCACCGCGTCGAAGGCGCGCACCACCTGCTCCGTGCTGGCCCGCAACTCGTGGGCGGCGTCGAAGATGGCCCGCACGTCTTCCACCACCCCGCGCACGCTGGCCAGGATCTGTTGCAGGGCCTCGCCGGTTTGGTTGGCCATGATGCCGCCCCGGTCCACCTCGGCGGTGGCGGTTTCCATCGCCTTGACCACTTCGGCCGTTCCGCTCTGGATGCGCTCGATCAGGCCGGTGATTTCCCGGGCGGAGACGGCCGACCGCTCTGCCAGCTTGCGAACCTCGTCGGCGACCACCGCGAAGCCCCGCCCGTGCTCCCCGGCGCGGGCGGCCTCGATGGCCGCGTTGAGGGCCAGCAGGTTCGTCTGCTCGGCGATGCCGGAGATCACCTGGGTGATCTCGCCGATCTGGGACGACAGCTCTTCCAGGCTGCGGATGCGCTCGGCCGAGGCGCCCACGGCCCGGCGAATCTCCTCCATCACGTCCAGGGTCTGGCGAACCACCTCGGCGCCCCGGTCGGCGGTTGCGCCGGCTTCCTCCGCCCGCCCCCGGGCTCGCTCGGCATTGCCGGCCACCGCCTCCACGGCCTGGTTCATCCGGTCCAGGAGCTCGGAAGTGGCCTGGATCTCACCGGCGGTTTGCTGGGCGCCGGCCGCGATCTGCTCCGTGGTCTGGCGCAGTTGCTCGATGGTCTGCCGGACCTCCTCGGAGGCCTGGGCCTGCTCGGTGACCCCGGCGGCCACCTGGCTCACCGCCTGGGCCGCCTCGGCCGCGCCCGCCGCCGACTGCTGGGAAGCATCGGTCAGCTCGCGGGCGGCGTCCAGGACGGAGCGAGTCGACTGCCCGACGGCGTCCAAGAGCTGGCGCAGGCCGCGCAGCATGTCGTTGAAGGCGCGGGCCATGTCCCCCACCTCGTCCCGGCTGCGAACGTCCAGGAAGGGCACGGTGAGGTCGCCGTCGGCCACCCGCCGGGCGGTGGTGGCCACCTGCCGCAGAGCCCGGGTGATGCCGCGGGTGAAGCTCAAGGAGATGAGCAAGCCGGCGATGGCGACCACCGCCGACGGGACGCCCATCAGCAGGTAGGCCCGCCGGCGGACGGCCGCCTGCTGGGCGCGGATCTCCTCCGCCCGGCGGGCCCGGTTGCCGGCGAGCTGGGCCAGGGCCCCGTCCAGCTCCTGCTGGGGGCCCTGCAGGCGCTGGAGGGCCTGGCGGATCTCCTGGGAGTCGGTGACACGGATCGCGATCGTGGGGGCCACGGCCTGCTGGTACCCGTTGACGGCCGCGGCGACGGCGTCCACCATCGCCCGGCCCTCGCCGCTCACCACCTGGCCGCGAAGATCGGCGAGGGCGGAGCCGAGCCCGCGGGCGGCTTCCTCCGACAGGTTGCGGTACGCCGGGTCGCCCGTGAGCAGGAATCCGTAGACGGCGGACACCTGTTGCTCCGCCAGGAACTGGACCCGTTCCGTCAGCGCCAGCGACTGGCCGATGCGATCCAGCTCGTCGCTGGTCCGGGCGAGATCGTTGATGGCGACGATGCCGCCGTAGGTGATGGTGCCCATCATGAGCAGGACGCCGCAGAAGACCAGCTGCATCTTCGTCCCGACGGTGAACCGGAATCCGCGCATGGTACGACGCCTCCCCGTCTAGTTGCCCAGGGCCCGGGCCACCGCGCCCAGCACCCGCTCGGGCTGAAAGGGCTTGACGACGAAGTCGCGGGCCCCGCTCTGGATGGCCCGGAGGACGATGGCCTGCTGTCCCAGCGAACTGCACACCACGATGCGGGCGTTGGGATCGAACGCCCGGATGGCCTCGATGGCAGCCAGGCCATCCATGACCGGCATGGTGATGTCCATCAGCACCAGGTCCGGTCGCTCCCGCTTGTACTGCTCCACTGCCTCCTGGCCGTTGCTGGCTTCCAGGACCGTGTGCCCCGCCTCGGTGAGCAGCGTGGCCAGGCGGAGCCGCATGAACGCCGCGTCGTCGGCGACGAGGATCCTCGCCATCGGTGAACTCCTCCTCGTGGAGACTCACGTCACGGGCGGGCCCTGGATGTGCTCTCGATCCTCCGGCCCGCGCACGGCCACGGCCAGCTGCAGGTCGCCCAGGGGCGTGTGCAGCGGTACGATCAGCCGCCGGATGCCGACGTTGGAGATGATGGCACCGCGCCCGATGACGATGGTGGGGGGAGAGATGGTGCAGCGCACTCCCTGCTGCTCGAAGAGCGTGGAAGCACGACCCGACACCACGTTGCCGAACTCGGCAAAGGCGCTTTCGGCCATCTCGTCGAAGACGGGCGGCAGCGTGCCCGTGACCGCCTCCACCATGCGCCGCGCCGTGGCCCGGGACGTCCCGTAGATGGCGGTACCCTCGATCTCGCCCGTGAGGCCGATGATGGCGGTGATCTCCTGGGTGGTGTAGTAGCTGGTCTCGACCCTGAGGGCACCCCGCTCGACCCGGTCGACGCCGAAGTCGAGTTTGAGCACGTCTACCGCGGCGGCCACGAAGGGCCGGATGTAGTCCGCTCTCAACCTTGGCCACCTCCGGATCCCGGGGCAGGGCAACGGCCGGCGGCACCCGCGTCGAGGATGCAGCCGGTGATGGCCCCGGTGCGCTGTTCCAGGAGATCGATCTCCCGGCCGGCATTCCCCTGGCCGGCGCCCGTTGCCAGCAGGCGGACGCGGGGGCGAAGCCGGCGGGCGCCCTGGCAGTCGACCACGACGGCCCAGTAGCGCCCGTCCACCTCCACCAGGGACCCGACAGGATAGGGGAAGAGGACCTGGTTCAGCTCAATCAGCACCTGGCGATCGTACAGGTGACCGGCCTCGGCCAGCAGCCACTCGTACGCTTCGTGGGGGAGGAGGGGCGGGCGGTGGGCACAGCCCTCGACGGCCAGGGCGAAGGCGACCGCCGCCCCCATGCGCTGGGCGGCCGGGTGCACCTCCTGGCCCCGCAGTCCCTCGGGATAACCGCTGCCGTCGAGACGCTCGTGGTGCTGGGCGACCAGGGCCCGGACCAGTCCGCCCAGCTCCAGGCCCGACAGGAGACGCAGGCTCCGCGCCACGTGTTTCTCGGCCTCTTCGTGGCCCCGCTCGCCCCGGGCCAGGGGGTGGCACGCCGGCGCCGGGGCCCCGCCCGGTTGCGTCCAGGCGCCCAGATCCTGCAGCAGTGCCGCCAGGACGAAGTCCCGGGCGTGGCGGTGATACGGTCCCGCCAGCGCCAGGCGCGTGGCCAGGACCATGCGGTTGACGGTGCCGGCCACCCACCGGTCCAGCGGGTCGCGGCCGGCGGGATAGGGCAGGTGGGGCTCCCGGAGGGCCTCGAGCTCTTCCAGGACCTGCCCCGCCAGCTCCATGAGCGCCGCCCGCCGCGGCGCGGGCAGCCAGTCCCGGCGGCCGGCGCTGAGATCAGTGGCGATGTCCCGCAGCAACTGGCGCAACCGCAGCCACGTGGCCGGCTGCAGGGGTTCGCTGGGATTCAATCCCGCAAAGGCGGGGTCTTCGATCCACACCCACTCGACATCAAAGGAATGCAATCGTTCCAGGACCGGCCCGGTCAGCGGGTGGCCTGCCCGGAGGATGGGCTGTCCCGAGGCGGCATAGATGGTGCGTGCCAGGATGGCCCCGGCGGGCACCAGGTCGAGCGGTAATCGGACCAACGATCGTTCCCTCCTAGCCCGGGCGTCGTCCGGCCCTCCCGGGCCGGCCCCGATCTGCCGACCGGGCGAGAGCACCGGAAAACGGGCAAGATGGTTGGGCAAACGCTGGGATTCAAAGGCCAGGGAGGCAGGTAAGCAGCCAATACCCTGTTCGTCTTATCGAACGGCGGGAGGGCGTGATTGAGGCCGGCGGGCGCCGGCAGCGCCGATCCCGTCCGGGGCGGTCCCGGCCCCTCCTCGGTCCCCCGGGACGTCCTCGCCCCGGTAACCCGGAGCTACCGGGGCCCCCGGGCAGGAGGAACCGTGTCCGGGTGCCGAACCAGGAGCACACCGGCCGTTCGAGCGGGGTCCCCCAGTGCCGGGGTACCGGTCGGCCCCCGGGGAGCGGCCGGTCCTGCCGGGGTGAAGACCGTGGACCTGGTGGCCGAACTGCGACAACTCATCGGCGATCCCCGCCGGGTGACGGCGGGGCGTACCGCCCGCCAGCAGCATGGCCGGGATCTCACCTATCACCCGCCGCGCCTGCCGGACGTGGTGGTTTACCCCCTGGACAAGCACGAAGTGAGCCGGATCCTGCGCTTCGCCCATGAACATGGCATCCCCGTGGTGCCCTTCGGGGCGGGGAGCAGCCTGGAGGGTCACGTGATCCCTGTGCGCGGCGGGATCAGCCTCGACCTGACCCGGATGGACGAGATCCTGGAGGTGCGGGTGGAGGACATGGTGGCGCGGGTGCAGCCCGGGGTCACCCGCACCCGGCTGAACCAGCGGCTGCGCAGGGAGGGCCTGTTCTTCCCGGTGGATCCGGGCGCCGACGCCACCATCGGGGGCATGGCGGCCACCAACGCCAGCGGTACCAACGCGGTCCGGTACGGGGCGATGAAGCACCAGGTCCTCGGGCTCGAGGTGGTGCTGGCCGACGGCACCATCGTGCGCACCGGCGGGAGCGCCCGCAGGTCCGCGGCGGGTTACGATCTCACCGCCCTGTTCGTCGGGTCCGAGGGGACCCTGGGCGTGTTCACCGAGATCACCCTGCGCCTCTACCCGCTTCCCGAACACGTGGCGGCGGGCCGGGCGGTGTTCCCTGGCCTAGAGGAAGCGGCCCGGGCGGCGGTGGAGCTGATCCGCAGCGGGGTGGCGGTGGCCCGCCTGGAACTGGTGGACGAGCGCACGTTGCGTGCCGTCAACGCCTACAAGGGTACCGCCTTCCCGGAGCGGCCGACCCTCTTCATCGAGCTGGCGGGCACCGAGGCCGCCGTTGCGGGGGACCTGGAGCGGGCCCGCGCCGTGGCCGGCGCCGCGGGCTGCCTGGAGCTGGCCTTCGAGCAGGACGAGCAGGCCCGGGAGCGATTGTGGGAGGCGCGCCATCACGCGGGCCTGGCGGTGACGGCCGTCGCCCCGGGCCGGAAGAAGATGAGCACCGACGTGTGCGTGCCTCTCTCGGTCCTGCCCGAGGCCATCCGCCATGCCCGGGCGACCATCGACGCGGCAGGTTTCGAGGCGGGCATCGTGGCCCATGCCGGCGATGGCAACTTCCACGTGCTGTTCACCGTGGACCCGGAGGACCCGCAGGAGGTGGAACGGGCCCGGCGGGCCAGCGAGGCCATCGTCCGCTATGCCCTGGCCCGCGGGGGGACCTGCACCGGCGAGCACGGGGTGGGGCTGGGCAAGCGGGATTTTCTGGTCGCCGAGCACGGTGCGGCCGTGGAATGGATGCGAGCGGTCAAGCGGGTCCTGGACCCACGGGGGATTCTCAACCCGGGCAAGGTGTTGCCGGAGTTGTCCGAGGAGAAGGCGTAGGCGGGGAAAGGACTCCCGGAGAAGG
>DATCKH010000138.1:0-2507 GCA_036562425.1 Thermaerobacter sp. | reverse complement strand
CGGGTGATCCGCGCCTGTCGCGAGCTGGGCATCCGCACCGTTGCGGTCTTTTCGGAAGCCGACGAGGATTCCCTGCACGTGGCACTGGCCGACGAGGCGTACTGCATCGGGCCCGCCCCGGCCACCCGCAGCTACCTCCACATCCCCAGCCTGATCGAGGCGGCCAGCAAGGCCGGGGTGGACGCTATCCACCCGGGTTACGGTTTCCTGGCGGAAAACGCGCACTTCGCCGCGGTCTGCAAGACCTGGGGCATCGAGTTCATCGGCCCGCCCCCTGAGGCCATCGAAACCATGGGCCTCAAATCCCGGGCCCGGGAAGCCATGGTCCGCGCGGGCGTGCCCGTGGTCCCCGGCAGCGAGGGCACCGTGGCCTCCGATGAGGAAGCCATCGAGATCGCCGAGGAGATCGGCTATCCCGTGCTGATCAAGGCCGCGGCCGGCGGAGGTGGACGTGGCATCCGGGTGGCCCGTAACCGGGATGAGATGCTGGACGCCCTGGCGGCGGCCCGCCGGGAAGCCGAGGCCAGTTTCGGCAACGGCGACGTGTACGTGGAGAAATTCCTGGAGGAACCGCGCCACGTGGAGATCCAGGTGGTGGCCGACAAGCACGGGCACGTGGTCCACCTGGGCGAGCGCGAGTGTTCGGTCCAGCGCCGGCGGCAGAAGTTGATCGAGGAGGCCCCGTCACCCGCCGTGGACCCCGAGCTGCGGGCCCGGATGGCGGAGGCGGCTCTCCGCGCCGCGGCAGCCGTGGACTACGTCGGCGCGGGCACGGTGGAGTTCCTCCTGGACCGGCATGGCAACTTCTATTTCATCGAGATGAACACACGGATCCAGGTGGAACACCCCGTCACCGAGGCGATCACCGGCATCGACCTGGTGAAGGAACAGATCCGGATCGCCGCCGGCGAGCCGCTCTCCTTCCGCCAGGAGGACGTGCGGTTCAACGGCTGGGCCATGGAGTGCCGCATCAACGCGGAGGACCCTGCCAACCGGTTCCTCCCCTCGCCGGGCACCATCACAGCCTGGGAGGAGCCTGGCGGGCCGGGCATCCGTGTCGACAGCGGGGTGCGGTCCGGATCGGTGGTGCAGCCCTATTACGACTCGCTGGTGGCCAAACTCATCGCCTGGGGGCGGGACAGGGAAGAGGCCATCGCGCGCATGGAGCGGGCGCTGGGCGAATTCCGCATCGAGGGCATCAAAACCACGGTTCCGCTGTATCAACAGATCCTGGCCCGTGACGACTTCCGCCGGGGCGCCTTCCACACCCGCTGGCTGGAGGAAGAAGTGCTGGCCCAGGCGTGAAGAAGGACGGTACGAAGAATCAGGACAAAGCAGTGAGGACATATCAGGAGGACAAATCAGGACCCGGAATCAGGACAAAGCCGGACGCGACGCAGAACCAGGAGACGACGGACGGCTCACGGACACACATGCGAACACACAGGCCCGCGGCCCGGACTCCGGCCGCGGGCTTTGCCTTTGCTCTCTCCATCCCGTGGGGTGCGGCGTCCCGCTTGGCGCGGCGGTGCGGCCCGCCGCCAACCGGTCAGCGCTTGGAGAACTGGGGCGCCTTGCGGGCCTTCTTGAGGCCGTACTTGCGGCGCTCCTTGACGCGCGGGTCCCGGGTCAGCAAGCCGGCCTGCTTGAGCGGCTTTCGGTACGACTCATCCACCTTCACCAGCGCCCGGGCGATGCCGTGGCGGACGGCGCCGGCCTGGCCCGAAATGCCGCCACCCCCGACCCGCACCAGGACGTCAAACTTGCCCAGGGTCCCCGTGATCTTCAGCGGCTGTTCGATCTGGGCGCGGTGGGAGATCAGCGGAAAGTACTCCTCGAAGGGCCGGCCGTTGATCACCACGCGGCCCTCCCCGGGAATCAGCCGGACCCGCGCTACGGCTTCCTTGCGCCGGCCCGTTCCCCAGTAGACGACCTGCGACGTCTGTGCTGCCATCGGGTTCCACCTCACTCGTCGTTACCCGATCCCCAGGCAATCTTGTAGGGCTTCGGCTGCTGCGCCGCATGCGGGTGCTCGGGACCGCGATAGACGTGCAGCTTCCGGAACTGTCGCCGGCCCAGCCGGTTCCGCGGCAACATGCGCCGCACCGCCAGTTCGATCATCCGCTCGGGGCGCGTCTGGAGCAAGTGCTCCGCCGTGATCGACCGGAGGCCGCCGGGATAGCCGGTATGCCAGTAATAGACCTTTTTCTTGAGCTTGTTGCCCGTCAGGCGCACCTTCTCGGCGTTGATCACGATGACGTGATCGCCGGTGTCCACGTGGGGCGTGTAGATGGGCTTGTGCTTGCCGCGCAGGATCTTGGCGACCTGGCTGGCGAGCCGTCCGAGGGGCACGCCCGTCGCATCGATCACGTACCACTCGTGTTGCACGTCCTGCGGGCGAGCCATAAAGGTGGTTCGCATCCCTGGTTCCTCCCGTATGGTGCGATAGCCGGGACGGGCGGGTCCGCCCGGTAGCCCGCTGCTGCTCGCGCTCGCGACTTGTCCAA